>NZ_JBYKCM010000005.1:0-477298 GCF_057736575.1 Saccharopolyspora sp. MMCC62 | reverse complement strand
AGAGTAGGACACCGCCGACAATACTCGTAAAGAGGGGAACGCCCCGGAACTTGGTTCCGGGGCGTTCCTGCATTTCCAGGGCCTGGTTCCTGGGTGGTGGTGACACCTCCCGGGAGCCGGGCCTTCGTCATGTCCGGAGACGGGTTCGGTGCCAGGTCCGAGGATGCCACCGGGGTTAGAGTCGGCCGGATGAGTAATGGCGAGCACAGCGAACCGGACCTGAAACCACGCAGCCGCGACGTCACCGACGGGGTCGAACGGGCTCCCGCGCGCGGCATGTTGCGAGCGGTCGGCATGGGCGACGAGGACTTCGCCAAACCTCAGATCGGGGTGGCCTCGTCGTGGAACGAGATCACCCCGTGCAACCTGTCGCTGCAACGATTGGCGCAGGCGGGCAAGGACGGGGTGCGCGCGGCCGGCGGATTCCCGATGGAGTTCGGCACGATCTCCGTGTCCGACGCGATCTCGATGGGTCATGTCGGCATGCACTACTCCCTGGTGTCCCGCGAGATCATCGCGGACTCGGTGGAGACGGTCATGCAGGCCGAACGGCTCGACGGCTCGGTGCTGCTCGCCGGCTGCGACAAGAGCCTGCCCGGCATGCTGATGGCCGCGGCACGGCTGGGCCTCGCCTCGGTGTTCGTCTACGCGGGGTCGACGATGCCGGGGAAGGTGGACGGCCGAGAAGTGACGATCATCGACGCGTTCGAAGCGGTCGGTGCGTGCGCGCGGGGTCTCATCGGCGAGGACGAGGTGGAGCGCATCGAACGCGCCATCTGCCCGGGTGAAGGTGCCTGCGGCGGGATGTACACGGCGAACACGATGGCGTGCGCCGCGGAAGCGCTCGGCATGTCGCTCCCCGGCTCGGCGAGCCCGCCGTCGGTGGACCGGCGCCGCGACACGAGCGCTAGCGACGCCGGTCGGGCGGTGGTGGGCCTGCTGGAACGAGGGTTGACGGTTCGGGACATCCTCACCAAGGAAGCGTTCGAGAACGCCATCGCCGTGGTGATGGCGTTCGGCGGGTCGACCAACGCGGTGCTGCACCTGCTGGCCATCGCCCGCGAAGCCGAAGTGGACCTGCGGCTGGAGGACTTCAACCGGATCGGCGACCGGGTTCCGCACCTGGCCGACGTGAAGCCGTTCGGCAGGCACGTGATGCCCGCGGTCGATCGGATCGGCGGCGTTCCCGTGGTGCTGAAGGCGCTGCTCGACGCGGGGCTGGTGCACGGCGACTGCCTCACCGTCACCGGCCGCACGCTCGCCGAGAACCTGGCGGAGCTCGACCCGCCCGAGCTGGACGGGGAGGTGCTGCGGCAGCTGTCGAACCCGCTGCACCCGACGGGCGGCGTGACGATCCTGCGCGGTTCGCTCGCCCCGCAGGGCGCCGTCGTGAAGAGCGCCGGGTTCGACACCAGCACGTTCAGCGGGACGGCCCGCGTGTTCGACGGGGAACAAGGCGCGATGGACGCGGTCGAGCAGGGAACGCTGGGACCGGGGGACGTGGTGGTGATCCGCTACGAGGGTCCGCGCGGTGGGCCCGGGATGCGGGAGATGCTGGCGGTGACGGGCGCGATCAAGGGAGCCGGGCTGGGCAAGGACGTGCTGCTGCTCACCGACGGACGGTTCTCCGGCGGCACCACCGGCCTGTGCATCGGCCACGTCGCTCCCGAAGCCGCGGACGGCGGGCCGATCGCGCTGATCCGCGACGGCGATCCGATCCACCTGGACCTCGCCGCGCGGACCCTGGACCTCCAGGTCTCCGACGCAGAACTGACCGACCGCCGAGCCGCCTGGAGCAAACCTCGCCCGACGCTCCGCACCGGCGTCCTGGCGAAGTACGCGGCCCTGGTCGGCTCGGCCTCCGAAGGAGCCCCCTGCCACCCCACCCACCCGGAGTGAACGGACCGTTCGACCGATCTATCCGGACGAACGGGCCGTTCACCCGGCGCTCCAGAGCCCCGGCCACCGCCACACCCGGAGATGAGTGAACGGACCGTTCGACCGACTAGATGCGACGAATGGTCCGTTCACTTCGAAAGGTGGGAGCAACGGTCCGTTCACTCGGGAACGGGGAGCGGGGAACGGCGGGGCGTTCCGGGACAGCCCCCGCCGCCGGCCGCGCCCCGACTCGACGTGAGTGAACGGACCGTTCGCCCAACTAGATGGGACGAGCGGTCCGTTCACTCCGAAAGCGTCGGACGAACGGTCCGTTCACTCGGGTCAGGTGGTGGGGAGCATGAGGATCGGCGCCGTCGTGGGCGCCGGTGAGCCACCCGCCGGTTCCACCGTCACGCCCAGGTGGGCGGTGTCGGGGGGCATGGTGGCGACGAGGGGTTCGGTGCCGGCCGCGGCGAGCATGCCCGCGGAGGTGGCGGTGCCGCCCGGTTCGATGAACCACACCTGGTAGGCGCGATCGTCGGGCGGCGGTGCCATGCCGCTCGCCATGAACATCGCCTTGCCTTGTTCGTGGGACAGCACGGTGGTGGCGCGCATCCCGCCCGGCCCGGGCATGTTGATCACCTGGGCGTCGGGGGCCTGCAACATGGCGGAGATCTCGGCTCCGCGCGCCCCGGCGGTGGTCATCCGGTCGCGGGCGGCGTCGAGTTCCTGCTGGGCGCGGACGGCGACGACGCCGAACACGGCGGCGAGGGCGACGCCGACGGCGGCAGCCGCGACGGAGAGCCGGGTCGCCCACGAGTACCGGCGGCGGCGCTTGGCGGCGTGCGCGGCGAGGTCGGCGGGCGGCGGCGGGTCCTGCCGGGTCTGGGCGATCTCGGCGAGCACCCGCTGCTTGAGCGTGTCGGGCGGCGTGGCGTGTTCGGCCGAGCCGAGCCGGGCCGCGGCTTCGCGCAGCTCCAGGACTTCGCGGCGGCAGTCCTCGCAGCTGGTCAGGTGCGCCTCGAACTCGGCGCGTTCGTCGTCGGGCAGCGCGTCGACGGCATAAGCGCCGGTCAACGTGGCCAGGTCGGTGCTCATCGGCCCACCCCCAGGCAGTCGCGCAGTCGGATCAGCCCGTCCCGCAGCCGGGTCTTCACGGTGGACGCGGGCGCTTCGAGCAGGCCGGCGGCTTCCCGGTAGGTGTAGCCGCGGTAGTAGGTGAGCAGCACGGATTCCCGCTGCAGCTCGGTGAGGGCGGTGAGGCAGCGCCGCACCTGCCGCTGCTCCCACCGGGTGGTGACGGATTCGCTGACCTCGTCGAACGGTCGGCCGTGCTGCTGGGCGCCGACGCGGGCTTCGCGGTCCCGCCCGGCTTGGGCGGAGCGGACGCGGTCGACGGCGCGCCGGTGCGCGAGGGTGAACACCCAGGTCTGCACGCTGCCGAGTTCCGGCCGGTAGTGGGTGGCGCTGCGCCACACCTCGACGAGGACTTCCTGCGCGACCTCTTCGGATTGGGCGGCGTCGCGCACCACTCGCTGGATCATGGCGAGCAGCGAGCCCGCGAGCAGGTCGTAGAGCTGCTCGAAGGCGCGTTCGTCACCTTTGGCGACCTCGGCGATGAGCGCCCGCGCGTCGGGCCCCTCGTCGGGCGGCGGTGTCCACCGCTGCGGTCTGGAGTGCGGTCGTTCCTGCATGCCGGGTCCCTTCACCGGGATCGTGCCGAGTGTGCACCGCCGCTGGTCGGGCGGCGTGGTCAGGCGGGTTTGCGGAAGCCGAGCTGCCACACGTCGAGGTACCCGGAGCGGAAGCCGGCTTCGCTGTAGGCGAGGTAGAACTCCCAGGTGCGGCGGAACCGTTCGCTGAAGCCGAGCGCGGCGATGTCGTCCCAGCGGTGCTGGAACGTGTCGCCCCAGGCCCGCAGCGTGGCCGCGTAGTCGGGCCCGAACGAGTGACGCCCGGTGCCGCGCAGACCGGTGTGGTCGCGCACGGTCTCTTCGATCGCTCGCAGGGAGGGGATCTCGCCGCCGGGGAAGATGTACTTGTGGATCCAGGTGTGCGAGCGGCGGCTGGCGAGCATCCGGTCGTGCGGCATGGTGATGGCCTGCAACCCGATGCGGCCGCCGGGCACGAGCAGCCGGTCCAGCGCGGCGAAGTAGCCGGGCCAGTACTCGGAGCCGACCGCTTCGATCATCTCGACGCTGATGATCGCGTCGTAGCCGCCCTCCGCGTGCCGGTAGTCGCGCAGCTGCACGTCGACGCGGTCGGTGAGCCCGGCGGCGGCGATGCGCTTCTCGGCGAGCTCCTTCTGCTCGGCGGACAGGGTGAGGGTGGTGACCTGCGCGCCCCGCGAGGCGGCGCGGATCGCGAGCGCGCCCCAACCGGTGCCGATCTCCAGCAGCCGGGTTCCGGAGCGGACCCCGGCGAGGTCGAGGACCCGGTCCATCTTGGTGCGCTGCGCGTCGGCGAGGTCGTCGGTGCCGGGTGTGAACATCGCCGACGAATAGGTCATGGTCTCGTCGAGGAACGCGGCGAACACGTCGTTGGACAGGTCGTAGTGCCGTTCGATGTTGCGCCGCGAGCCGCTGGTGGTGTTGCGCTCCGCACCCGGTTTGGGCGCGTCGACCCAGCGCCGGAGGGTCTGCAGCGGTGCGGGCACCAGGTTCGCGAGGCGTTCGGCGAACGGGGTGAGCAGCTCCGCCGGGTCCGGGCTGTCCCACTCCCCGGCCACGAACGACTCGCCGAACCCGATCTTCGAGTCGGCGCCGAGCCGGTGGAAGAACGCGGCCGGGTCGAGGATCCGCATCAGCGGCGAGCCCGGCCCGCCCGCGCCGATCCGCTCCCCGCCGGCGAGGGCGACGCGGACCGGCAGGTTCCGCACCGCGTACCGGAACAGCCGTTCGGCGAAGTGCGCGCGCACCGGCGAGTGCGGGGCGGGCCCGATCGAATCCCACGGTCCCAGTTGGGTGGCGGGTTGGACGGTGATGCTCATCGGATGCCTTCCTGGTGCAGGTGGGGACGTCGGGGGACGATGCGGAACCCGCGCAGCCACAACGAGATCCCGTGCTTGCGGATCAGCGCGGACACCCGCTGCGGCACCAGCGGGCGGCGCAGCGCGGCCCGCACCACCGCGCGGGTGGTCGCGGGTTCGCGGACTCCGGTGAACACCGCGGTCAGCAGCGGCCGGTGCTCGTCGCGCAGCCGGATCCGCAGGTGCAGGCGTTCGCCGGGCGGGCGGACCCGCATCTCGTAGCGGCCGTGCTCCGGCAGGAACGGGGACACGTAGAACTCCTTGCCCACCTCGGCCCGACCGGATTCGTCGGGGTGCAGCAGGTAGGCGTGCCGTTCCCCGTAGGTGTTGTGCACTTCGGCGACGACGCAGCGCACCGAACCGTCGAGCCGGTGGCACCAGTACACGGTGATCGGGTTGAACACGTGCCCGAGGACGCGGGCGTGCGCCAGCATCAGCACCCGGCCACCGTCCAGCTCGACCCCGCGCAACGCCAGCCAGCGCTCCAGGTTCTCCCGGATGCCGCGCCGCGGATCGCCCAGGTGGTCGCGCGCGTCGAACCGCGCCAGCGGGCGCAGCCACCACGGCGGCCGGGGCAGCGCGTCCAGGTCGACCAGCCACGTGTACAGCGGATGCCGGAACCGGTTCCCGGCGTCGCCGTGCCGGACGTGCACCACGTCCCCGTGGTACAGCGCCGGAACGGCCGCGGCGCTCACCAGCCCGCCCCGAACGCCTCGGCGGCGCGCACCCCGCTGGCGCAGCCGTCCTCGTGGAACCCCCACCCGTGGTAGGCGCCGGCGAAGCGGGTGCGCGCATCGCCCAGCTCGGGCAGGTGTCGTTGCGCCGCAACGGAATCCGGCGTGTAGATCGGGTGCCGGTAGTGCATCCGGGCCAGCGCCCGCTCCGGGCGGACCCGGCCCGCCGGGTTCAGCGTCACCAGGTAGTCCTCCGGTTCCGCCAGCCGCATCAACCGGTTCATGTCGTAGCTGACCAGCACGTGCCCCGGATCGGCGGCGCAGCTCGGCTTGTGGTGGTTCCACGACGCCCGCGCGCCCGCCGCGCGCGGCAGCACGCCCGCATCGGTGTGCAGCCACGTCTCGTTCTCCGAATAGCCGAACGCACCCAGCACCTTCGCCTCCGCCGGAGTCGGATCGGCCAGCAGCGCCAGCGACTGGTCGGCGTGGCAGGCCAGCACCACCCGGTCCACCTCGTGCACCCGGTCCTGCGCGTCGCGGACCTCCACCCGGTCCGGGAACCGCGACACGGACCGCACCGGGGTGCTCACGTGCACCGCCGACAGCCGCTGCGCCGCGCGCGACACGTACTCGGCGGAACCACCCGAGACGGTGCGCCACGTCGGCGAATCGCCCACCGACAACATGCCGTGGTGGCGCAGGAACTCGAACAGGTAGCGCGCCGGGTACCGCTTGCTCACCTCGAAGTCCGCCGACCACACCGCGGACACCAGCGGCAGCGCGAAATGGTCCACGAAGTACCGCGAGAACCCCTGACTCCCCATGAAATCGCCCAACGTCACCGAGTCCGCCGACTCGCCCGGCTCGTCCAGCAGCCGGTTCGCGGCCCGGTGGAACCGGACCACCTGCGCCAGCATCGCCAGGTAGCGCGGGCGCACCACATTGCCGCGCTGCGCGAACAACCCGTCCAGCCGCCGCGCCCCCGCGTACTCCAGGCCGCACCCGTCGCAGGACACGCTCATCGACATCTCGGTCTCCGCGGTCCGCACCCCCAGCTCCCCGAACAGCCGAAGCAGGTTCGGATAGGTGCGCTCGTTGTGCACGATGAACCCGCTGTCCACCGGCACCACGCGCCCGTCCGCGCTGCGCAACCGGTGCGTGTGCGCGTGCCCGCCCAGCCGGTCGTCGGCCTCGAACAGCAGCACCCGGTGGTTGCGCTGCAACAGGTACGCGGCGGTGAGCCCGGAAACCCCGGCGCCGACCACGGCCACGGTGCCGCTCATCGCAGCTCCTCCTCGACGATCAGTGCGCGGGCGAAACGCCTCGTCAGCGCCTCCCACTCGGTCCAGCGGCGCAGCATGGCGTGGCCCGCGCCGGGCACGCGCACGTACGTCAACGCAGGCGGGCTCGGCAGCTGCAGCGCGCGGCGCGCGAAATCGGCCGACTCGGCGGGCGAGGTGACCCGGTCGGCATCGCCGTGCGCGATCAGCACCTCGCAGCCCGCGAGCTGCTCCACCGGCTCGCCCGGCTCCACCCACGGCGCCAGCGCGCACACCCCGCGCACCCGCTCCTCGCCCGCCAGCCGCAACGCGACCCGGCCGCCGAGCGAATGCCCGACCAGCAGCACCCGGGCGCCCGGGTGCTGCTCCTCGACGCGCCGCAACGCCCACCGGGCGTCGGCCAGCGCGTCCAGCCGCGGCTCGTTCCAGCCCCGGACCCGGTTGCGCAGCAACCACACGTGCACCGCGCTACCCGCCGCGGCCCGCCGCACCGACCGCGCCACCGCGTGCATCCGCTGGTAGGCGAGCTGATGGGTGCGCACCGGTTCGTCGCTGGTGGCGCGCCCGCCGTGCAGCACGAGGACCACCGTCCGCGGCTCGTCCGCGCGGGACCGCAGGACGCGCACCGACGGCCGCCGCTCGTGCCTCCCCGGCGGATCTCCGGGACGCTGCTGGATCTGCATGTCCCCGGTTCGGAACACCACCCGAACCGGTTTGGTCGATGTGCGTCGGATCACAACGACCGATCCGCGGGTGGCCGCGCTCCGAACGCACCGCAGCAGACCAAGGAAGGGGTTCGTGTGTCCGAACAGCGCAAGCCGCGCGGAGCGGCCCACCGGATCGAACGCGCCGTGCGCGACCTCATCGGCATCCCGCTGCCGGTGGGGCTCACCGCCTGGGACGGCAGCACCGCAGGACCCGAGGACGGGCCGCGCGTGGTGCTGCGCAACCGCCGCGCCCTGCGGCACGTGCTGTACCGGCCCGGGGAGCTCGGCCTCGCCCGCGCCTACGTCAGCGGTGACCTCGAAGTGCGCGGCGACCTCACCGACGGGCTCCGCCGCTGCTGGTCGGCGATCCGCGCGCAGCGCACCCGCGCGGTGCGGTTCGGTCCCGCGCAGTGGCGGCGGCTGCTGGGCGAAGCCGTCGCGCTCGGCGCCGTCGGGCTCCGGCCCGCGCCGCCCGCCGGGGAGGCGAAGCTCGCGGGCAGGCTGCACAGCCGGTCCCGGGACCGCGCGGTGATCGCCCACCACTACGACACCGGCAACGAGTTCTACGAACTGCTGCTCGACCCCAGCATGGCCTACTCGTCCGGGTACTGGACGGGGGACGGCGCGGACTACGGGCTCGCCGAAGCGCAGCGGGACAAGCTCGACCTGATCTGCCGCAAGCTGCGGCTCGGCGACGGCGACCGGCTCCTCGACGTCGGCTGCGGCTGGGGATCGCTCATCCTGCACGCCGCCCTGCACCACGGGGTGCACGCCACCGGCGTCACCCTGTCGGCGCAGCAGGCCGCGCACATCCAGAGCCGCATCGACGAGCTCGGCCTCCGCGGGAAGGTCGACGTGCGGCTGCAGGACTACCGGGAGATCGACGGCGAACCGTTCGACGCCGTCGCCTCCGTCGAAATGGGCGAGCACGTCGGCGAAGCCCAGTACCCGGTGTACGCGGCCACCCTGCACCGCATGCTGCGGCCCGGTGGGAACCTGCTCATCCAGCAGATGTCCCGGGCGGGTGACGCCCCCGGTGGCGGCGCGTTCATCGAGGCCTACATCGCCGCCGACATGAGCATGGTGCCCATCGGCCGCACCCTCGACCACCTCGAACGCGCCGGGCTGGAGGTCCGCGACGTGCAGGCCATGCGCGAGCACTACACCCGCACCGTCGAAGAATGGGCGCGGACGCTCGACCGCGACCAGGAGCGGGCCGTCGCGCTGCTCGGAGCCGAACAGGTCCGCATCTGGCGGCTCTACCTCGCCGGTGGCGGACTCGCGTTCGAGGAGAACCGCATGGGCGTCAACCAGATCCTCGCCACCAAGACCACAGTGGACGGACGAGGTGCCGCCACCGCGCTCGCCGGAGCCGCCCGATGAACGCCTTCCTCGTCGCCCCCGCCGCGGCGCTGGCCACCGTGCTCGTCACCTACGGCATCGCCCGGTGGCGCAAGCGCTACGACACCATCGACTCGGTGTGGGGAGCCGGATTCGCGGTGATCGCGCTCTGCTGCGCGTTCACCGGAACCGGGTCCGCCGCCGGGTGGACCGCCACCGCGCTGACCGTCGTGTGGGGGGTGCGGCTGTCCACGCACCTGCACTACCGCAACTCCGGCAAGGCGGAGGACGGCCGCTACCAGGAGATGGCGCAGCGCTACGGCGAGCGGGTCGGACTGCTCATGTTCCTGCGCGTGTACCTGGTGCAGGGGCTCGTGATGTGGTTCGTGTCGCTGCCCGTGCAAGCCGCCATCGCCTTCCCCGGCGAGCTCGGAGTGCTCGGCTGGGCCGGGGTGGTGGTGTGGCTGCTCGGATTCGGCTTCGAGACCGTGGGCGACGCGCAGCTCAGCCGGTTCCGCGCCGACTCCGCCAACTCCGGGCGCGTCCTGGACCGCGGGCTGTGGCGGTACACCCGGCATCCCAACTACTTCGGGGACGCCTGCGTGTGGTGGGGGCTGTACCTGCTGGCCTGCCACAGCTGGGTCGGGGCGGCGACGCTGCTCTCGCCGCTCGTCATGACCTGGCTGCTCGCGCGCGGCACCGGGAAACCGCTGCTGGAGAAGGGGATGCGGGAACGGCGGCCCGCGTACGCCGATTACGTCGAGCGCACCAGCGGGTTCCTGCCGCTGCCGCCTCGGCGGTGATGGTGGGGGCGGGGCCGGGGTTCTGGTGAGTGCGGGGCTGCGGTGTGAACCTGGATCCGCCGCGGTGAGTTCGGGTCTGCGGTGCACCCGGACCTGCGGTGCACCCGGACCTGCGGTGCACCCGGACCTGCGGTGCACCCGGACCTGCGGTGCACCCAGACCCGCGGTGCACCCGGACCGGGAAACCGAGGCTCCGGTAACCCGGGCCGGGGGCCTGGGGCGAGCCTGCCGTGAACCCGAGCGGAGGTCACCCGAGCGCGGTCAGTCCAGGTGGTGCAACGCCGCCGCCACCAGGGTCTCCACCCCGGCCGACAGCGTCGGGTGCAGCTGCGGGGCGAACTGCGGCGAATGGTTCGACGGCACGTCCTGCTCCGCCGTACCCGCCTCCGACGCGGCCGCGAAGCGCTCCGCGTCCACCCCGCCGACGAACCAGAACACCGACGGCGCCCCGCACGCCGCACCGAACACCCCGAAGTCCTCGCTGCCCGTCACCACCGGCGCCGGATGCACCCGCCGCTCACCGAAGACCTCGCGGAACCGGGCCGTCAACGACTCCGTGGCCGCCTCGTCGTTCACCGTCGCCGGGTAGGAATCGACCTCCGTGAACTCCGGTTCGCGCGGAGCGCCCGCTGCCGCCGCCTCCGCGCGCACGATCCTGCGCACGGCCTCGTGCACCCGGGTCCGCACCGGCTCCGCGAACGACCTGATGCTCAGCTGCAACTCCGCCTCGTCCGGGATCACGTTGTCCTTGCTGCCCGCGTTCAGCGCGCCCACCGTCACCACCGCCGACTCCGTCGCCGCCACCTCGCGCGACACGATCGTCTGCAGCCGCAGCACCGTCGCCGCCGCCAGCACCACCGGGTCCACCGTCGTCTCCGGTCGCGAACCGTGGCCGCCGCGGCCGAACATCCGCACGTGCACCGAATCGCTCGCCGACATCGTCAACCCCGGGCGGGTGAACACGTGGCCCGCGGGCATCGGACCGACGTGCTGGCCCAGCACCACGTCCGGCGTGCCGAACCGGTCGAACACGCCGTCCGCCACCATCGCCTGCGCGCCGCCGCCGTGCTCCTCCGCCGGCTGCAGCACGAACAGGACCGTGCCCGACCACTCCTCCCGGCGGCCCGCCAGCACTCGCGCCGCGCCCCGCAGCCACGTCACGTGCATGTCGTGGCCGCAGGCGTGCGCCACCGGCACCCCGTCGTCGGTGACCTCCGTGCTCGCGTACTCCAAGCCCGTCTGCTCCCGCAGCGGCAACCCGTCCATGTCGGCGCGCAGCAGCACCGTCGGACCGTCGCCACTGCGCAGCACGCCCACCACGCCGGTGCCGCCGATGCCCGTGGTCACCTCGCAACCCGCCGCGCGCAGCGCCCGCGCGCCCACCTCGGCGGTGCGGTGCTCCGCGAACGCCAGCTCCGGGTGGCGGTGCAGGTCCAGGTAGCAGTGCTCCAGTTCGGGCAGTGCTTTCGCCAGCTCGGGGAACGGACCCGCGGTCATGCATCGACTCCCTCGCGTTCGGTCACCGCGAACGACCCGCCGCGGCGTCAACACCGTCCCCCGCCACGACGGCCGTGGCCAGCCGGGGCGGTGCGACCAGCTCATCACCGGCACCCCCGACCCCACCACCGGATGTGAGTGAACGGACCGTTCGTCCAGTAGAGCTGGACGAACGGTCCGTTCACTCGGGATCCGCGGTGGCCGGCCGGTTCCGGTGGCGGTGCCGGGGGACGGCCGTCGGCTCGCTCCCGCCCTCTCGGTGGATGGCGGGAGTGAACGGACCGTTCGCCCAACTAGACGGGACGAACGGTCCGTTCACTCGGTTTCGGGTGCGGTGGGTGCCGTGCCGGGACGGGCGTTCCGGCATTCGGCGGATCTTCGCGGTGCGGCGGCCCGGCGATGGCGGGCGAAACGGACATTAGGGCAAGATCGGGTGCGGGGTGAGGGCTCGTATGATGATCTTGAAACGACTGGGAGGTCGCGTTGGTGTTCAAGAAGATGCTGCGGGCGTTCGGAATCGGCGGCCCCACCGTCGACACGGTGTTCTCCGAACCGCACGTCCAGCCGGGCTCGACCCTCTCCGGTGAGGTCCGCGTCACCGCAGACGACGAAGTCGACATCGAGCGGATCGTCCTCACCTTCGAAGCCCGCGCCGAGGTGGGGCGCGGCGACGAGCAGCACGACGCCACCATCGAGTTCCTGCAGGTCGTCGTCGCGGAGGGTTTCCACGTCGGCGACGGGGAGCACAAGGTGATCCCGTTCGCGATCCCCGTCCCCGCCGAGATCCCGATCAACGTCGTCGACGGCACCCAGCTCCCCGGGGTCGAACTCGGGGTGCGCACCGAACTGGTCGTCGCGAAGAGCGCGGACAAGGGTGATCTGGACGGCCTGTTCGTGGTCCCGCTGCCCTCGCAGTCCAGGGTGCTCGACGCGTTCGGCGCGCTCGGCTTCCAGTTCAAGTCGACCGACCTGGAGATCGGGCGGCTGCACGGCATCGACCAGCAGCTGCCGATGTTCCAGGAGATCGAGTTCTTCGCACCCGAGCAGTACCGGGACCGCATCAACGAGGTCGAGCTGACCTTCGTCGCCGACGCCGAGGGCCTGCACGTCGTGCTCGAAGCCGACCGCCGCGGCGGGCCGTTCCGCTCCGGCGAGGACGCGTTCGGGAGGTTCCGCCGCAGCCACGGCGAAGCCGAGCAGACCGACTGGGTCGCGGAGGTGACCCGCTGGCTCGAGGAGGCCGCCCAGCGCGGCGGCATGTTCGGCGGTGGCCACCCCGAGCAGCACGAGCACTACGAGGAGCAGCGCAGCGGTCCGGGCTGGGGCGGCGTCGCGGCAGGGGCCGCGCTGGGAGCGGGCGCAGGCGTACTCGGCGGCATGGCGCTGGGCGAGGTGCTCGACGACGACGGCGAGGGCGAAGAGGACTGAGCTCGGGTGGAGTGAACGGACCGTTCGTCCAACTAGACGGGACGAACGGTCCGTTCACCCACGTACCTCCGGGCAGGTGGGCGCGGGCCGGCGCCGACACGCCTCCCCGCCCACCGCCACACCGAGTCCGGAGCGAACGGACCGTTCGTCTCGCTGGATCGGACGAACGGTCCGTTCACTCAGATCACGCGGTCGCGGTGATCGGCATCGCTGCGGCCCCCGGAGGCGGCTTCGGGCATGAGTGAACGGACCGTTCGCCCAACTAGACGGGACGAACGGTCCGTTCACTCATGCGCAGGGGCGGCGGGTCAGAACTCCCGCCCCGTCAACATCCGCGTCAACGCGGCCAGCTCCGCGGCAGGCCCCGGGTCGAGGGCGGCCGCGTCGAGGTGGTGCAGCGCCTCGGCCTCCAACGTGGCGATGTGCCCGCGGCTCCACTCCCGCGCCCCGGAGTCCGACACCAGCCGCGCCGCCCGCACCGCGTCCTGGTCGGACATCTCCCGCGAGTACAGCTCGCCGAGCTCCCGCCCGGCGGCCGTCCCGGAGTTCAACGCGGCCACCACGGGCAGCGACTTCTTCCGGTTCCGCAGGTCGGAGTGCACCGGTTTCCCGGTCACCACCGGATCCCCCCAGATGCCGAGGATGTCGTCGACCAGCTGGAACGCCAGGCCGAGCCGGTAGCCGAACCGCCGCAGGTGCTCCACCCGTTCCGGCCCGGCACCGCCGAAGAACCCGCCGAGCGCGCAGCTGCACCCGAGCAGCGCCCCCGTCTTCGCCCCGACCATCGTGAGGCACTCGGGCAGCGCCACATCGGTGCGCCGTTCGAACGACATGTCGGAGCTCTGCCCGTCGACCAGGTCGAGCACGGTGGCGTTGAGCTCCTTCAACCCGGCGAGCGACGCCGGATGCCCGCTGCTGGTGAGCACCTCCGCGGCGAGCGTCAGCAGCGCGTCCCCGGCGAGGATCGCCGGACCGGACCCGAACACCCGCCAGGCGGTGGGCCGGTGCCGCCGGGTGAGGTCACCGTCCATCACGTCGTCGTGCAGCAGCGAGAAGTTGTGCACCAGCTCCACGGCGACCGCCGCGGGCAGCACCTGCCGCGTCTCGGCGCCGACGCCCCGCCCGGTGAGCAGCACCAGGGTGGGCCGGATCGCCTTGCCCTGGTCCTCGTCGACCGGTGCACCGTGCTCATCGCTCCAGCCGAAGTGGTGCCCGACGATGCGCTGCATCGACTCCGGCAGCGATCCGACCGCGGCGCGCAGCGCCGGATCGAGCAGCTCCCGGCCGGTGCGCAGCGTGTCGGCCACCGTCCGTCGTGCCTCGTCCACATGTGCGGTCATCTGCGCGGCTCCTTCACCGGGTGGTCTCGACGTGTTCGAGCACGCCGAGCGCGTCGGGGACCAGCACCGCCGCCGAGTAGTAGGTGCTGACCAGGTAGGACGTCACGGCGTGCTCGTCCAGCCCCATGAACCGCACGTTCAGCCCGGGTTCGTGCTCGTCGGGGATCCCGGTCTGGCGCAACCCGACGACGCCGTTGTCATCGGCGCCGGTGCGCATCGCGAGGATCGACGTGGTGCCGGTCTCGGAGACGGGGATCTTGTTGCTGGGCAGCATCGGCACCCCGCGCCACCCGGTGACCCTGGTGCCTTCGACCTCCACCACGTCGGGGAGCACGCCGCGCCGGTTGCACTCGCGGCGGAACGCGGCGATGGCCCGGGGATGCGCCAGCACCAGCCGGGTCTTGCGCCGCTTGGAGAGGAGTTCGTCGAGGTCGTCGGGGGTGGGTGGGCCGGTGCGGGTGTGGATGCGTTGGGAGAGGTCTGCGTTGTGGAGGAGTCCGAAGTCGGGGTTGTTGAGCAGGTCGTGTTCTTGGCGTTCGCGGAGTGCTTCGATGGTGAGCCGCAGCTGCTGCTCGGTCTGGTCCATCGGCGTGCTGTACAGGTCGGACACCCGGCTGTGCACGCGCAGCACCGCTTGGGCGACGGCCAGTTCGTACTCGCGCGGCGAGGTCTCGTAGTCGACGAACGTCCCGCCCAACATCGCTTCCCCGCTGTGCCCGGAGTGGATGCCGATCTCGGCTTCGCCGTGCTCGTTCTGCGTCTTCACCGGACGCGACCGCACCTCGTCGAGGTGGGCGCGCAGCCCGTCGGCGCGGCCCGCGGTCTCGGCCAGGACGTCGCCGCGCAGCTCCAGCACCGTGCACGGCGTGGCGGTCTTCACGGTGTGCGGCCACCGCGATTCCGGGTCGAGGAGCAGTCCGGAACCGGCGTGGTCCCCGTCGGCGAGGATGCCGAGCACCGCGTCGTCGCCGTACTCGCCGCGGGTCAGCTTGTGCGCTTTCCCGTGCGCCAGCAGCAGGATCCGGTCCACGGGTGCGCCCGCTTCGGCGAGGACCGCGCCGGCCTCGTACTCGCGTTGCACGAACCGGTCGGCGAGCGCGCCGAGCACCGCGGCGTCGTCGAACTCGCGCAGCGCGGGCAGTTCCCGCAGTTCCTGCGGCACCACCTGCACGTGCTTCCCGGTGCTGACGAACGTGATGCGCCCGTCGCCGAGGGTGTAGGTCAACCGGCGGTTCACCCGGAAGGTGCCGGAGCTCGCCTCCACCCACGGCAGGGTGCGTTGCAGCCAGCGGGACGTGATGCCCTGCATCTGCGGCGGGGTCTTCGTCGTGGTCGACAGGTTCCGCGCCGCGTCGGTGCCCAGGCTGAGCGCGGGGCGAGTGCCGGAACCCGCGTCCGTGGGGTCCTCGGTGTGGGTCTCGCGGGTCATGCAGTCACCAATCCCGTTGTCGTTGCTGGAAGAACCGGGCCGGGAGGCGGCCCGGGGTACTAGCCGGGCGCCCGGCGCAGGAAGCGCTCGTCCGGACGCCCGGGTCGGCCGAGCGCGCGGCGCACCCGGCGCGGCCGGTCTCCGGTGCCCGCGTAGCGGCCGGTGACCGAGACCCACCGCAGCTCGCCCGCCATCCACTGCTGCATGCCGCGCACGTAGCGCTCCAGCCGTGCGCAGCAGGCCGCATCGAGGTCGAATTCGCCGCTGAGCGCGGGAAGTTCCCAGTGCGCGACCGACTCGAACCGCCGCAGCCGCGCCGTGCACAGGTCGTCGGTGAGCGACACCGCCTGCTGCGGCCGGCAGCCGAGGAACGCCGCCACCGCCGCCACCACGTTCGGCGCCCGCGTCGTGCCGGGAGCCGCCCGGTACCGGAACAGGTCGTGGCGCAGGGCGCTGACTTCGGCGAACGTCTCGACCAGCACTCGCATCGGGGTGGCGGTGAACAGCTCGGCGGGCAGGTCTTCGGCGTGCCGGTGCCGCAGCAGCGCGGCGGTGAACTCGGCGCCGCAGCTGCGCCGCCGGGACGCGAGCAGCACCAGCGGATCGGGCGTCTCCGGCCCGTGCACCTCGGCGAGGCGGTGGTCGAACCGTTCCGCGAGCCGCACCGCGAATTCGCGGCGTCGCCGCGGTTCCAGGCCGCCGGTGGTGCGCCGCCACAGGTCCAGCAGCGCCCGCTCCCACGGTTCCCGCGGTTCCGGTGCACGGCGGAGCAGTTCCGCGAGCCGGTCCCGGAATCCGGTGGTGCGTGCGAGCAGGTGGTCGTCGGCGTACCAGGACCACACCTGCCAGTCGGCGGCCGCGTCCAATTCGTCCGCCGCCGCATCGGGTTCGGTCAGCGCCGCCAGCAGCGCGTAGTCCGCGGCGTCGAACGCGGCGGCCGTCCACGGCTTGGCGCCGTGCAGCAGGCCGTGCTCCCGGGCCCACTCGCGGGTGTGCCGCCGGGCCGCGTCCAGCCCCGGGTTCCGCCGGGTGTCGAAGGGCATGAAGAACTCGGGCAGCCGCACCTGGTTCGAGGTGCGCCGCGGTGCCGGTCGCGGTGGCCCGGCCGTCGGCACGACGGTGTCCGGCCGGCACGCCAGCAGGCCAGCGGACCAGTCCCGCAGGCCTTGGACGTAGCGCAGCACCGCGTCGCGCTCCGCCCCGTCCGCGCATTCCGCCAGCAGCGCGGGAAGTTCCGGCCCGGTGAGCTCCTCGAACCGGTGCGCGCGCCACGCCAGCAGGTCCTCGAGCATCGCCAGCGCGCGCGCCCGCGACTGCCCGAAGTGCCGCTGCAGCACCACGACGCTGTCCGAGAGCTCGGCCCGCGGCTCTTCCGGAGCACCGGCGCGCCGGGTGCGCAGCAGCACCACGTCGCAGAACGCGTCGTGCACCGCGCGGAACTCGGCACTGCCCGCGACCTGCCGCGGAATCCGCACCCGCAACCCGTAGGCCACCAGCCGCGCCGCCCACGGGCCGGGACCGCTGGTGCGGCCCGCGCCCAAGTGGTCGATCGGGTTGGGCACCCGGGACACCGCCGTCCCCGCGGATTCGGCGGCCTGCCCGCGCAGCAGGTCGATCAGCGCGGCATCGACCTGCCGCCGCCACGACGGCGCCACCCGCGCACGCAGGTCGCGCAACGCCCTGCCGACGGGATCGGCGGCGTCCCGGGATTCGGCCGCACCGGTCACGACCTCGTGCAGCCCCGCCACGTAGCGCTCGGCCACCGCACCCGAGCAGCGCCGGACGTGCCCGCGCACCGCCGCCGCCCACACCTCGAAACAGGCGATCAGCGCCAGCTCCGCGCCGGGCACGTCGGGATGGGTCCAGGCGGAGAGCAGCACCTGGTCCCGCACGGCGGCCGCGGTCACCCCGGAACCGGTGGCGTCCGGCGGGTGCGCCACCGGACCCGGGGATTCCCGACCCGGCGCGCACCCGACCGGGTCCGCGCCGGGGGAGTGCGGGGAGCTCGGGTTCCCCGCGCCCGCGTTCCGGCGAGGACCGGATAAGTCCTCATCGGACGTCAGCAGGCCCTGGTCCCGCGCCCACCGTGCGGTGAGCGCGTGCGCGCGATCCACGTGCGGGTTCAGCCGTGCACCGCACGGTGCACCGGTGCCGGGGATCTCCAAGGCCCGCATCCCGGGTCAGCCCTCGCGCCCGATCTCGACGTGCTCCAGCACGCCGAGCGCATCCGGGACCAGGACCGCGGCCGAGTAGTAGGTGCTGACCAGGTACGAGATGACGGCGCTCTCGTTGATGCCCATGAACCGCACCGACAGGCCCGGCTGGTACTCGTCCGGGATGCCGGTCTGGTGCAGGCCGACCACGCCCTGGTTCTGCTCCCCGGCGCGCAGCAGCATGATCGAGGTGGTGCGGGTGTCCGACACGCCGATCTTGTTGCTCGGCAGCAGCGGGACGCCCCGCCACGCCGGGACCTGGTGGCCCTGGAAGTCCACGTTCTGCGGGTACAGCCCCCGCTTGCTGCACTCCCGGCCGAACGCGGCGATCGCCCGCGGGTGCGCCAGGAAGAACGTCGGCTCCTTCCACACCGTGGAGAGGAGTTCGTCGAGGTCGTCGGGGGTGGGTGGGCCGGTGCGGGTGTGGATGCGTTGGGAGAGGTCTGCGTTGTGGAGGAGTCCGAAGTCGGGGTTGTTGAGCAGGTCGTGTTCTTGGCGTTCGCGGAGTGCTTCGATGGTGAGCCGCAGCTGCTGCTCGGTCTGGTTCATCGGCTGGTTGTAGAGATCGGCGACGCGGCTGTGCACGCGCAGCACGGTCTGGGCGACGCTGAGCTCGTACTCGCGGGGGCTGAGCTCGTAGTCCACGTAGGTGCCGCCGAGCGCGGGCTCGCCGCTGTGCCCGGAGTGGATATCGATCTCGGCTTCGCCGTGCTCGTTCTGCGGTTTGCCGGTGGACGTGTCGACGCCCGCGAGGTGCTGGCGCAGCGGCTCGGCCGCGTTCATCTCCTGCAGGCTCTGGTGCCGCAGCGCCAGCACGGTGCCGGAGGTGACGGCCTTGATGGTGTGGCCCCAGGTGCCGTCCGCGTTGAGCAGCGCGGACTCGCCGAAGTACTCGCCGTTGGCGAGGACGCCGAGCACCGTGTCGTCGCCGTACTCGCCGCGGCCGAGCTTGTTCACCTTGCCGTGCGCCAGCAGGAAGACCTGGTCCACCGGCTGCCCGGCCTCGACGAGGACGTCGCCGGGCTCGAAGTTCTGCTGGACGAACCGGTCGGCGAGCGCGCCGAGCACCGACTCGTCGTCGAAGTCGCGCAGCAGCGGCAGTTCGCGCAGCTCCTGCGGGATGACGCGGACGTCGGCGCCGGTGTTGGTGAAGGTCACCCGTCCGTCGCCCAACGTGTAGGTGAGCCTGCGGTTGACCCGGTAGGTCCCGCCGGTCGCCTGCACCCACGGCAGCATCCGCAGCAGCCACCGCGAGGTGATGCCCTGCATCTGCGGTGGGGTCTTGGTCGTCGTCGCGAGGTTCCGCGCGGCGGCCGTGCCCAGGCTCAGCTGCGGCCGCTCGTTCTCGTCGACACCCGAATCCGCCACGGTCACGACGTACACCACCTAATCTTTCGTTCGAGTTCTGGGAAAAGCGCCCGAATGCTCCGGTGGAGCGGGCGTGCTCGACCGCGGCGGGCATCGCTGGCCGCCGTGCCGGTGCGTTCGGACGACCCGGCCCGGTCGGGACGCGGGGTCGCCGATCAGCCGGTTCGAGGGGAACAGGCTGATTCTTCGACTGGTTTTGCTTGGGTTTTCCGCTTGGTTTTCGCGTGAATGGAAAGACGCCGACGTGGAAACCGGGCATCGGCTAATTACGTGCTCATTTCCTGGCGGAGAAGACGCTAGCACCGCCGGATGGGGCCGTACAGTCACCCGAAGGTGCTAAGGATGGCTGCTCCAGTGGCGGGCGGGACTCATGTCACCGACGATCACTCGTTCCGCCTATTGCGATCACAGGAAGTAGTTGCAGTTGGAATCAGTACGGCGCTTTCTGGTCGTTCCGCGAACGGATACCCCCGTTTTCCCGCGGGTGGGATTCACGCAGTGCGCGACGTGCTGCTCCGGCCGGGCGAAGTGCGGGGCGGTCGGTGGGAACCCGTTGCGGACTGCTTGGATCGATGCAGTAGCGTTCACGATAAACCCGGCCTTGTCGAGGCGAATTCGGCATTCCTGAAACAATCCCGAAAGGCGTCGTGCGGTGCTGGGCGGGGAACGGTGTGGCGATCAGAACGGGGTGGTCTCGCGACCGGCTTCGCGCGCGCGTCCGCGCTGCCGGCCGGGGGAAGGAGGAGGTCCGGATGCGGTGGAACCTGCGGCTGGCTGCGGCCAACCGGGGCATATGGAAAGCCGGTGACCTGCAGCGCAGGCTCGCCGAACGGGGAATGGTGATCTCCGCGGGCAAGATGTCCGCGCTGTGGTCCGGGCAGCCCGGGAGCGTGAAGCTCGCCGACCTGGACGTGCTCTGCGTCGTCCTCGACTGCGGAGTCGACGAGCTGCTCATTCCGCAACCCGAGCAGGTCCGGGTCGTCGACGGGGCCGGTGGCGCCGGGGCCGGGTGAGCGCGTGGATCCGGATCGGTCGCCGGGTCCTCCTTCGTCGATCGCGGCGGGTTCCCTTCTTCGCGGATGAGCCGGGCGAAGCGCCGTGATGATTCCGGGGCGTGCGCCTCGCAAAGTCGAATCGCATTGTTCCGGATATTTCGGAGCTCGGCCGTTGTGCGGATTTCCACTCGAGGGCGGGTGACCGGCGTTCCAGTGACTCAGCGTGGAGGGCGGACCGGGGTTCCGGTGGTGCTTCTCCGCGCGGGTCGAAGTGCGTTCTCCGGTCGAAAGTCCCGGGCTCCGCTCGTCCAAAATGGACTTGCGATGCCGGTGCCGACTTCCGGATCAGGGTCCGCCCGTTCTCGGCGGCGGTACCGTCCGGTTCAGCTGCGGAGCGTCAGGGGAAGAGTCAAGATCCACCCGATCGGGTAGTGGATTCTGATCGATCGAGCGGCATTTCGGCGGAACGTTTCCCGGGGGGCAGCCGGATCGCTATCAGTGGGGACTTCGACGAGATCAGGAGGAGTTCGATGCTGGGGTTCGGAAAACAGGTTCACCGGGGCGCGGGCAGGTGGGCGGGCGCCGTGCCGCGCCCGCAGGCACCACGCCGCAGGCGAGCGCTGCTCTCGCTGTGCTGCGGATTGGCCGTCGTGCTCGTGCCCGCCGCGCCGGTCCATGCGGCACCCGCCCCCGACCGGCCGGAACCGTGCACCGGAGTGCACGCCGGTGACGAGCGCTGGGGTCCGGCGGTGCTGCCCCGGCCGTGGCAGGAACCCGTCGGACCGCTGCTGACCGGCTACTCGCGCAGCGGGAACCTCGCGCCCGACCGGTTCCTCGCCGAGTACTGGGACCCCGACGCGGGCAGCTGGAAGTACCCGCCGCAGGACGGGTTCGAGACCCGCCCCGACGGGCGCGCCGACAAGGACGTCGAAACCCTCGACGTCGGTGACGAACTTGACCGCTTCGGGTCCGAGTACGGTTCCTTCCTCGCGCCGGCCGGCGACGACTACGCCGAACGTTCGCTGCCACCGCAGAGCCTCACCACGCGGGAACCCGGATTCCCCTGCGGATACCACCGCTACGAGGTGGCACGGCCCTTCACCGTGTGGGAAGGACCCATCGCCGCCTGGTTCGCCCAGCCCGGCGGCGGCACGCAGATCCTGCTCGATCCCGCGCTCCTCCAGCCGGGCGAAGGGCAGCGGCTGAACGTCCGGTGGTTGCTCTCCAACGGCTACCTCAAGCCCGCCGACGATCTACGGTAGTCGGATGGACCGCCGCGAACTGTTCACCCTCCTGCGCGGATCGGGTGTGGCCGAGAGCGAGCTGTGGATCGAGGGCGTGCACGAGCCCCGCATGCCGCCCACCGAATTCCTGTTCCTGCGCAAGGGAACGCAGGGCTGGGACACCGGTGTCGCCGAACGCGGCGTGTGGCACGTCATCGCCACCTCACCGGACGAGGACACGGCATGCGCCCGCCTACTACGCCTAGCCCAACCCTGACCGGAGCCGAGTGAACGGACCGTTCGCCCAATAGATCGGGACGAACGGTCCGTTCACTCGGGCGGCTAGCACAGGCCCCCCGCCCGCACCGTTCGCGAGTGAACGGACCGTTTGCCCGACTAGATGGGACGAACGGTCCGTTCACTCCAGAACTCGGCTTGCACCGGGTGCGGGGAGCTGCGCTTCGGCGCGGAGCCCACCCCGGGTGCACGACGCTCAGGGGCGGTCGAGTGAACGGACCGTTCGTCCAGCTGAATTGGACGAGCGGTCCGTTCACTTCGGGACAGCAGCAGGCCGCCGCGCGTGCAGGGAACGCGCGGCGGTGATGAGGAGATGGTCGATGGCGTTTGGTGCGCTGACCGGGCCCTGCGGTGTCGGCGCCGCAGGATTCGGCGTCTTGCCCGGAGTCGGTGGCGGGCTTGGCGCAGCAGGTCGGTACGGCAGGCAGCTTCGACGCAGGTGGTGGCGGGCGGTCAGCGGCGTTCGGGCCGGTACGGAACGGCGGTCACCTGCGGACGTGGACGTTGTCGGGCGACCTGGTACGAGCGCCGGAGCTCGTCCAGGACGGCCACCGGGTTCGAGCGGATGTGCTTCGGGAGCGTGTGCACGACGACGACCCCCGCGGCGGTCATGAGCGTGTGGCGCCGCACCGTGTTCTCGTAGCCGGCCGGTCTCAAGTGGAAGTTGAGGGAGTCGATCTGCCAAGCGAGCCCGACCTCGTCGATCCAGCCGTCGGGGACGCCCAGCAGTTTCCCGTCGGGCCCGAGCAGCCGGACGTTCCACTGCATGCTGGGCAACCCTGCTTTCCGCGCCAACCGGTAGGCCCACGCCTCGGCGGGGGAGTGGACGTTGGCTTCCATTTCTTCGAGTACGACGCGGCAGCGGGCGATCCCCCGTCTCGATCCGGCTCGCACCTCGGCGGCGAGCGCCCCGGCCGTGACCATTCCGCGTTGCACGGCCTCGGCCAGCAGCACACGAACCTGGTCCAGTGTCGGCAGTCGGCGTGCCGCGTCGAGCAATGCCCGGACGAGAGGGGCGACCCGGAATCCGTTTTGAGATGCCGGCACCGGCAAGCGGGTGGTCCGCTCGATTTCGACGAATCCTTTGCTGGCGCGTTTGCGAGATTCCGGGATGAGCATGTGCACTTCTTCCGTGTCGGGGAACTGCGTCATCCCGTGCAGCCGGCACGCGGCGATACCGGTGATCATCGCTCCGGTTCCTGCGTACTGGATCGCGGCGTCCAGGTGCTGTTCACGGGTGGGGGTACCGGAGGACAGCATGATGACCCCGGGGAGCAGCCGTTTCCACGGGCCACCGATCGACGCCCGGTGGTAGACCGTCGATCTCGGTACGCCGAGTTCATCGAGAGCGCGCGCCGTGATCACGCCGTAGGTGGCTGCGGTGGCCACCCCGTCCCAGTCGGCGATCGTTCTCCTCGGCATGACTCCACGATGACCGTTCGATTCACTTCGGCGCCACATCGATTTCAAGATCTGTGGATGAATCGACGACCTGTGGACAAGTCCACGACCCGTGGCGGAGTGAACGGACCGTTCTTCCAGCTAGATCGAGCGAAGAGTCCGTTCACTTCATGGAGATGTGGCGCGTCCGTGCGCTGATGTGAGACCTGGAATGGAATCGCAGCAATGCCTGCTCGACTGAACGGACCGTTCGTCCAGGTAGATCGGATGAACGGTCCGTTCACTCCAGCTGGGTGGGGGCGTGGCTCGGGTGCGGGCGATCACCTCCTGCCGAACCGCCCGCGCCCACCCCGGGCGTACCGTGACCTGCGGAAGGGGTGAGGGATGCGAACGACGACATCACACCGGAAGCTGGCGGCCGTCTCCGCGCTGGCGGCGCTGGCGTTGACCGGGTGCGCCGGTTACCGGACCGACCCCGGAGTGCAGCACCACGCGCCGAGCGTGTCCAGGCAGGACGTCATCACCAAGATCGGGTTCGTGACGCAGGACGAGTGCTACACGCGTGCTGCTGAGCACGGCACCGTGCGCTGCGAGCGCTACTTGGCGCAGGTGCGCAACATCGCGCTCAGCGCCACCGACTCGATCGAGAACCCGCCGGAGATCACCGGCCCAGCGCACGCGTTGCAGCAGCGGGTGACCGAGCTGTCGGGACGAGGGTGCTTCCCGCCGCAGCCCGGCACCGAGCAGGACTGCACCCGCCTCCTCGTAGCCGTCGACTCGGCGCTGGACGACCTCCGCACCGCGCTCGTCGCCGCCCCTCCAGGGTGAGACAAGATCACTCTCCGTTGAGGAAATCCCTGGCATAGCGCACAAATCGGTGCTTTCCGCGACCGCTTCACCACACGCGGAGCGGCGGGTTGATACTGCGGTGGTGACGAGTTCGGTACGAGTGGGAGTGGACATCCGCCCGTTCCGCGCCTGGGTACTCGCGCCCGAGCGGTTGCGCGGTCTCGCCGACCGCCACGCCACGCCGTGGGATCGCGTGGACGTCGAGAACTCGGTGCGGTTGCTGGACGAGTGGAAGCGCCTCGAGGTCCTCGCCCGCGAGGAACGTCCCGCCATGTACGTCTACGAGCAGGTCGGCCCGCTGGGCGTGCAACGCGGCGTGATCTCCGCGGTGCACTTGGACAGCAGGCTGTTGCCGCACGAGGACATCGCTCCCGCGCACACCGATGCCATGGTCGAGCTGATGCGCGAGGGCCGGATGAGCATGCCGCCGATCCTGCTCGGATACGGCGGAACCGACCGCACTGCCGAACAGCTGGACGCCGCCACCCGGCAACGGCCGTTGACGGAATTGCGCACCCCGGACGGTCAGCAGCACCGGGTGTGGCGGCTCGGCGAACGGTCCACCTGCGGCGAGATCATCGATGCGCTGCACGAGCGGTCCGCGCTGATCGCGGACGGGCACCACCGCCACGTCGCCGCTCGCCGGTTCCGGCGCGAAGTGCACGCGGCCGGCTACGGGCGCGGTCCCTGGGACTACATCCCCGCGCTGCTCGTCGACACCAAGCGCAGCCCGCTGCGGTTGCGGCCGGTGCACCGGGTATTGCCGCACGCCGATCCGTGGAAGGCGCTTGCCGCCGCGCAGCAGTGGTTCCAGATCACGGCGTTGAGCGGGCCGCTCGAGGAGTGGCTCGACGTGCTGCGGGCGCGGTCGTACCACGGTGCCGCGTTCATCGTCGCCACGTCGGACCGCGCCTTTCTGCTGGATCGCCCCAACGCCGAATTCCTGCAGGGGCCGTGTGCGCGGTTCCCGGAGTCGTTGCGCGCGATGCACATCTCGGTGCTGCAGGCGTACCTCGACGCGGTGGCGGAGTCACCGGTGCTCTACGAGCCGAGCGCGCCGCGGGCGTTGCACGCGGTGCGGGAACTCGGTGGCATCGCGGCGATCGCATTTCCGCCGAGCCGGATGGACCTGTCTGCGGCAGCGGCCACCGGTGTTCGCCTGCCGGTGAAGTCGACGGCGTTCGGCCCCGACCCGCATCCCGCCCTGGTGCTCCGCGCGTTGCCGAGCCCGCGGCGCCCGTGAACGAGCCCGTCGAAGACGCCCGCCCGCGTTCGAGCGAGTGAACGGACCGTTCGTCCGATCTATCGGGACGAACGGTCCGTTCACTCGCCCCGTCGCGGTGGAGCTTCGTCGGGCTCGTCCGTCCGTCGTCGAACCGGGTCGAAGTGAACGGACCGTTCGCCTAATCAGATGGGACGAACGGTCCGTTCGCTCGACGTCGTGATCGAGCGGAGTGAGGTGGAGTGAACGGACCGTTCGCCCAACTAGATGGGACGAACGGTCCGTTCACTCCGATGCAGTTGGGGTGGTGGGGTGGAAGTTGCGGAGCCGCAAGCTGTTCGCCGCCACGAACGCCGAGGAGAAGCCCATCGCGGCGCCGGCGATCATCGGGTTGAGCAGGCCTGCCGCGGCCAGCGGGATGGCGGCGACGTTGTAGGCGAACGCCCAGAACAGGTTGCCCTTGATGGTGCGCAGCGTCGCGCGGGACAGCCGGATGGCATCGACGGCGGCGCGGAGGTCGCCGCGGACGAGGGTGAGGTCGGAGGCTTCGATGGCCACGTCGGTCCCGGTGCCCATCGCGAGCCCCAGGTCGGCCTGCGCGAGGGCGGCGGCGTCGTTGATGCCGTCGCCGACCATCGCGACGGCCCGTCCTTCGCCCTGCAGCCGGCTGATCACGGCGGCCTTGTCCTGCGGCAGCACTTCGGCGATGACCTCGTCGATGCCGACGTCAGCGGCGACGGCGACGGCCACGGCCCGGTTGTCGCCGGTGAGCAGCACGGGCCGCAGCCCGAGGTCGCGGAGGCCGCGGACGGCTTCGGCGGAGGTGGGTTTCACGGTGTCGGCGACGTCGAGCACGGCCCGCGCGGATCCGTCCCAGGCGAGGACGACGGCGGTGCGCCCTGCGCTCTCGGCGGCGGCCTTCGCGTCGCGCAGCGGAGCGGGCAGTTCGCCGGAGAAGATCCGGCCGATGCTGACGCGGTGCCCGTCGACGGTGGCCTGCACGCCGAGTCCTTCGACGTTGCCGAAGTCGGTGGCTGCGGGGAGTTCTCCGACGCGGTCGGCGGCACCGCGGGCGATGGCGCGGGCGATGGGGTGTTCGGAGCCGTGCTCGGCGGCTCCGGCGAGCCGCAGTGCCTGCTGTTCGTCGGTGCCATCGGCGAGGTGGATGCCGGAGAGCGCCATCTGCCCGGTGGTGACGGTGCCGGTCTTGTCGAGCACGACGGTGTCGATGCGCCGGGTCGATTCGAGCACTTCGGGGCCCTTGATGAGCACGCCGAGCTGGGCGCCGCGCCCGGTGCCGACGAGCAGCGCGGTCGGTGTGGCGAGTCCGAGCGCGCAGGGGCAGGCGATGATGAGCACGGCGACGGCGGCGGTGAACGCGGCGTCGGCGCCGCTGCCCGCGAGCAGCCAGCCGGCGAGGGTGGCGAGCGCGAGGCCGATCACGATCGGCACGAACACCGCGGAGATCCGGTCGGCGAGCCGCTGCACCGCGGCCTTGCCGGTCTGGGCTTGTTCGACGAGCCGCGCCATCTGGGCGAGCTGGGTGTCCGCGCCGACGCGGGTCGCGCGCACGACGAGCCGTCCGCCGGAGTTGACGGTGGCGCCGACGACGGTGTCGCCGGGCCCGACTTCGACGGGCACGGATTCGCCGGTGAGCATGGCGGTGTCGATGGCGGAGCCGCCTTCGTCGACGGTGCCGTCGGTGGCGATCTTCTCACCGGGCCGCACCACGAACAGGTCGCCGACGGCGAGGTCGTCGACGGGGATGCGCTGTTCGCGTCCGTCGCGGAGCACGGCGACGTCCTTCGCGCCGAGTTCGAGCAGGGCGCGCAGCGCTGCTCCGGCGTGCCGCTTGGAGCGCGCTTCGAAGTAGCGCCCGGCGAGGATGAACGTGGTGACCCCGGCCGCGACCTCCAGGTAGATGGATCCGTCGCCGCTGCCGCCGAGCTCGAAGCCGTGCGTCATGCCGGGCATTCCGGCGGTGCCGAACACCAGCGCGTACAGCGACCAGAGGAACGCGACGAGGGTGCCGAGGGACACGAGGGTGTCCATGGTGGTGGCGCCGTGGCGCAGGTTCGTCCACGCGGCCCGGTGGAACGGGGCGCCGCCGAG
Source organism: Saccharopolyspora sp. MMCC62 (assembly GCF_057736575.1). Classification (NCBI taxonomy): domain Bacteria; kingdom Bacillati; phylum Actinomycetota; class Actinomycetes; order Pseudonocardiales; family Pseudonocardiaceae; genus Saccharopolyspora; species Saccharopolyspora sp. MMCC62. Next base: position 450,213 of record NZ_JBYKCM010000005.1, on the reverse strand, counting down.
GACGACGACGGGCGCGGCGAGCACCAGCGACACCCACTGCCAGTAGGTGAACTGGAACGCGGGCACCATGGCCAGCACGATCACCGGTGCGGCGAGCACGGCCGAGGTGATCAGCCGGTCGCGCAGCGCGGTGGTCTCGGCGGCGTCGTCGGTCTCGTCCGGTTCGGGGACGGTGGCGGTGTACCCGGCGGATTCGACCTGGTCGATGAGCCGTTGCCGGTCGAGTTCGGCCGGGTAGGTGACGGCGGCCTTCTCGGTGGCGTAGTTGACGGTGGCGGTGACCCCGTCGAGCTTGCGCAGTTTGCGCTCCACCCGGTTCGCGCACGACGCGCAGGTCATGCCGCCGATGCTCAGTTCGACGTGCCGTCCGGTTCCGGTCGGCGTTCCCGTGCTCATCGTGCGTTCTCCTGTTCCCCCGGGGGTGCGGAAGCGGCGGGTGCGGCGGGTGCCGCGCCCGCCGCGGTGGTCACGCCGTCACCAGCTGGTAGCCGGCCTCCTCGACCGCGCCGCGGACCGCGCCGTCGGACAGCGGTTCGGCGCTGGTCACGGTCACCGCACCGGTGGCGAGGTCGACGGCGACGTCGGAGACGCCGGCGATCTCGCTGATCTCCTCGGTCACCGAGCTCACGCAGTGGCCGCAGGTCATCCCGGTGACGGTGTAGGTCGACTGGCTCATGTACGTCCCCTTCTCGTGGTTCGTGGTTCGTGGTGCTGGTCAGGACCGGACGAGCCGGGCGATCGCCGCGGCCGCCTCGGCGACCTTGGCGTCGGCCGCCTCGCCGCCTTCGGTGAGCGCTTCGGCCACGCAGTGCTTGAGGTGCTCGTCGAGCAGCCCCAGCGCGACGGACTGCAGCGCTTTGGTGGTGGCGCTGATCTGGGTGAGCACGTCGATGCAGTACTTGTCGTCCTCGATCATCTTGGCGAGGCCGCGGACCTGCCCTTCGATGCGGCGTAGCCGCTTGGCGTATTCGTCCTTGTCCTGGGTGTACCCGTGCATCGCCGTCCTCCCCGGTCCGGTGCCCACCGGTCCCTCACCAGCACAGGTATACCCCTGGGGGGTATGCGTGTCAATTGTGGGCGGTCGCGGTCGGGGGAGAACGCGCAGTTCAGCGCGGGTGGTGCCGGAGCGCCGAGCGCGGTGCCGCCCGCCCGCAAGATCGAATTCACGCCACGGCCTCCCGTTCGGCGGCCCGTTCGGCGTAGGTTCCGGTCGTTCCGTCGGCCGATCGCCCCCGCAGGGGCGGGAGGAGTGCCCGTGCACCGAACGACCCGCATCACCGTGGCCCTGCTGTTCGCGGCCTGGACGGTCGACTACGTGGACCGGCTCATCATCAACGTGGCGCTGCCGTCGATCGGCGAGGAGTTCGGGCTGGGGCACGGGGAGCGCGGGCTGGTGGTGTCGGCGTTCTTCCTCACCTACGCGCTGATGCAGATTCCCGGCGGGCTGCTCGCGGACCGCTTCGGCGGGGTGCGGGTGGCGGCGGTCGCGCTGCTGCTGTGGTCGGTGTTCACCGGGTTGACCGCGCTGGCCTGGTCGTTCGCCTCGCTGGTAGTCGTGCGGCTGTGCTTCGGCGCCGCGCAGGGCCTGTTCCCCGGGGCATCGGTGAGCGCGTTGAGCGCGCGCAGCACCCCGCAGCAGCGGCTTACCGCGAACGGGTGGATGCAGAGCTCCAACGCGGTGGGCGCGCTGCTGGCGTCGGTCGTGGGCGCGGTGCTGCTGTCGCTGTGGGACTGGCGGGTCGGTTTCGCGGTGGTGGCCGTGCTGGGGCTGCTGGTGTTCGCGGCGGTGCTGCGGTGGATGCCGGAGCCGCTCGATCCGGAGCTCACCGGCCCCGCGCGGGCCCGCGGTGGCGTGGGGCGGTTGCTGCGGTCGCCGGTGCTGTGGGGGTTCGCGGCGATGTTCTTCGCCTACGACGTGGTGAGCTGGGGGATCGGCACCTGGACCACCTCGTACCTGGTGGAGGTGCACGGCCTGGCGATCGGCGAGGCGAGCCTGGCGCTGATCGGTCCGACGCTGCTGGGCGCGGCCGGGACGGTGCTGGGCGGGCGGTTGTCGGACCGGTTCGGCGGGCGGCCGCGGCTGCTGGTGGTGCCGAGCATGCTGGTGGTGGGGGTGCTGCTGTTCCTGCTGCCGCGGCTGCCGTCGGTGCCGCTGTTCGTGGCGTGCTTGACGGTGCTCGGCGGGGTGGCGGGGCTGGCGTACCTGCCGTGCTTCTCGGTGCCGCTGCGCAGCCTGCCCGCGGGGCTCACCGGCGCCGCGGGCGGCATGATCATGTTCGGCGGGCAGCTGGCCGGGGTGCTGAGCCCCGGCGTGTTCGGCTACGTCGTGGAGCACGGCGGCTACACCACCGCGTTCACGGCGCTGCTGGTCGGGCCGGTGCTGGCGATCGCGGTGGTGCTGGTGGTGCCGCAGACCACCGAGCGGTTCCGGGCCCGCTTCGAACCGGAGCCGGAGCTCGCTACCGCTCGTTGACGTCTTCCAGGGGACGCCCGGTCGAGCGCGGGCCGAACAGGCCGATGTCCGCGCTCACCCCGATCATCGCGGCGGCGACCACCGCGAACAGCACCCCGGCTCCCTGCGCGTGCAGCAGCGGCACCAGCACGAACGGCATCGCGCCGGTGGTCAGCCGGGACAGCGAGTACGTCCAGGACGCGGCGGTGGCGCGGATGTGCGTCGGGAAGATCTCCGCCTGGTAGATGTGGAACGCGTTCGAGAACACGTTGCTCATCGCGGTGTAGAGGAACCCGAACGCCACGATCGGCAGCGTCGAGGCGGACAGTCCGAACGCGAGGCCCAGCACCATCATGCCCAGCGCGGAGGCGATCACCAGGTGCTTGCGCTCCATCCGCTCCACGAACGGCAGCGACAGCGCCGCACCGGCCGGATAGCCGAGGTAGGTGACGGCGCTGAACAGCAGCGTGTCGGTGATCTCGTAGCCCTTCGCGGCCAGCACCAGCGGCACCATCGTGCCGAACCCGTAGTAGCCGACGGTCTGCAGCACCTGGAACACCGCCATCATCGCGGTGCGGCGGCCGTAGGGGGCGGTGACGAGGTCGCGGAGCCCGCCCGCCGGTCGCGGTGCGCCGCGCGCGGGTTCGGGTTCGGGGGCCTCGGCGCCGGTGGCGCGGGCCTGCGCTTCGAGCTCGTCGACGAGGGCTTCGGCTTCGGCCTGCCTGCCGGTGGCGGCGAGCCAGCGCGGTGATTCGGGCAGCCCGCGCCGCAGCAGGAACACCACGACGGCGCCGAGCGCGCCGAGCGCGAACATCCAGCGCCAGCCCGCGATGCCCAGCGGTGCGGCGGGCACCAGCCAGTGCGCGAGGAAGCCTGCGGCGGGCACGCCGAGGAACGCCACGGTGTAGGCCCAGGCGATGTACCGGCCGCGGCGCTTCGCGGGCAGCAGGTCGCTGAGGTAGGCGTCCGCCAGCGGTGGTTCGGCGCCGATGCCGACGCCGGCGACGAACCGGGTGGCGGCCAGCATCCACGGCCCGGTGCTGAACGCGCCCAGCAGCGAGAAGAGCGAGTACACGGCGAGGCTGAGCAGGAACGCGCGGCGGCGCCCGATGCGGTCGGCGAGCCGGCCGAGTAGCAGCGTGCCGACGAACATGCCGAGGAACGTGGAGGCCAGCACCAGCGGCAGTTCGGCCTTGCCGAGCTGGAACTCCTGCACGAGCGCGGTGCTGAGCACCGGCGTCAGGAAGATCTCGTACATGTCGAAGAAGAGCCCCAGCCCGACGGCGGTGGTGGCCTTCCGGTGCATGCCGATCAGCGGGAGGCGATCCATCCGCCCCGCGATCGAGGGTCCTCCTGTGGTGGAACTCGACACCGCCCGCTCCTTCGCAGCCGATCAGGCACCGACGGTCCTGGACGATACGACGGCCCGGCCGCCAGGTGATCGGCCGTGCGGCGGTGGGCGGCTTCGGACGACCTGAGAGTGCTCCGCACCTGCGGCTTTGACATTTGTACCCGTAAGTACAATCATTGTGCTGCAAGGTACAAAACACGAGGAGGCACGCATGACGACCCACCAGGTCGGCAAGGTCCGGATGTCCGAAGAAGGCGTCGCCCCCGCCGACGCCCGGCCCGACTTCACCTTCGACGAGGCCAAGGCCGACCTCCGCCGCAGGCAGAACCCGAAGGCCGACAAGTACAAGAACGCGAAGTTCCTCTCCGCCACCGTCCCCATCGACCGGGACGCCGCGAACCACGTCCTGCCCGCCGGGGTCAAGATGGACGAGAGCAGCACCGCCACCCTGTTCGTCGTCGACTACCCGTGGACCAACTTCAACAGCACCTACCGCGAAGCCGCGCTGTTCCTCAACGTCAAGCACGGCCCGTTCCGCGCCGCGCACTGCCCGTGGATCGTCGTCGACGACGACACCGCGCTCATCGGCGGCCGCGACACCCTCGGCTTCCCCAAGAAGATCGCCGAGATCGACTGGGCCGAGCACGACGACCGCATCGAGGCCGTCGTGCGCCGCCGCGGCGTCGACCTCATCCGCGTCACCGGCCGCTTCGGCGACGAGGTCGACTCGGTGCCGCCGATCTTCAACCAGCCGTTCCGCAACGTCATCGGGACCGTCGGGCTCTCCGTTCCCCGGCTCGTCACCTTCAGCACCGTCGACCACCCGCTGGAACAGCGCGCCGCCGACGTCGACCTCACCATCGGCGGCTCCTACACCGACCCGCTCGACACCCTCATCTCCGGGCCGTCGCTGAACGCGCACTACCGCCGCGTCAACATGAGGGTCGGCAAGATGCCGCTGCCGGTGGGACTGGTCTCGCCGACCTTCCTGCTGCGCATGCACCCGATGCGCGACAGCTGAGACGAACCGGGGAGGACGCGGCCATGACCGGCGCCAAAGGGGGACGCGCGCAGCACCTGCCGCTCGCCGTCCGCAAGGAACTCGTGCTCGACGCCGCACTGCGCGTGTCCGCGCGCGACGGAGACGCCGTGTCCATGGACGCCGTGGCCGCCGAAGCCGGCGTCGCCAAAACCGTGCTGTACCGGTGCTGGAACAACCGCGACACCATGCTCCAGGCCCTCGACGAACGGGAAAGCCGCCGCTTCACCGAACAGCTCGCCACCGCCCTCGACGCGGCCCGCGCCGAACCCGACCCGGCCACCGCGCTGCGCGACGTGCTCATCGCCTACTACACGGCGGTCCGCGACGCGCCCGAGAGCTACCGGCTGCTGTACGGAACCCAGGTGCGGGCCGACCGGGCGCGCGCCGTCCAAGGCTCCCGGGCACGGGCCGCCGAACGGCTCATGCCCGTGCTGCGCGACTGGCTCGGGGCCTCCGCCCCGCACGCCGATCGCCGCGCCGCGACGCTGGCCGCGCTCGCCGTCGGGGCGGCCGAATCCGGGGCCCGGCTGCTGCTGGACACCGATGCCGACTGGACGCCCGAGGAGCTCGCCGACTCGGTGAGTACCTTGTTCGCCGGTGGGGTGCCCGGGTTCCAGGAGTAGTGGGGCTTGTTCGGGGGTGGTTCCGATGGGGCTTCGGTGTCCGGTCCGGGGGCCCGGGGGAGTGGCGGCGGTTCGTGCGGCCGGTCCTCCTCCGGCGGTGATCGCTTCCGGTGGTGATCGTCGTCAGCGCCGAACGCCTGTCCGCACACCCCACTGCCACGTGCCCCCCGAACCTGAGCGAACGACCGTTCGCCGAACAAGCCCGGCCGAGTCCGCGCACCCCACCGACCACCAACCCGCTCCCGCCCACTCCCGGAGTGAACGGACCGTTCGCCCAACAAGATCGGACCAACGGACCGTTCGCCTGCCCGCCACCCCCTCGATCTGGAGTGAACGGACCGTTCGCTCAAGTAGATGGGACGAACGGTCCGTTCACTATCTGCTGGCCCCTCGTGGAAGTCGCCTGGCCCCGCTGACCGTTCGTGCGGGTCGTCCGACCTGCTGGCCGTTCGTGCCGGACACCTGGTTCGTCGGCCGGGTGGCCTTGCTGATCGTCCTGCTCGCTGTCCCTCGCTGATCGCTCGGCTCGCAGCGCGCCGGACTCCGTTGATCGATCAGTTCGCTGATCACCTGACCCGCTGATCGCCTCGCCCGTTGATCACCCGATCCACCGATTCGCCCGATCCGCCGACCGCCCGTGTTCTCCCCGCCGAGCGACCACCGCTCGGGGGAGAGCGCACGGTTCCCCGTCTCGCCCCGGAAACGGGCGCACCGCGAAAGGACACTCCCATGTCAGCTGTCCTCGATCCGTCGATCCCCGCCACCATGCGCGCGGCCCGGTTCGACACCGCCACCGGCGAGCTCGCCGTCCGCGACGTGCCCGTCCCCCGACCGGGCCCCGGTGAGGTGCTCGTGCGTGTCGCCGCCTGCGGCATCTGCCAGTCCGACCTCAGCCAGCTCGACGGCCACATCCGGCCGCGGCTGCCGGAGATCACGCCCGGGCACGAGGCCGCCGGAGTCGTCGCCGCGCTCGGCGCCGGCGTGCGCAACCGGCTGGTCGGCGACCGGGTCGTCATCGCCGCGGGCAAGGAATGCGGTGAATGCCCCGAATGCCGCCACGGCGGTGGCACCGATCGGTGCGAAGACCTCCAGGTACTCGCGTTCCACTACGACGGCGCCTGGGCCGAATACGTGCTGACCTCCGCGGTCTCGCTCGTCGACGTCCCCGAATCGGTGCCGCTGGAGCATGCCGCCGTGCTCGCCGACGCGGTGTCCACCCCGTACGGCGCCATCGACACCGCGCAGCTGCGGGCCGCCGAATCCGTCGGGATCTGGGGGCTCGGCGGTGTCGGCACCCACCTCGTGCAGCTCGCCCGGATCTGCGGCGCTTCGCCGATCATCGCGCTCGACCCGCTGGAATCCGCCCGCGAACGGGCGCTCGGGCTCGGGGCCGACTTCGCTCTCGATCCGGGGGAGCCGGACGTCGCCGAGCGGATCGCCGAGATCACCGGTGGGCGCGGGCTGCGGGCCGCGTTCGATTGCGTGGGGCGCACCGCCACCTTCACCCAGGCCGACGCGGCGCTAGGGCACCGCGGCAGGCTCGTGCTCGTCGGGATCTCGCCCGACCGGCTCGCCGTCGGGCCGGAGATCCACTTCGTGCGCAACCGGCATACCGTCATCGGTCACACCGGTTATCGGATGCGCCACCTCGAAGACCTGGTGGAGCTGACCGACCGCGGCAGGCTCGACGTCTCCGGCTCGGTCAGTGCCGTGCTCCCGCTCGACGAGGTCGCCGAAGGAATCCGGCGGCTGCGGGAGCACGAGGGAAACCCGATCAGAATCCTCCTCCGCCCCTGATCTGAGTGAGCGGACCGTTCGTCCGGCTAGATGGGACGAACGGTCCGTTCACTCCAAGGTCCTGTTCGGCCGGAACCGGGACGGGGCGCGCAGCCCGCTACGCCACCATCCCGACTCCGAGGTCGAGTGAACGGACCGTTCGTCCGATCTGTTCGGGCAAACGGTCCGTTCACTCGACATCGGATGTTCGTGTGCGATCGGTTTCGGTGCGGGTGAGCGGACCGTTCGTCCAGCTAGATCGGACGAACGGTCCGTTCACTTCGATGTGCGGGTGGGTGTGGGGGTCAGGGGGTCGGGTGCAGCGACGGGCCACCGATCAGTTCCTGCACGGCGGCTCGCAGGTCCGGGAGGTCGGGGCCGCCGGGGGTGGCTGCGAACGGCGTGTGCTCGGAGGTCACGGGGCCGTCCACCGGGAACACCTGCTCCTCCGCGGGCAGCGGCACCGACGGGCACACCGCGTCGTCCGGTCGCGACCCGTGCAGCAGGAACACGTTGACCATGCCGTCCACGCACGGGTTGTCCTGCGTCGCGTACTGGCCGTGCATCGGGGAGTCGTCGACGGAGACGCGGCTGACGCCGGGCGCCTCGCGCAGCGCCGCGTCGGACTGCTCGTACCCGGTCTGCGGGTCGAACTCGCCTTGCACGACGAGCACCCGGTCGGCGACCTCGGCGGGCAGTTGCGGCAGCTCCTGCCGCGGCCCGTCGGACCAGGGCCCGCAGACCTCGCCGAGCCCGTAGGCCCACCCGAACAACGGCAGTTCGGGTCCTTGCTCGTCGCTGAGCCGCCGGTACTCCTCGGCGGACTTCGTCGGCTGGTCACCGCAGGCCACCGCGGCGCGGGTGCCCGCGACGTCCTGGTAGTCCGGGGTGATCGCGGCGGCGACCCGCTGCGGCGTCAGCTCGGCCAGCGGCACCCCGAAGCCGGCCTGGCTGCGCGCATCGAGCCGTTCCCGCAGCTGCGCGGGCACCGCGTCGGGCGCGGGCTGCTGCTGGTCGGTTTCCAGCCCGGCGACGAACACCGCGGTCGCCAGCAGCCAGCCGAATTCGCTGCCCTGGCCGACGAAGAGGCTGTCGAACGCGTCGGGGGAGACGCCCTGCGCCGCGTACTGCTCCCGCGCCCGCTCCCACGCCTGCCGCGCCGAGCCGACGTCGGTGCCGACGAGTTCCGGCAGCTGCCGCGTCGTCCACGGCAGGTACACCTCGTCGAACCAGCGCTGGCTGATGCGCGGGAAGTCCTCGAACGCGGCCTGCAGCCGGCCCTGCCAGTTCACGTTCGAGTCGAGCACGACCTTGCCGGTGTGCTCGGGGAACAGCGACGCGTACTTCGCGCCGAGCCAGGTTCCGTACGAGTAGCCGAGGTAGTTCAGCCGCTCCTCGCCGAGCAGCGCCCGGACGAGGTCCACGTCGTGCGCGGTCTGCCAGGTGGTGATGTAGGGGGCGAGCGCGTCGCTCTGGCAGGCCTCGGCGATGGCGCGCGGCGTCTTCTGGTGCTCGGCGATGCTCGCCGCGGAGCGGTCCCGCGCGTCGAGGCCCTCGGACTGCGGTAATCGGTCCACCGGCACGTGGCAGACGAATCCCTGCTGGTCGGGCGCGGTTCCGCCTTCGTGGCCGGTGCCGCGCGGGTCCATGCCGACGAGGTCGTAGGCGTGGTGCAGGTCGGGTTGCAGCCCGGCGATCGCCCCGGCCAGCGAACTCCCCTGTCCGCCGGGGCCGCCCGGGTTCAGCAGCATCGCGCCCTGGCGTTCGCCGTCGGCGCGGACCCGGCTGATCGAGACCGCGAGGTCGGGTCCCGCTTCGGGCGCGGCCCAGTCGCGGGGGACGGTGACCGTGGCGCACTCGGCGGGCACGGCCCCGTCGGCGGTGTCGAAGGGGCACGGGCCCCAGTCGAGTTGCTGGTCCGCGTAGCGCTCGGGCGCCGCGGGTTCGGCGGCGGCCACGCCGGGCACGCCGGCCGCCAGCAGTCCCAGGCAGGCGGTGGTGAGGACCGCCCGCGCCATCGTTGAATCGCGCATTCGAATCTCCTCGGATCGGTTTCCGGGGCAAGGGTCGCGCGATTCCTCGCGTATATGCATTGGTCTCCGGAATGAATTGTTCAATGCGCTTTTAGTTCGCGAGAACGAGGCGGGTGGCCGAAAGTACGAAATGTGTCCGAGCGGCTTGATCTCGATTCTTCGGCACGGCTAACTTCCTCGGCATGAATTCGAATCTCGCACTTCCCGTCGCCCCGAAGAGCATCAACCTCGCCGCCCTGTCCTACCTGCTCTCCGCAGTGGTCCCGCTGGTGTGGAGCTTGGTTCTGATCGCCGGGGGCGACTACCCGGTTCCCGAGGGTGTCGCGCCGGAGCAGGCCGATCTCCTCATGAAGATGTCCGCGGTCTTCTCCGTGGTCCCGCTGTTGCTGTACCTGTGGCTGGTCGTGAAGCTGCGCGGTGGTCGCGGCTGGGCCCGGATCGTGCTCGCGATCTTCGCCGTTCTGCACGTGGCGGCGCTGTTCGGCCCGGCCGCGGGTGCCGCCGAGTACATCGGTCTCGCCCTGTCGGCGGCCGGTCTGGTGCTGAGCTTCCTGCCCGAGTCCAACCGGTACGTCGTCGACGTCAAAGCGGTCCGCTGAGCCGTCGCCCGCACTGCGCTAAGGTCGGTGATCATGAGCAGTCCGTGGTACTTCGGGCCGCCTGCCCGGCGCGGGTTGTTCGCCGCGGAGGTCGTCGCGCTGGCGCTGGTCTACGTCGGCGACATGGTCTCGATGGTGCGGCTGGGGCTGGACGTCTCGCCCACCGCCGCGTTCCTGGTCCCGTCGAGCGGCACCATCATCGCCCTGCTGGCGGTGCTGCGGCGGCGGTTCCCCGCACACGTCGGCAGGTTGGCCGCCGCCTCGATCGTGCTCAGCGCGCTGAGCACGGTGATCGGCGAATCCCTCGGCGCGGCCGGGATGAGTCCCGGGCTGCTCCCGGCCGGTGCCGAGATCGTCGGGCTGTCCCTGCTGGTCGGGGCCGCGTGCCGGCGGCTGCGGCCGCGGGCGGCGGTGCTGGTCGCGGCGGGCAGCGTGCTGGCCCTGCTGGGGGCGGCGCTGCTGCGCTACGACGGCACCCCGCGTGCCGTGCTCGCGGTCGCGGCGGCCCTGATCTGGGGTCTCGCCCTGGCGATCGGGCTGGTGCTGCGCGATGCCGACAACCGCAGGCGAAACGAGCTCGTCGAGGTCCGCACCGGCGAGCGGCTGCGGCTGGCCCGCGAGCTGCACGACCTGGTCGCGTTCCACGTCAGCGGCATCGTGGTGCGGGCGAACGCGGCCCGCGCGGTGGCCGGGAATCCGCGCGCGGCCAAGGAGGATCCGGTCGAGGTCTACACCGAGATCGAGGATGCGGGCGCGGAAGCGCTCGCCGCGATGCGCAGGCTCGTCGGTATGCTCCGCACCGACGATGACGATTCCCTCCCGCAGGGCACCGGATTCGGCGCCGCGGTGCGGCAGGCGGCCGGGGTGCACGCGGCAGTGGACCTGACCGCCGACCTGGACGAGGTGCCGGTGCACCCGGAGCTGGCGACGACCGCGCACCGGATCGTGCTGGAGGCGTTGACCAACGCCCGCAAGCACTCCCCGGACGCCACCGACCCCCGGGTCACCGGCCGCCGCGAGGGGGCGGAACTCGTCCTCGTCGTGGAAAACGACAACGTGCCGTCGGTGTCGCCGGATCGCACCGGCTCCGGGTACGGGCTGGTCGGCATGGCCGAACGCGTGGAGGCGGTCGGCGGCACCGTGCAGGCCGGTCCCGCCCCGGGCCGCCGGTGGCGGGTCACCGCCCGATTCCCGGTCGACGTGCCGCGGCGCCCCGGCGACCAGGGAGACCTCCGGTGACCATTCGCGTTCTCATCGCCGACGACCAGACGCTCGTGCGCACCGGTTTCCGGCTCATCCTCAGCGCCGAACCGGACCTGGAGGTCGTCGGCGAGGCCGCGGACGGCGAGGCCGCCGTCAGCATGGCCCGCGAGCTGCGGCCCGACGTGACGCTGATGGACATCCAGATGCCGAAGGTCGACGGGCTGCAGGCGACGCGGCTGCTGGCCGGTCCGGACGTCGCGGACCCGCTGAAGGTCGTGGTGGTCACCACCTACGACGTGGACGAGAACGTGTACGCGGCGCTGCTGGCCGGGGCGCGCGGCTTCCTGCTCAAGGACGCGGGCGCGACGCTGCTGATCAACGCGGTGCACGCGGCCGCGGACGGCGACTCGATGATCTCCCCGTCGGTGACGACGCGGCTGCTGCAGCACTTCACCGGCCCGGGCAAGCGGCCGATGGGGCGCGGCGAGACGCCGCTAACCGAGCGCGAGCTGGACGTGGTGCTGGCGGTGGCGCGCGGCGCCACGAACGCGGAGATCGCCGCCGAATTGCACGTGTCGCTGTCCACGGTGAAGTCGCACCTGGCGAGCTCGCAGCAGAAGCTGTCGGCCCGCAACCGCACGGAGATCGCGATCTGGGCCTGGCAGCACGGCCTGGTCAGCTGAATCGCGCTCGCACCTCGGCCGGGGGTGCCTCGCCGGTCCGGTCGGCTGCCGCCGCCCCGTCGGTCCGGACCTCGCCGGACTGGACCTCGCCGGACTGCGCGGGCCCGGTCGACGGCGCAGCCGCAGGCGACGGTGCAGCCTCGTCCGACGGGGCGGACCCAGCCGACGGTGCAGCCTCGTCCGACGGGGCGGACCCAGCCGACGGCGCGGCCTCGGGCGACGGCGCAGCCTCGTCCCGCGCGGGCCCGGCCGGTTCCGCCGGAACCCGCACCACGTGGGTGCGGGCCACGATGTCACCGAGCCGTTGGTGCTGCGGCGTCACGATCATCAGCACCAGTCCGACGAGCCCGAAGAACATGGCGTCCACCGAGACCAGCAGCCACCGCGCGTTGTGCTGCGCCAGCCGGGCCCGTTCACCGTCGATCGCGATGACGCGCAGCCGCAGCCACCGCATGACGATGGTGCTGCCGTCGTGGCGGTACGGGAACCACACGTGCCACCACCAGTTCTCCGCGATCATCAGCGCGAAGAAGACGGCGAAAGCGACGACGAACGCGGGTGACGGCGACATCCCGAACTTGATGAGCGGTATCGCGAGCACCACCGCCAGCAGCATCTGCAGCATGCACACCAGCCACAGCAGCAGGGCGTCCAGCGCGATCTGCGTGCACCGCCTGCCCAGGAAGGCCGCTTTCGCCCGCGGATCGGTGGCGTCCTGCGCCGGGTTCTGCACGGTCGGCACCATCGCGTTCTCCCTGGGGCGGCTGCGGTCGGCCCATGGTACTCGGCGCCGGAACACCCCCGTGCCCGGCCGAACGCGTTGCGGCGCAAGGGTTTCGGCGGTGTCGTACTTTCGGCCGGGGTGCGCGGCGGAGGTTTCGTCCCTCGGCCCGATGTTCCCGCGGCGCGGGACCGGCAGGCTCCTCGGTGTCGATGGACGAGGTCGCCCGGTAGGCGGGCGGCGGAAGTGGAGCGAGACGATGAACAAGCGCAACGTGGTGAACGCCCTGGTGCTGGTCCTGGTGTCCCTGTCGGTGGTGCCGACCCTGATCCGCGCCGAGCACTGGTCGGTGCTGAACTACGTGACCGCGGGAGCGCTGGCGGTCGGGGTGGTCTGGTTCGTGGTGGACGTGGCGCGCGCCGCGGGGGCCGGCCGGTCGAGCTGATTCCCGCGCCCGCGTCGAATCCGGCGGGTCCCCCCGAGGATGCCGTGCCCACGCGTGGAATTCCCCGTTGCGAGACGCGCCGGACGGCCCCGAGGTTGAGCCGGTACCCCGATCTTGGCCGTTCGGACGGGAAGCTCGGCCGTTCGGCCGTGATCTTGTGGAAACCCTGTCGCTGAGCGGAACGAGGCCGGTACGTTCCGTTGCCGTGGCGGGGTCCGGTGTGCCGGTGCCCATCGGGAGGAGCCACATCGCGAGGGGACACGACGTGCGAGAAGAGGGGAAACGCGTGAGCGGGGCGGGGATGACCGAGCAGGTGCGGGGGACGGCGCAGGTGGCGGAGGCGAAGTTGCAGGCCTCGTCCGCCGCGGTCGGCACGCTGCGGCGGGACGTGGAAGCCGGGCGGCTGCGGCTGGACCCGGCTGCCGGCCGGGCGATCCAGGACATGCTGACCGAGCAGGTCGACCAGGTGCAGGACTGGCTGAACCGCGCGGTGGGCCTGGGGCGGCGCGCACCGCTGGGGCGCAACCCGGTGGGGGAGGCGATGGCGGCGAAGTTCGCCGATCGCGGCACCGGGGACGGCGATTCGTTCACCGAGGTGCTGCAGCAGTACCGCCGAGTGCTGGACGACGCGCGCGAGGCCGTCGAGGACGCGATGCGCCGCTACCGCGCCGACGACGAGCGCGCCGAGGACGAGTTCCGCCGCATCGGGCAACAGCTGTGACCGGCCGCGGGTAGCGGAGTCGTCGGCGATCGAGATCGAGCGCTCCGCCGGGCGGGCAACCCGGCGGGGTGCCGGTGCGTCCACTGTGCGCAGGGATCGGCGTGGCGGGCGGATGGGCTGGTGGCGGTGTGCGAGAAGCCGTCGCCGGAGGGGGAAGTGGCACGTGGAAGAACAGCAGCACGCCGTGACGCGGGCGAAGAACGCGCGGTCGTCCGATGACGACCGCGCCTTGGTGGACACCCAGAACTGGAGTTCCTACAGCCACCGCGAGCTGTACGAGGCGGTGCACCGGGACAACGATCCGGGCCGCGTCGGCGAACTCGCCGGGGATTGGGCCCGGCTGGGCATCGAGATGAGCGAGTCCGCACAGCGCATGGGCGAGCGGCTGCGCAGCACCGAGCACGGCTGGCAGGGCGAGGCGGGCGATTCGGCGCGCGGTGCGATCCACGAGATCGCCACCTGGACCTCGGAGGCCGGCGCGACGGCCAATGGTCTCGGGGCGCGGATCGAGGAGCAGGGCCGCGTCATGGAGACGGCCAAGATGGCCATGCCGGAACCGGTCGACGTCGACCTGGACGAAGATCTGACGCACAGGTTCAACGGTTCGGGAGGGCAGGGGTCGGTCGTCGACCTGTTCACGGCGACCGTCGACCAGCGGGTGCGGACGATCAAGTCGGCCGACGCGCACCAGGACGCGGTCCAGGTCATGGAGCGGATGGAATCCGACTCCCGAGTGCTGGACGGCGACACGCCCCGCTTCGCGCCGCCGCCGGACCCGGTCCGGCAGGAGCAGCACCAGGGCACGCCGCCGGCGGACGGGAAGCTGACGCCGTTCCACCGGGCGACTCCCGCGCACGAGGCGGGCGAGGACGTCCAGCAGCTCGGTGAGCCGGTCACCCCGGGCGGTGCGGACGGGGACCTCGTCACGCGGAAGATGCCGGTGCTCGGCGACCCGGCGGCGGGTGACCCGGCCGCCACCGACCCCGCTTCCCGCGTCCCCACGTCCGACATCCCGGCCGCCACCGATCCGGCGAACGCGCTCGCACTCGAACAGCCGCAGATCCCGCAGGTCCCGCAGTCGCCGTCCGAACGGGGCGGTCCGATTCCGCGGCCGGGCGATCCCCAGATCCCCGTCGGGAGCACGCCGACACCGCGTTCGGTGCCGAGCGGCCGGACGCCGACGCCCCGGACGCCGTCGCCCCCGAACTTCGATCCGCCGACGGTGAAGTTCAAGCCGAGCGGCACGACCCCGCAGTCCACGAAGCCCAGCTCGGTGCCGAACCCGTCGTCGCCGGACATCACCGGCCGGGACACCTACAAGCCGCCGCGGCCGGTGTCCGGCCCGGACGCGCCGACCGCGATCACCCCGAACCCGTTCGCCAAGAACCCCGGCGGTGGCCCCGGTTCCGGTGGCCCTGGTGGTTCCCGCGGCGGCTGGGGCGGTTCGATCCCGCCGATTCCCGGCACGACGGGCGGTTCCGGCGGAGCGCTCGGCGTCGGCGGCGCGGGCTCGGGCGGTTCCGCTTCGGGCGGTTCCGGTCCGGGTGCGGGCGGCAGGGCCGGGGTCGGCCCGACCGAGTCGGCCGCCGGACGCCCGGTGGGCGCGGCGGGTGCGTCCGGTCAGGCCGGTGCGGGCGGCATGGGCGGCGGCGCGCCGGGGCAGGCGAACCGCGGCAAGGGCGGCGAGGACCAGGAGCGCCGCGCGAAGTACGTGGAGAGCGCCCCGATCGTCGAGGTCCCGGGCGCGGACCTGCCGCCACCGGTCATCGGCGGTGGCAAGCCGAAGAAGAAGGACAAGGACAAGGACTGACCGCGTCGTTCCGCGCACCGGCCGTGCGGGCCGGTGCGCGATCACGCGCGTGCTGATGAGGGGAAAGTGATGGACGAAGCGGACTTCGTGCTGTCCGCCGTCGAGTTCGACCTGGTGTCCGGGGCGCTCGACCTGGGCCGGGCGCCGTACCCGCTGCGGGTGCCGAGCATCGGCGCGACCGTCGAGGAGCGCACCGCGCGCACCGCCGAGGTGTTCCGCGCGCTGGCCGACCGCGGTCTCGCCACCGGCGAGCGGCTGGACGCCGAGCTGGAGGGGCTGCTGCGGCTGCTGGCGGAGCACGAGATCTCGGTGGACGTCGTCGGCTACGCGGACGGCCCGATCCGGGCGCTGGCCGCCGCGGATCGCCGGTCCGGGGTGCTGGCGGTGCTGGACGGGAATCGGTTGTCGTTGCGCGGTTTCCGGCCGAGCGCGCTGGCCGCGGTGGCGGCGGGCGTGCTGCCGTCCGCCGAGCCGGGCAAGGGGCGGTCGTTGACGGTGCGCCACGAGGTGCTGGCGAAGGTCGCGGACGAGGACGACTTCGGCGACGACCCGTTCGGCGGTGATCTCGACGAGCACACCGCGCTGGTGCGGGCGGGGGTGTCCGAACAGGACGCGGCCGCACTGGTGGAGCTGGCGGAGAACCGCCGTGGCGGCGGCCAGCTCGGCGTCCGCGGCGGCGGGTCCCGGGCGGCGACGCTCATCAGCTGGATGGACACCTCGCAGGGCCGCTACCTGCTGATCGGCGAAGGGGGCTGGCTGAGCGTCGTGCCCGCCGAGCCGGGCCGCGTCGAGCAGCGGCTCGGCGGAGTGCTGTCCAGCGTGGACTTCGCGGAGCTCGTGTCCCGGTGAACCCCTTGTCGCGCAACGCATCCGGAGAGGAGCTCCCCGCATGGCCTACGAAGTCGTCTCCGAGGACCTGACGGCGCACGCCGCCCACCTCGACTCGCTCACCGACCGGGTCGACACGGCGATCTCGGCCGCCGAACAGGTCGGCATGTCCGACGAGGCCTACGGGCTGCTGTGCTCGTTCCTGCCGCCGATCATCAATCCGACCGAGCAGGAAGGGCTCGCGGCGCTGCAGGCCGCCCGCGAAGGCCTGGAGACCACCGCGCAGAACGTCCGCACCACCGCCGAGGAGTACGACACCAACGACGAGGACAACTCGCAGTCCTTCCAGAAGTTGCACGGCACCGTGCCGGAGGGCTTCGAGCAGTTCCAGCTGATGGGCGGCGGCTCCGGCCCGGCGGAGCAGCAGCGGGGCACGCTCCCGGACGGCATGTCCGAGCAGCAGCGGGGCACGCCGCAGGGCGGCTATTCGGAGCAGCAGCGGGGGTCGTTGCCGGACGGCATGTCCGAGCAGCAGCAGGGCACCGCTTCGCGGTCGTCGGAGCAGGTGCAGGAGCCGACGGCGCGGAATGCTCCGCACGGCGAGCAGGTGCAGGAGCCGACGGCGCGGAACGCCCCGCACGGTGAGCAGGTGCAGGAGCCGACGGCGCGGAACGCCCCGCACGGTGAGCAGGTGCGAACCCCCGCCGAGCAGGGCTTCTCGCAGCAGGTGTTCGGCACCACCCCGCGGATCGACCCGGAGGCGACGTCGTAGTCCCGCCCCACCCGCCGCGATCTCGCGGCGCGCACGTCATCGAGCAGCACATCGGCACGGAGGGAAGAACATGTCCGGACCAGCGGGCTTCGCCGCACTCGGCAGCGACCCGGACGACGCGGAACGGCGCATCGGCGACTGGGTGAAGGGCTTCGAGGAGAAGGCCCGCCGTTACGAGGCGGTGCGCGAGGAGACCGAGCAGATCCGGTTGACCGCGACCGGCCCGGACGGCCGGGTGAAGGTGACGGTGCGCGCCGACGGCAGCCTCACCGGCATCGAGTTCTCCGAGAAGATCCGTTCGATGCCGCTGGAGGAGCTGTCCGCGCAGATCCTCGGCACCATCCGCAAGGCGCAGGGCGACATCGCCTCCCGCGTCGGCGAGGTGATGTCCGAGCAGCTCGGTGACGAGGACCGGCAGACCCGGTCGCTGATGCTGGACAACCTGCGCGAGCGGTTCCCCGAGGAACCCGACGAAGCCGAGGACGAGGCGCCGGAGTCCGGCAAGTGGGCGGCGCCGGAGGACGAGGAGCCGCCGCAGCAGCGGCCGGGTCCCACACCGCCGAGCCCCCCGCAGTCCGGCCCGTCCAGCCAGTCCGGCCCGTCCGCGACCCGTCCGACCGGCCGGCGCCGCCCGCAGCGGCGGGACGACGACGAGGACTTCCCGCCGGACTTCGACCCGCTGCGGGACTGACCCGCCGCATTCCCGACCCCACATTCGCCGGTGTCCCCGGCCCGCACTCTTGAGGTGATCTCCTGTGGCGAATCCGCTCGTCGCGGAACGCGAGGATTCGACCAAGTCCTTCAGCGGCGTCCCGATCCTGGAATCGGTCGACGAGACGAAGAAGGCCATCGAGTCGGGTGACTGGGCCGCCGGCGTGATGGGTGCGACCGGCACGGCGCTGGACGCGCTGGGCATGGCGATGGACCCGTTCGGTTCGATCTTCGCCGCGGGGGTGGGCTGGCTGATGGAGCACGTCGGCCCGTTGTCGGACGCGCTGGACTCGCTGACCGGTGATCCGGACGAGATCAAGGCGCATTCGGAGACGTGGAAGAACATCGCGACCGAGCTGGACGGGGTCGGCGCCGACCTGCAGCAGATGGTCGGCGCCGACATCGCCGAGTGGTCCGGCAAGGCCGCCGACGCCTACCGCAAGCGCAGCGAGGAGACCGGCACGCTGATCTCGGCCGCCAAGTCGGCGGCCGACGGTGCGGCCGACGGCATCGGCACCGCGGGCGAGGTCGTCGCCGCCGTCCGGACCCTGGTGCGCGACATCATCGCCGAGCTGGTGGGCCACCTGATCAGCTGGGCGCTGCAGGTGCTGGCGACCGCGGGCATCGGGATGGCGTGGGTGCTGCCGCAGGTGGCCGTGCAGGTCACCAAGGTCGCCACGAAGATCGCCGAGCTGACCATGAAGCTGGTCAAGGCGATGAAGGCCCTGATGCCGCTGCTGAAGAAGCTCGGCAAGGGCTTCGGCGACGCGGCCAAGGAGCTCAAGAAGATCAAGTCGGACGGTTCGTCCGGCGGCGGGCCGAAGCCGACCGGCGGCGACCGCTCCCGCGGCGGCTCGGACGGCCCGGCCTCCAACCACTCCTCGAACGCCGAGAACAAGCCCGGCGGCACACCCCCGCCCCGCGGCGACGGCCCGGCGTCGAACCACTCGTCCAACGCGGAAGGGTCCCCGGCGCCCGGACCGAACAACGGCGGAAGTGGACGTGGCAACGGCGGCGGAAACGGTGGCGGCCCGACGCCGACACCCACGCCGCCTCCGCGCGGCGGGAAGGGACCGGCCTCGACCCGTTCCACGTCCTCGAACAACACGGTGCGCGACCAGGGCACCAACTCGCGGTCCCTGCAGAACTCGCGCTGCGTGGGCGACCCGATCGACGTCTCCTCCGGGCAGATGATGCTGGCGCAGACCGACGCGGAGTTCCTCGCCGCGCTGCCGCTGGTCGTCGAACGCACCCACCTGTCCGCGTTCCGGGCCGGGCGCGCGTTCGGCCCCAGCTGGGTGTCCACATTGGACCAGCGCGTGGAGGTGGACGAGCAGGGCGTCGTGCTCGTCGCGGCGGACGGGGTGCTCCAGCACTTCCCGCACCCGGCGGTCGGCTCGTGGGTGTTCAGCGACGGCGGCCCGCGCCGTCCGCTCGGCCGGGCCGAGGACGGCGCCTACGTCCTCGACGACCAGCAGCAGCGGCAGGTCCTGCGCTTCGCCGGTGCCGGTGCCGGTGCCACCTGCCCGCTGACCTCCATCTCCGACCACGTCGGGAACCGCATCGACTTCCTGCACGACGAGCACGGGACGCCCCGGGAGATCCGGCACAGCGGCGGCTACCGGGTGCTGGTCGACACCGCCGACGGCCTGGTCACCTCGTTGCGGTCCGCCACGGCCGACGGCGACGTGGAGCTGATGCGCTACGGCTACACCGGCGACCGGCTCACCGAAGTGGTCAACGCGTCGGGGCAGCCGATGTGCTTCGACTACGACCACGTCGGGCGGATCACCGGCTGGACCGACCGCAACGGCGAGTGGTACCGCTACCACTACGACCACGAAGGGCGCTGCGTCCGCACCGAGGGCTCCGGCGGTTTCCTCACCTGCGGCATGGAGTTCGACACCGAGAACCGGATCACCCGCAGCACGGATTCGCTCGGCAACGTCACGACGTTCCGGATGAACGAAGCGGGCCAGGTCGTCGAGGAGATCGACCCGCTCGGGGCATCGACCACCTCCGAGTGGGACCGGCACGACAACCTGCTGCGGCGCACCGACCCGCTCGGGCGCAGCATCCGCTACGACCGGGACGAGCGGGGCAACGTCCTCGCCATCACCCGCCCGGACGGCAGCCGGCTCAGGTGCGAGTACGACGAATCCGGCCTGCCGATCGCGGTCGTCGAGGCCGACGGAACCACCACGCGGCACACCTACGACGAGCTCGGCAACATCCGCACCACCACCGACCCGTGCGGTGCGACCACCACCTACCGCTACGACGAGCGCGGCGCCCTCGCCTCGGTCACCGACGCGCTCGGCGGCACCAGCACCGTGGAGGTCGACGCGAGCGGGCTCCCGGTCGCGCTCCGCGACCCGCTCGGCGCCGTCACCCGGTACGAACGGGACCGGTTCGGCCGGGTCACTTCGATCACCGACCCGGTGGGCGGGGTGCAGCGGTTCGGCTGGACGGTCGGCGGCGAACTCGCCTGGCACGAACGGGCCGACGGCACCGTCGAACGGCGCGTCCACGACGGCGAGGGCAACCTGCGCGAGCACCGCGACGAGTTCTCCGAGGTCTCCACCACCGAGATCACCCACTTCGACCTGGTGGCCGCCGAGGTCCGTCCCGACGGCACGCGGCTGGAGTTCGGCTACGACACCGAGATGCGGCTGACTTCCGTGACCGACCCGCAGGGGCTGGTCTGGCGGTACGAGTACGACGCCGCGGGCCGTCTGGTGCGCGAAACCGACTTCAACGGGCGCACCCTCCAGTACGCCTACGACGCGGCGGGCAGGCTCGTCGAACGCACCAACGGCGCCGGGGAGGTCACCCGGTTCGGGCTCGACGTGCTCGGCAACATCGTCGAACGCCGCACCGCCTCCGACGTCGCCCGGTTCACCCTCAGCGAGACCGGGGAGATCCTGGAAGCCGTCAACGGCACGAGCCGGGTCACCTTCCAGCACGACCCGGCGGGCCGGGTGATCGCCGAGACCGTCAACGGGCGCACCGTCACCTCCGAGTACGACCTGCTGGGGCGCCGCATCCGGCGCCGCACCCCGTCCGGCGCCGAGAGCACCTGGGAGTACGACGCCAACGACCAGCCGATCGCCCTGCACAGCGCCGGCCGGACGCTGCGCTTCGAGTACGACCGCGCAGGCCGGGAAGTGCGCCGCAGCACCGCATCCGGCCTGGTGTTCGGCCAGTCGTGGACCGCCACGCACCTGCTCCAGACCCAGACGATCGCCGGTGCGGGCGGGCGGATCGCCCAGCAGCGCACCTACGCGTACCGGGCCGACGGTGCGCTCACCGGGGTGCAGGACGGGATCACCGGACCGCGCACCTTCACCCTCGACCACGCGGGCAAGGTGCTCGGCGTCCAGGGCTCCGGCTGGTCCGAGCGCTACGCCTACGACGCCACCGGCAACATCACCCACGGCAGCTGGCCCGCCTCCGGGGCGGACGACGAGTTCGGCGACCGCGCGCACACCGGCACCCTGCTCCGCGCCGCGGGCGGTGCCCGCTACGAGTACGACGCGCAGGGCCGGATGGTGCTGCGGCAGCGCAAGCGCCTGTCCCACCGCCCCGAGACCTGGCGCTATTCCTGGGACGGCGACGACCGGCTGGTCGGCGTGCTCACCCCGGACGGAACGCGGTGGGCCTACCACTACGACGCGATCGGACGGCGCATCACCAAGCAGCGCCTCGGTCCCGACGGGACGACCGTGGTCGCCGGGGTGGACTTCAGCTGGGACGGGCACGTGCTCGCGGAGCAGGCCGAGTACCGGCAGGGGCAACCCGGCCCGCTCGTCCTCGTCTGGGACCACGAGCCCGAGTCGTTCCGGCCCCTCACCCAGGCCGAACGGGTGCTGCGCGGACCCCAGGACTGGGTGGACTCGAAGTTCCACGCGATCGTCACGGATGCGGTCGGCACCCCGACGGAGCTCGTCGACGAGCACGGCGTCGTGTCCTGGGTGAGCCGCACGACGCTGTGGGGTGGCGCGCCCGGCGCGGAGGCGGTCACCGGCACGCCGCTGCGCTTCCCCGGGCAGTACTACGACGCCGAGACCGGTCTGCACTACAACTTCTACCGCTACTACGACCCGCTGCTGGCCCGCTACGTCAGCCCCGACCCGCTGGGCCTGGACGGCGGCCTCAACCAGCACGCCTACGTCCCCAACCCGCACAGCTGGACGGACCCGCTGGGGCTCAAGTGCGAACGCAGGATGGACGGCGATATGACGCGCCACCGCATCAACGACCTCGCGGACAAGTTCAAGAACAAGCATCAAGACCACGGGCCGGGCCGCCAGGGGCTCGACAACCACATTTTCAAGGGTGGAACAAAGGCGAGTAGTGCGAATTCGCCCAGTGGTCTGCATGCGTACGAGAAGCCCGCGGGTCGACACGAAAAAATCGACAAGGGAAGCTGGATCGATCAGGATACCGGAAAGTCTGATCACTTGCCGAAGGACGTCACCGTGCTGGCGCGCAGGGGTAATCCGAACAAGGTGCACGAGATCATGTACGTGCGGGATGGTCTCGCCAATGACGGTAAGGGCCTGAAGAACACGAAGGTGAGCACCATGTTCCCCGCAAACTGGAGCCAGAACGAAGTCCGGGCGTACATTGCGCACAACAAGAGCGGCGAGGCGATCGAGCTCGATTACAAGGGTTCCAGCAAGACCTCCCTTCAGCAGCGGATCGACAACGGGGATCCGATCAAGGTCAAAACCGAAGGTGACACGACCTATCCCCAGACCAATGCGACTTACGGGCGGGTGGGAAATACGGGTGTCAATGACATCAACCACCCTTCGTGGAAGACGACCACGCCCGGGGATTCGTACAAGAATCGGTGAGGGACGTGCTCAAGGGATTCGAGGGCGTGCGGTGCCGGTCGTACTGGCTGTCGCTCAGCGGGCGGATTGCTGATCGAATGGAGGCCGGCACCGCACGCGCATGGCACTCGTGTCCTACCCCGCCCCCTCCAGCACCCGATCCAAGCTGATCGGCAGGTCCCGGTGCCGCACCCCGGTCGCGTGCCGGACGGCGTTGGCGATGGCGGCGGCGGTGCCGACGATGCCGACCTCACCGATGCCCTTCACCCCGGACGGGTTGCCCGGGTCGGGGTCGTCGACCCAGTCCACCTCGATCTCGGGCACGTCGGCGTGCGCGGCGATGTGGTAGCCGGCGAGGTTCGCGTTGGCCTGGCGGCCGCTGGCGTCCCGCACGCCTTCTTCGTGCAGTGCCATCGACAAGCCCATGATCATGCCGCCGGCGAACTGGCTGCGCGCGGTGAGCGGGTTGATGATCCGCCCGACCGCGAACATGCCGAGCAGCCGCCGCACCCGCACTTCGCCGCTGCCGACGTCGACGGCGACCTCGGCGAACTGGGAGCTGAACGAGTGCCGTTCGAGCTGTTCGCGGGCGCCGATGAGCTCGGTGGTGTCGGCGCGCGCGGTCACCGGGGCGGTTTCCCCGGCGGCGAGCTTCTTCTGCAGCGCCCGCGCGGCCTCGATGATGGCGAACGACCAGGATTCGGTGCCGCGCGAGCCACCGGCGATGAACGCGGGTCCGAAGTCGCTGTCGGCGATCCGGATCCGCACCGCCGCCAGCGGCACGTCCAGCGCCTCCGCGGCGACCTGGGCGAGCGCGGTGCGCGCGCCGGTGCCGATGTCGGCGGCGGCGATGCGCACCTCGTACGTCCCGTCGGCATCCGCGGTGATGGCGGCGCTGGAGGGCATCGGCCCGGCGCCGAACGATCCGGCGGCGACCCCGGTGCCGAGCAGCCAGCGCCCGTCCCGGCGCACCCCGGGCCGCGGATCCCGCTGCCACCAGCCGAAGCGGCTCGCGCCCTGTTCGAGGCAGTCCACCAGCCTGCGGCTGCTGAACGGCTTCCCGGAGGCGGGCCCGACGGCCGGTTCGTTGCGCAGCCGCAGCTCCACCGGGTCGATGTCGAGGCGCTCGGCGAGCTCGTCCATCGCCGATTCCAGCGCGAACGAGCCGGGTGCCGCGCCGGGCGCGCGCATCCAGCCCGGTGAGGGCACGTTCAGCGGCACCACCTTGGTGCGGGTGCGGATCGCCTCGGACGCGTACATGACGCCGGTGAGCTCGGTGCCGAGCTCCACGAACTCCTTGACGGTGGAGGTGAACGAGTGCGATTCGTGGTCGACGGCGCGCAACCGGCCGTCGGCGTCCGCGGCGAGCCGCACCCGCTGCTCGGTCGCCGAGCGCAGCGAGGTGATGGCGAAGACCTGCGGCCGGGTCAGCACCACCCGCACCGGGCGCTGCAACTGCGTCGCGGCCATCACCGCCAGCACGAGCTGCGGGCCGAGGGCCTTGGAGCCGAAGCCGCCGCCGACGTGCTCGGAGCGGATCCGCACCGCCGCCGGGTCGAGGTCGAACAGCGTCGCCACGACCTGCGCGACCAGGTAGGAGCCCTGGTTGGCGTCGACGACTTCGAGCCTGCCGTCCTCCCAGCGGGCCATCGACGCGTGCGGCTCCATCGCGGTGTGGTGCTCTTCGGGCGTGGTGTAGGTGTGCTCGACGACGGCGGCGGCCGCGTCGGCTTCGGCGTCCACGTCGCCCTTGTCGACGGTGCCCGCGCCCTGCGGTGCGTACTCGGCGGGATGCCCGGCGCGGAAGCCGGCGTCGTGCGGTTCTTCCTCGTAGGTGACCTGGAGGGCGTCGGCGGCGGCGCGGGCCTGCTCCGGCGTCTTCGCGACCACCAGCGCCACCGGGTGCCCCACGTACCGCACCCGGTCGTCCTGCAGGAGTTGCAGCCCTGGATCGGGCCCGAAGATCCCGGCTTCCGGGTTGAGCCGCGGCGCGTTGCCGTGGTGCAGCACGGTGAGCACGCCCGGCATGTCCAGCACCGCGTCCTCGTCGAGGGAGGTGATCCGGCCGTGCGCGACGGTGGACAGCACCAGCGAGCCGTGCGCGAGGTCCTCGATGGGGTGATCTCCGGCGTAGCGGGCTTCGCCGGTGACCTTGGCGCGGCCTTCGAGGCGGGTGTGCGCGGAGCCCGCGGTGCCGGTGTCCGCGGGTGCGGTGGTGGTGCTCGTGGCGCTCAGCCGCGGGTCGACGGTGGTCATCGGGTGGCCTCCTCGGCGATCTCGGTCAGCACGGACACCACGAGGTTCCGGATCAGCGGCACCTTGTACCCGTTGTGCGGCAGGGGTGTCGCGGCGGCGAGTTCGGTGTCGGCGGCGGCGCCGAACTCCGCGGCGGTGGCGGGGCGGCCCAGCAGCGCCTGCTCCGCCGCGCGTGCCCGCCACGGCCGGTTGGCGACGGCGCCGAACGCGATGCGCACGTCGGAGACGACCCCGTCGCGGACGTCGAGGGCGGCGGCGATGGATCCGTTCGCGAACGCGTAGGAGGCGCGTTCCCGTACCTTGCGGTACCGGGAGCGGGCTGCGATCTCCGCGCCGGGCAAGGAGATCCCGGTGATCAGCGCGCCCGCGGGCAGCGCGACGTCCGCGTCCGGGCGGTCCCCGACCGGCCGGTGGAAGTCCGAATAGGACAGTTCGCCGGTGCCGTCGGCGGTCTCGTAGGACACCACGGCGTCGAACGCGGCCAGCGGTACCGCCATGTCCGACGGGCTGGTCGCCGCGCACTGCTCGGACCAGTCGAAGATCGCGTGGTTGTGGTGCTCGCCCTCGATGGCCGGGCAGCCGCTGCCCGGCACCCGCTTGTTGCAGGGCTGCGTGACGTCGGCGAAGTAGCCGCACCGGGTGCGCTGCAACAGGTTCCCGCCGACGGTGGCCACGTTGCGCAGCTGCCCCGACGCGCCCGCGAGCACGGCCTGGGCGAGCGCGGGGAAGCGGCGCCGCACCTCCGGGTGGTTGGCGACCTCGCTGTTGGTGGCGGTGGCGCCGATGCGCAGCCCGCCGTCCGCGGCGACCTCGATGGTGTTCAGCGGCAGCCTGCGCACGTCCACCAGCTGCGGCGGGGTCTCCACCCCGACCTTCATCAGGTCGACGAGGTTGGTGCCGCCGCCGAGGAACCGGGCGTCCGGGTTCTCGGCGAGCAGGGCGGTGGCGGTGCGCACGTCGGTGGCGCGCCGGTAGTCGAACTCCTTCACGCCGAGACCTCCGATCCGCCGCGGGTCACGGTGCTCGCGGCCTCGTGCACGGTGGCGGCCTGCGCGACGGCGCGGACGATGGAGTTGTGCGCGCCGCAGCGGCACAGGTTGCCGCTCATCCGCTCGCGGATCTCCGCGGCGTCCAGCGCGGGCGCACCGGCCTCGGGGCGCACGTCCGCGGTGGCGGCGCTGGGCCAGCCCGCGGCGTGCTCCTGGATGACGGCGACGGCCGAGCAGATCTGCCCGGGCGTGCAGTAGCCGCACTGGTAGCCGTCGAAGTCGAGGAACGCCTGCTGCACCGGGTGCAGCCGGTCGCCGTCGGCGATGCCCTCGACGGTGGTGATCTCGGAGCCGTCGGCGGCGACGGCCAGCTGCAGGCAGGACACGGCGCGCTGCCCGTCGAGCAGCACGGTGCAGGCGCCGCACTGGCCCTGGTCGCAGCCCTTCTTGGTGCCCACGAGGTCGAGGCCGTCGCGGAGCGCGTCGAGCAGGGTGGTGCGGTTGTCGACCGCGAGCGAACGGTCCTCGCCGTTCACCCGCAGCGAGATGGTGGTGTGGTGGGGCATGGGGATCTCCGTCGGTGGCCGACAAGAACGGGAACGGACACCGCCGTGGCGGCGCCTCACGAGTGTGACCGGGCACGGCCGGGTTCGCGCTGCACCGAGGCCGCGGGGAACGCACGTCGGGATTGCGGCGCACCCCCTCGGGACGATTCCGGCCGATCCGTCGAAACGGATCAACGACCGGGAACCCGGAAAAAATCCCGGCGGCGGGCGTCGCTGGTCAGCGGGGTGCGTGCACCCGGTCGGGGAGTGGCGGGCGTGCCCGCACCCGACCTCGGGTACCCCTCGTTCGGACCCGGAACCGCGGTCGAGGAGGCGCAGCGGAATGCCATCGTCGAGGACGGGACGTCGCACCAGGCCGGTTCGTCGGCTCGAAGACCTCGTCACCATCGTCAAGGTCGGCAACGTGCGGCGCGCGGTCACCGCCGCCGGCATCGGCAACATGATGGAGTGGTTCGACTTCGGGGTGTTCAGCTACCTCGTGGTCATCACCGGGAAGGTGTTCTTCCCCGCCGGGAACGCCACCGCGCAGCTGCTGGCCACGTTCGCCACCTTCGCCGTCGCGTTCCTGGTCCGCCCGCTCGGCGGGTTCGTGTTCGGCCCGCTGGGGGACCGGATCGGGCGCAAGAAGGTGCTGGCCATCACGATGATGACCATGGCGGCGGGCACCACCGCCATCGGCCTGATCCCGTCCTACGCGACGATCGGCATCTGGTCGCCGGTGCTGCTGCTGGTGGCCCGCGTCGTGCAGGGCTTCTCCACCGGCGGCGAGTACGGCGGGGCCACCACGTTCGTCTCCGAGTACTCGCCGGACAAGCGGCGCGGTTTCCTCGCCAGCTGGCTGGAGTTCGGCACCCTCGCCGGGTATTCGCTCGGCGCCGCCGTGGTCACCGTGCTGCTCACGACCCTGGGCGAGCAGGACATGGTGGGCTGGGGCTGGCGCATCCCGTTCCTGCTGGCCGCGCCGCTCGGCGCGATCGGGCTGTACCTGCGGTTCCGGCTGGAGGAGACGCCCGCGCAGCAACAGCAGCAGGAGAGCGGCGGCGCGGACGAGGGGCAGCTGGCTGGCTACCGCACCATCTTCCGCGACCACTGGCGGCCGCTGCTGTTGTGCGTGGCGCTGGTGGCGGTGTTCAACGTGGTCAACTACATGCTCACCTCGTACATGCCCACCTACATCACCGCGGACCTGCACTACGCGCACACCTCGGCGCTGATCTTCGTGCTGGTCACCATGCTGATCATCATGGGTTTCGTGGTGCGGCTCGGGCGCATCTCGGACCGGATCGGCCGGTTGCCGATCATCACGGCGGGCTCGGCGGCGCTGGTGGTGCTGTCCTGGCCCGCGTTCTGGCTGATCAGCCGCGGCTCGGTGGGTCTGGTGGTGGCCGGGCTGGTGCTGATCGGGCTGATGCTGATCGCGTTCAGCTCCACGATGCCGTCGAGCCTGCCCGCGCTGTTCCCCACCGAGGTGCGCTACGGCGGCGTGTCCATCGGGTTCAACATCTCGGTCGCGCTGTTCGGCGGCACCACCCCGCTGCTGTCGCAGGCGCTGGTCACCGGCACCGGGCACAGCACGGCGCCCGCGTTCCTGCTGATGGCGGCGGGCGTGGTGGGGTTGATCGCGACCTGGTTCTCCCGCGAGTCCGCGGGATTGCCGCTGCCGGGCGCGAAACCCACCGTGTCCTCCCGCGAAGAGGCCCGCGAGGCGGTGGCGGACATGCGCGAGCGGGACGGCCGGGCATGATCGGGAGCGGAAGTCGAGCTGATCGGGAGTGGTGGTCGTGAAGGCAGCGGTGTACTACGAGAACGGCGGGCCGGACGTGCTGCGCTACGCGGACGTCCCGGACCCGGAGGTGGGCCCGGGGGAGGTGCTGCTGCGCATCGAGGCCGTCGGTGTGCAGGGCGGGGACCTGCTGCACCGGCAGGCCGCGCCGCCGCCGAGCACGCCGCACGTCGTCGGCTACCAGGCCGCGGGCACCGTCGCCGCCGTCGGCGCGGACGTCACCGGGCTGCGCGAGGGCCAGCGGGCCGTGGCGTTCATGCCGCACGGTTCGCACGCGGAACTGGCCGCGGTGCCGGAGCACAACGCCTACCGCGTCCCCGACGACCTCGATCCCCGGCTGGCCGCCGGCATCCCCGTCGAGTTCGGCACCGCCGACGACTGCCTGTTCGAGTTCGGTCGGTTGCGCGCGGGCGAAGTGGTGCTGGTGCAGGCCGCGGCGGGCGGTGTCGGCCTGGCCGCGGTGCAGCTGGCCGCCGCCGCGGGAGCCACGGTGCTCGGCACGGCGTCCAGCGCGGAGAAGCTGGCGCGGCTCGGCGAGCACGGGCTGCACCACGCGGTCAACTACCGGGACGAGGACGTGGCCGCCCGGGTCGCCGAGCTCACCGACGGGCGCGGCGTCGACCTGGTGGTGGACCCGGTCGGCGGTCGCACCTTGGAGAGCAGCGTGGCCGCGCTGGCCTACCGCGGCCGGATCAGCTGGGTGGGCCAGGCCGGGCGGGAACCGAACCCGCCGCGGCTCGACCCGCTGATGTTCAAGAACGCCTCGCTCAACGGCGTGTACTTCGGCGGCGAGATGGCGCACGACCCGGCCCGCACCCGCGCGCTGGTGGAACGCCTCATCGGACGGGTCGCGGCGGGCGAGCTGACCGTGGTCGTGGACCGCGAGTTCCCGCTCGCCGAGGCCGCTGCCGCTCACCGCCACATCGAGAGCCGCGCCGCCTTCGGCCGGGTCCTGCTGATCCCCTGACCGCGAGCCGTCAGCGCACCGGCTGCCCTGCCTGCGCCGGGTCCCGGCGGGGCAGCGCGGTGCGGGCGGCGGCAACGGCCGCGACGCAGCACAGCACCGGCAGGAAGAACGCGAGGTTCAGCGGCACCAGGTGGGTGAGCGGCCCGATCACGGCGGGCCCGGCGAGCATGCCGACGAATCCGAGCCCGGCCACCCGGGAGACGTTGGCCCCGGCCGCGGCGTCGTCGGCGTGCCCGGCGGCGCTCAGCAGCTGCGGCACGCACCCGGCCAGGCCGATGCCGAACACGGCCCACCCGGCGAGCGCGAGCGGCACCCACGGCGACAGCGCTGCCGCGGTGAGCCCGACCGCGGCGATCCCGGCCCCGCCCCGCAGGACCACCCGCGGCCCCACCCGCGCCGCGACCCGGTCGGCGAGCAGCCGGCCCGCGGTCATGGTGGTGGCGAACGCCCCGTACGCGAGGGCGGCGGTGGCGGGCTGCGCGCCCAGCACGTCGCGCAGGTGCAGCGCGCTCCAGTCGTTGGCGACGCCCTCGCACAGCATGATCAGGAACGCGAGCCCGGCCAGCAGCCACACCCGCCCCGCGACCGGGCGATGACCGTCCGAAGTGGACTCGACGGGTTCCGGTGCGGGCTCCGGCCGCAGCAGCCCGCGCGCGGCGACCGCGCCGAGCACCAGTCCCAGCACCGCCGCGGCACCGAGCGAGGTCGCCGGGCTCCACCCCCAGCCGAGGGTGCGCGCCCCGATCAGCGCCGCGGCCACGCCCCCGACGGAGAACGCGGCGTGGAAGGCGGACATCACCGGCCGTCCGTACGCGCGCTCCACCTGCACCGCGTGCGCGTTCATGCTCACGTCGAGGCAGCCGTTGCAGAACCCGAACACCAGCAGCGCGATTCCGAGCGTCCAGCCGTCCACCGCCAGCCCCGGCAGCACCACGGCGAGGCTGCACGCGGCGGCGCTCACCGGCACGACCAGCCGGGCGCCGAACCGGTCGGTCAGCGGGCCCACGAGCTGCATGGCCGCGACGGCACCCGCCCCGAGCAGCAGCAGGAGCCAGCCGAGCAGGGCGTGATCGATCCGCACCGCGCGCTCGACCACCGGGATGTGCACGATCCACATGCCCATCAGGAAGCCGCACAGGACGAAGTGGGCGAACGTGGCGATCCGCGCCGCCCGCAACCGAGTGTTCATGGATTAAAACATAACGAACATATCCGATGTTCGAAATGTTGACCTGTGGACGGAGTCCGTGTTCACATGGAGCATGTCCAGCGCACAACGGCTCAAGCGGATCACCGAAGCGGTGCGGGAGGCCGGTTCGCTCGGCGTCGCCGAACTCGCCGCGCTCACCGGTGCCTCCGAGATGACGATCCGCCGCGACCTCGAAGCGCTCGCCGACGAAGGCGTGCTCGAGCGCTATCGCGGTGGAGCCCGCAGCCTCCTGCTCCGCGGCGACGAGCCCCCGTTCGCGCTGCGCGCCCAGGACGGCGCCGACGTCAAACGGCGCATCGCCGCCGCAGCCGCCGACCTGATCGCCGACGGCGAATCGGTCGTGCTGGACAGCGGCACCACCTGCCTCGAAGTCGCCCGCGCACTGGCGCACCGCCGCCTGACCGTCGTGCCCCTGTCCCTGCACGCGGCGAACGAACTGGCCACGGCACCGGAGATCACCCTGCTGGTCCCCGGCGGCAGGCCGCGCGCCCAGGAACTCGCCTTCACCGGCCCGCTCACCCACGCCTCGCTGGCCGCGCTGCGCTTCGACACCGCGATCCTCGGCTGCTGCGGCCTCACCGCCGCCGACGGCCTCACCGCCTACGACCTCGACGACGCCGCTACCAAGCGCGCCGCCATGGCCTCCGCCCGCCGCGTCATCGCCGTCACCGACTCGGCCAAGCTCACCCGCACCTCGCTCGCCTTCGTCGCGCCCCCCACGGCCCTGCACGCCCTCATCACCGACGCGGCGGCCCCCGACACCGAAGTCACCGCCTTCGAATCAGCAGGAGTGACCGTCCGAACCACCTGACCCGGCCCTCGGGCGTGCCGGTGATCAGAGCCGAGCGGACGGGACACGACAGGGGGACGCTCGGTCGAAATCGGGTGCTCGACCGCGGCCCGCCGCGGTCATCCGGCCACCCATCGTCCGAATCGGGGGCTGGTGGTGGTCCGCAGCGGATTTCGAGAGCAAAAGAAAAACCCCAGGTCGTGTGACCTGGGGTTTTGGTGCGCCAACAGGGACTCGAACCCCGAACCCGCTGTTCTGGTGTCCGTGCTTTTCGGCAACTTCCGTCGCTTGACGACAACCCCGGTCACCTGCATGAACGCCGCAACCAGAGGCGGGGTCGGTTGCCGTCATCTGACGTCGCCGAAAGTTGATTATTGGCAATTCATCGGCAAGTTTTGGCCCGTATTGGCATAGTCACTGATGGCTGAGACCTGCTTCCGGAGGGCGTTCCAGCGGCAGCCCCGCCTGCGGCGCGGCTGGCCACTGGCATGGCAGCCAGCCCTGGAGCGTCGCTCGGTTGCCGTCGTCTTTGGTCGTCTTCGGGTCGCATGTGCCCCGGGTGCGCCCCCGCACGACCTGCCATGTACGGGAGGAAGGTCGTCGGCGAACCCAAAACGAGCTCGTCCGTGTCACCGCTATCTGCCGTCGTCGGACAACATGCCTGGTGACCCGCGCAGGCGCCGCCACCGGTTTCTTGGTCGGGGGTCGCCGCATGGGGTCCTCGGCGGTTGATGTCTGGCGCTTCGTTGGCGGGGCTCTTGTTGATTCCGGGACAGGGCACGTTTCGTGTGCGGCATACTGCGGGGCGTGTCTGGCGGTGATGGGACTCATAACGAGAACAAGGGGTCGGTGGGCGGGCCCTTGATCCAGGCCGAGACCATTAATGGCGGTGTCACGGTGGGACGGGACACGGCTGCGGATGAGTTGCTGTCGGCGGAACTGGCCGGTGTCGTGCGCGGGCGCAGCCAGGAGGAAGAGGAGCATTGGCGGATCGGGGATCCGGTTCCACTGCGGGTGCGCTGGCATGAGGCCGAGGCGGACCTGTTCGATGACTGGGACAACATCCGCCGCGACCAGGAACAGCCTGCTCCGGTGGCGTTGTCGGGGCAGTTCACCGCGATCCGCGAAACCTTCCAAGCCACTGGTTCACGCCGGTTGGTGATCCTCGGCCGGGTCGGCGCCGGCAAGACCGTGCTGGCCCACCGCCTGATCCTCGACCTCCTCGACCACCGTGGCCGTCGCGGCCCGGTGCCGGTCTTGTTCAGCCTCGGCGACTGGAACCCGACCACCACCCGGTTACGGGAGTGGATGAGCGACAGGCTCGTGCGGGACTTCTCGTCCCTGGAACAACGCGACGCCACCGGGACGCCCCAAGTCAAGACCCTGATCGATGGTGACTGGATCCTGCCGGTACTGGACGGATTCGACGAACTCCCCGAACGCCACCACCGCGCCGCGATCCGCCAGATCAGCCAAGTCCAGCTACCACTACTGCTGACCAGCCGCCCCAAGGAATACGCCGAGGCCGTTCGAACGACCCGAGCGATCGGGCGGGCCGCGGCGATCGAGATCGACGACCTCACTCTCAACGAAGCCGAACACTACTTGCGCCGCACCACCACCCCGAAGCGCGCCACCGACTGGGAAACGGTATTCGCACAGCTGCGCACCGCACCACAGCAGACCGCGAGCCAGAACCTGACCTCGGTACTGACCACACCACTCATGATCATGCTCGCTCGCACCCACTACGAAGAAGCCACCGAATCGGCCCCCGGTGAACTGCTCGACACCACCCAATTCCCCACCAGCACTCACCTCCAACAACACCTGCTGCGCAAGTACGTAGACACCCTCTATGCACCCCAACGCCCCACACAACCAACCCAAACCACACACCCACCCTGGACCCCAGACCAAGCCCGCCACTGGCTCGGTCACCTCGCCACCCGCCTCCACGCCCACGACACCCACGACTTCACCTGGTGGCAACTCCCCAACCTCACAACACGCCCCACCCGCATCCTCGCCGCCACCACCACATTCCTGCTCGCCGTCGTGTTCACGGGCGTGCTCACGGTCGGGCTTGCAGACGCGTTCGCGGCCGCGCTCACGGTCGGGCTCACGGTCGTGCTCGCGGGCGCGTTCGCGGGCGTGCTGTCGGTCGGACTCGCGGCCGGGCTCACCGTCAGACTCGCGATCGGACTCGCGATCGGACTCGTGATCGGACTCGCGATCGGACTCGCGATCGCGCTCAACGGCTGGCACACGTTCGGGATCACGTACGCGTCCGGGAGTGGGTTCATGAGCAGCTTCGCAGTCGTGCTCGCGTTCGGGTTCATGATCGGGATGGCGATCGGGACCCTTTATGAAGCGAGTTCCGTTCCCGGGCGGGCTGGACGCGAGCCGGAACGGCTGCGCCGACGGCGAGGCGGTCTCCAACGGCGAAACTCTAGTCTAGGGCACCGCACCAATGCTGCCTCACAATTCACCAACGGGCTCGCATTCGGGCTATCTGTAACACTCGCAATCGGGATAATAGGCGGGGTTGGGCGCGGCGTCGTGTCGGGATATACGGCCGTGTCGCTGGCCGTGAGTGGGCTCGTGCACGGGGTCGTTGTCGGGGTCGTGGTGGGGCTTGTCGTCGGAGTTGTGAACGTCGTCGTCTCCATTCTTGGGGAAGAGCTTGATCCGCACGAAAGCGGCCCGTGGGACTTGTTGTCCACGGACCGGGCAGTAACCCTGACCCGAGCGATATCAGCTGCACTGCCCATATCGGGCGTGACGGCGGTAATTGCCCCCTACTTGATGGGTAGAATAGATGGCATCGAGCCTGTGCTCATGATGATATTCTTCTCCGGGTTATTACTAGCTCTGCTGCGTATGGCGCTGTCGGCGTGGGGGAACTGGCTGCTGTTCGTGCGGGTGTGGCTGCCCCTGACCGGGCGTTTGCCGTGGCGCCCGCAACTCTTCCTTCAAGACGCCCACGCCCGCGGAATACTCCGCCGAGCAGGCGCCGCCTACCAATTCCGCCACGCCCAACTCCGCGACCACCTCGCCGAGAACCATCCGGGCAAATCCAACAAGAGGCGAACGTCCCAGTCGACCTGACGCTCCCAGCTATCGCAGTCAGTTCGCGATCTCTGCCTGAAAGAGCTTCTCCGGCACAGTTTTAGACGGGACCACAGCCAGGTGAGCCACTACACCAAGCGACTGGCCTCGTATCCACGGGAGCGGCCAAGTTGACCACCCTGCCCCAGCGCCATAAACGCAGGTGAACCTGTGCCGACATCACGGCAAGCGACCACCGGCAGTGCCAACCGCGAGGGAAGCGGCGTCGGCGATACCAGCGATCAAGCTCGCGTACCGGGTTTCGTCTCTTGCGGCCCCTGCGTGGCTCCTGGCCGCCTGCCTTCCTTCCGCGCCCCGGACGTCGGGGGTCGCCGGGACCGGCGTCAGCCGCACGCCCGGCGATCCCCGGCTTGGCCGGGGCTTGCATACAGCTGGCAGGCGGCCCCGCAGGGGCGCCCTTGATGAAGAAAAGAAACTCTGAACACGAGCGCTCTGGGCGCTGGCCTGGGGCTAGAGCTCGTGGAGCTTGTCGAGGACGTGGCGCAGAAAGGGGACGGTCGGAGTCGCCCAGGTTCGGCTTCGCGGTACGTCAGGCGCGCCGCGTGAACCTGTGGCCTCTGGCGACGTCGCAGGGAAGATTTCCCCGCACCACGCGGTGATGTACCCGGTGGGTCTGGTTCGGTGTTTGCCCACGATGCCCCCTGCTCGTAGGTCAGGTGTCGGTGCGGCCGTTGCGGATTTGGGTGATGCGGCCTCGGGTGATGCCGAGGGAGTCGGCGACGTCGGCGTAGGTGAGGCCGTGGTCGTGGTGGGCTCGTTCGATCGCGGCGCGGCGCAGTGCTGCCAGTTCGGTGACTCGTCGGCCGCATTCGTTGATCAGCTCGGTGGCGCGGGCTGCTTGGCGTACGGGGTCGGGGTCGCGGCGGACGGCTTCGACGTCGTCCCAGCGGGCTGTTTCGGCGTCCGGGACGCTCGCCTGCACGGGGACTAAGGGAACTTGGTCGGGAGCGGGCTCGTCGCTGTCCGCGGGCTGGATCGGAATCACTCGTCCGTCACCTGCTCACGTGGATGATCAGCGGCCGCTTGTCGCCGTGGAGTGCTCGGGCTAGCTCAACCAGTGCGGATGCGAGCGCTTCCCGCTGGTCGGTGGTGGCTCGTCCCGCTCCGATGTCGAAGGCGGCGTCGTCGAGCGCCCACTGCGCCTGGCGCAGCAGCACGGCTAGTGATCGGGATTCGTCGGACATCGCAGCCACCTCATCGCGCCAATCGAGACAATTGAGCCGAACGTATCAAACGAGTCTGCTGTTAGGCGGGTAAACGAGTCAACTGCGACAGTCCATGTCGTGACGAGATCTCGTCTGGTGACCACGGGCGAACTGGCGCGGGAGCTGGGGATCAGCCCGCGCACGGTGGCGCGCTACGTGAGTTCTGGGCTGCTGACGCCGACCGAGACGACACTCGGCGGGCACTACCGGTGGGACGTCGAGGAAGTCCGGGAGCAGATCCGCAAGCTCCGTGCCGATTCCGGCGATAGCTGAGGCTCAGGCGTTCCAGCGGACGCCGGCGATCGCCTTGTCGTCGTGGCGCTTCGCGCGCGGGAAGTCGGTGCCGTCGGGGTCGACGTGGGCTTCCCATGCCTGGCAGCGTTCGAGTTCGGCGAACAGGCCCGCCGAGTCCATCCCGGCAATCCGGGTCCACTCGTCGGTGCCGGTGTGGGTCATGGTGTTGAACGCGCCGTCGGTGGCCAGCACTGCCCACGGGGTGTCGCGGATGCTCGATGACCGCACCAACGCGCGAGCGGCTGCTGTCGGGTCTGCTTCGGCGATCCAGTAGCCGCCGTCGCGGTTTCGCCGTTCGGCTTGGGCGTCCTGGAGCTCTCGCAGCATCGTGCGGTGGTGCTCGTCGTAGCCCGCACCGGACAGCAGCCGTTCCCAGTAGGCGCGTCGTTCGGGAAGTTCTAGGTCGTCGAGCCTGGGGTCCTCGAAGACCCCGGCGGGCGTGATGATCGGGCTGTCGCCGAGGACGAGTTCGTCCACCTGGTCGCCGTTGCGGCGCACGATCGCTACCGTGCTCGACGGCGAGTCGCCCGCCGTCAGCTCCAGCACGTCGGCCGCCGCTCGGATCGACTCGGACAGGATCGCGCGCAGGTCCGCGGCGGGCTCCTGGCTCAACCGGAGCTGGAGGGCTTCGCCGAGGGTGGCGGCGTACCGGCTGGCGGGCACCGGGACCGGGCGGAACGCCGAGGCACCGCGGGCAGCAGTCCCGGGCGAGTGCCGACGCGCTGGCGTTCGTGGACTCGGACGGGCGCACCGGCGAAGTTGGCAATTAGTTGGCAAGCAGGCCGGGCAAAGAAAAACCCCAGGCCGTGTGACCTGGGGCTTTGGTGCGCCAACAGGGACTCGAACCCCGAACCCGCTGATTAAGAGTCAGCTGCTCTGCCAGTTGAGCTATTGGCGCTGGGTGTCTGCCGGGATTTCGTTCTTGCCGTCTCCCTGGCGACGAAAGAAACTTTAGCACCCCGTTTCGGGGGATGAATCGGGGGGTCCCTTCGGGGGTGCGCGGTGGTGTTTCAGCCGGTCGGCGGGGTTCGATGTCGCTGAGCGAGCAACCGGGGGGTGTGGTCGTGCGTCTGACGGGTGAAGATCCGCGGTTGACTCTTCGTGCAGGGCTGGTCGTCGGCTACACGGTCGGGGGGCTGATGCACACTGGTCTCAGTCGGATGTGGGGATCGGATCGAACGGACAGTCACGCATGAAGCTGTGTCTTAACTCTGTCGGGAGAGTTCTAGGGTCGTCGTCCCGTGCGGTGCCTGCTGCGGTCGTGGTGCTGGTGGGCGTGCTCCTCGCGTCCTGCACCGGCGGCGGGACCAGCGGCGCCCAGGCGCCCCCGCCGCCGCCACCCGCCTCCGCGCGGTTCGACCCGGCGAACGGTGCCCAGCAGATCTCGCCGACCGCCCCCATCACGGCCACCGCCGTCGACGGCACGATCACCGCCGCCGAACTGGTGAACCAGGACGGCAAGGCGGTCGCCAACACCGTCGCGCCGGACGGGTCGAGCTGGTCCGCGTCCGAGCCCCTCGGCTACGGCAAGACCTACACCGCGAAGCTCACCCTGCAGGGCGCCGCGGGCGCGCCGGTCGTCCAGGAATCCACGTTCAGCACCATCGATCCCGAGAACCAGACCTACGTGTCGATGAACCCGCTCGACGGCGAGACCGTCGGCGTCGGCCAGCCGCTCGCCTTCTACTTCTCCGAGAACGCGCCCGCCCCGGACAAGGCGAAGGCCGAAGAGGCCATCCGCATCCAGACCGAACCGGCCGTCGAAGGCGCCTTCTACTGGTTCGACGACCGCGAAGTGCACTGGCGGCCCGAGCACTACTGGAAGCCCGGCACGAAGATCACCATCAACGCGGACGTCTACGGCAAGGACCTCGGCAACGGCTCCTGGGGCGAGGAGAACCGCACCGCCACCATCACCATCGGCGACGCCGTCGTGCTCCACGCCGACGGCTCCAGCCACACCATGTCGATCGACGTCAACGGGGTTACCCAGCGGACCATGCCGGTCTCCCTCGGCAAGCCCGCCTGGCCGTCCAACAACGGCGTGCACGTCGTCACCGAGCACCACGCCACGAAGATCATGGACTCGTCCAGCTACGGCCTCGACGTCGACAACGGCGGCTACCGCACCGAGGTCAAGTGGGCCGTGCGCATCTCCAACGGCGGCGAATTCCTGCACGCGGCCCCGTGGTCGGTCGCCCAGCAGGGCAGCAGCAACGTCAGCCACGGCTGCATCAACATGAGCGACGCCAACGCCAAGTGGATCTACGACCTGCTCAAGAAGGGCGACGTCGTCGAGATCACCAACTCCGGCGGGCCGAACCTGCGGTCCTGGGACGGTTTCGGCGACTGGCAGGTCCCCTGGGCGGAATGGACGGCGGGCAACCGGTGAAGATCGCTCGCCCTGCTCGGCGGGGCGAGTGGTGGAGCCTCAGCGGCTTCCTCGCGAGGACGGCGTTGTCGCGCGTGGCGGAGAGCCACCGGTGAAAACGATCCCGCAGCGAGGAAGCCGCGGAGAATCCGCGGCGGTGCCGGGTGCGTGCGTGGTCGGCGCTCAGCGGCTTCGCCGCTGATGGGAAAAAGTGGTTCGGGGATTTCCGTTCCCCCGCAATGCGAAAGGCCCGCTCCGGGAAGGAGCGGGCCTTTTCTCGCGGGGTGAGTGACGGGATTCGAACCCGCGACTCCTGGGACCACAACCCAGTGCTCTACCTACTGAGCTACACCCACCGCAGCTTCCGATCGGCCGGTGAACCCGGTCGTCCGGAGCAACACGAATATCCTAGCGTGCGCCGCGCGGCGGGCTGCGACCGGGCTCCCGGCCGGGCGCGGAACCGGTATCACTCCTGGTCGGAGCTCCGGCCGGTGCCCGCGGGGCCGCGGCCGGCCAGCAGGTCCGCGGCGACGGCCTGCGCCTGCTCGGTGGTCGGCCCCGGCTCCGCCACGAACGCGGTCCGCCGGTAGTACGCCAGCTCGCGGATGGACTCCCGCACGTCCGCGAGCGCGCGGTGCGCCAGGCCCTTCTCCGGCTGCGCGTAGTAGATCCGCGGGAACCAGCGCCGGCACAACTCCTTGATGGAGGACACGTCCACCATGCGGTAGTGCAGGTGCGCGTCCAGCGCAGGCATGTCGCGGGCGATGAACCCGCGGTCGGTGGCGATGGAATTGCCCGCCAGCGGCGCCGACACGGTGTCCGGCACGTGCTCGCGGATGTAGTCCAGGACGCGTTGTTCGGCCTCGGCCGTGGTGACCGCGGAGCGCCGCACCTCCTCGGTCAGCCCGGAGCGGGCGTGCATGTCCCGCACCACCTCGGGCATCCCCGACAGCGCCTCGTCCGGGGCGTGGATCACGATGTCCACGCCCTCGCCGAGGATGTTGAGGTCGGCGTCGGTGACCAGGGCGGCGATCTCGATCAGAGCGTCCTTGCCCAGGTCGAGACCGGTCATTTCACAGTCGATCCACACTAGACGGTCGTTCACCTCACCGAGCCTAACGCGGTGCGGCCGGGCACCGGGATCGCACCGGCGCCGCGCAGATCACCGTTCGGTATCGGCGGAACCCTCGCGCAGCCGCGCGGGCACGACCTTGCCGGTGGCGTTGCGCGGCAGCTCGGGCAGGAACACGACGTCGCGGGGCAGCGCGAAACCGGGCAGCGCGGGCCGGACCCGTTCCCGCACCGCCTCGCCGTCCAGCTCGGCGCCGTCGACGAGCACCACGTACGCGGCGAGGCGCTGGCCGAACTCGGCGTCGTCCACGCCGATCACGGCGACTTCGGAGATCTCCGGCAGCGTGGCGATCGCGTCCTCGGTCTCCTTCGGGTACACGTTCTCGCCACCCGAGACGATCATGTCGTCCTCGCGGCCCACCACCTGCAGCCGCCCGGCCTCGTCGATGCGGCCCAGGTCGCCGGTGGCGAGCATGCCGTCGCGGACCTCCTTGCCACCGCCGCCGGTGTAGCCCTCGAAGAGCATGTCGTTGCGGACGAAGATCCGCCCGGTCTCGCCGTCGCGCACCTGCGCGCCCTGCTCGTCGAGGATCCGCACGCTGGTACCGCGCGGCGGGCGCCCCGCGGTGCCGGGGGAGTCGGCGAGCTCGCGCGGCGTGGCGATGCTCACCCACGACGCCTCGGTGGAGCCGTAGAAGTTGTAGAGGACCTCGCCGAACACGCGCTGGAAGCGGGTGGCGAGGTCGGCAGGCAGCGCCGAACCGCTGGCGGCCACGATCCGCAGCGACGACGTGTCGTAGGGCTCGATCGCCTCCCGCGGCAGGTCCAGGATGCGCTGCAGCATCACCGGCACCACGAACAGCGCCGTCGCGCGGTGCCGCTGCACGGCCGCGAGCGCCTGCTGCGGCTCGAACTTGCGGCGCAGCACCAGGGTGGCGCCGATGGCCGAACCGAGCTGGAACGCGGCCAGGCCCCAGGTGTGGAAGATCGGCGCCGCCAGCATGATCCGCTCCCCGGCGCGCAGCGGCATCCGGGACATGATCGTCGCCGCGGGGCCGACCCCGGGCGGCGCGGGCCTGCGGGCGCCCTTCGGGGCGCCGGTGGTGCCGGAGGTGAGCACGATGATCCGCGCGTGCCGGGGGCGGCGCGGCAGCGAACCGGTGGCGGAGCTGCCGATGAGGTGCTCCAGGGTGGCCTTGCGGGTGGTGCCCTCGGTCCAGGCGAGCACCACGTCGAGCTCCAGGTCGGGCAGCGCCTCGACGAACTCGACGTCGGCGATGAGCAGGTCGGCGCGCTGCTCCTCGAGCACGGTGCGCATCTGGTGCGGGCGCAGCCCGGTGTTGAGCAGCACCACGTCGGCGCCGATCTTGCCGCAGGCCACGATGGTCTCGACGAGCCCGTGGTGGTTGCGGCACAGCACCGCGACCCGGCTGGTGTCCCGGATGCCGCGGGCGCGCAGCCCGCGCGCGAGGCGGGTGGTGCGCTGCTCCAGTTCGAGGAAGCTCAGCGCGCCGCGCTCGTCGATCACGGCGGGCCGGTCGGGGTGCCGGATCGCGGCGACGGCGTAGCCCAGCGCGGGGGTGACGCCCCAGCGCCGCCAGGCGAAGACGATGCGCAGCAGCTTGTCCGGGCGCATCGGGCGGACGACGCCCTGCCGGGTCAGCAGCCACAGCGTCTGCAGCGGTGGGGCGAGGCGATCCGCCCCGGCCCGGACGGCCGCCTTCGCCGCCTCGCCTCGTGTCCGTACCGCCGGCCGTCGCAACATCGCCACGCGTCTCCTCCGATTTAGCTACTCATCGGTAGATAATGCCTCGGGGGACGACGCGGGGGAAGGGCTCACCGGTCCGGAACGGGGTGTTCCGGTGCCGCGGCCGACACCACGGCCTCCCGGATCGCGGCCCGCAGGCGGCCCGCCTCCAATGGTGCCAGCACCGCGGTCTCCCCGGGCGGTGCGACGACCACGACGTTGCCCTGGTTCACGTACACCGCCATGTTCCGCCGCCGGCCAGCCACATCGCGGCAGCTCACCTGCCACTGCTCGTTGTCGGTCACGCGACCTCCCTCCCTCGCGGGACGTTCGTCCGGTACGTCCTCCGGTAGTAAGACGACTCAGGATCACCGACGTGACGGGTGTTCGCCTGATTAATCTTGGAATTTCCACCGGGAGGTTGCCCGCGGGGTTCCGCCGCCGGTCGGAGCGGCCCTGGGAGACTGCGATCATGGCTGGTTACGACAGGTTGCTGTGGCGCACCCTGCACCGCGTGCTGCTGGTGCTCGCGGTCGGCGTGCTGGGTCTGCTGCTCGGTCTCGGTCACGGCCCGAGCCGGGCCGACTCGCTGTTCGGCGTCCTCGTCGTGGCGCTCGTGGCGCTGCCGGTGTGGATCACGTACCAGCGGATGACGCCGGTCGCCCGCGGTAACCTGCGCGCGCTGCCGCGGCACCGGCCGCTGATGGCCGCGATGATCGGGCTGCTGGGCCTGGTGGCGCTGCTCGTGCTCTGCTGGACGCTGTTCAACGCGCTGAACCCCGGCACGCTCGCCCCGCTCACGCTGGCGCTGGTGGGCGTGGTGCTCGCGGCGCTGGTCGCGCTGCTGAACCGCGTGCTGTGAACGGGTTCCCCGCGGCCCCGGTCGAGCGGGGCCGCGCGGGGGAACGGGTCAGACCGGGCGGACCGTCAGCGCGCCCGGCTCGGCGGTGAACGTCAGCGCACCCTCGAAGTCGGCGATCGGCAGCTCGTCCCGCACCAGCCGGTGCGGCGCGTCCGCGGTCTCCACCTGAACTTCGGTGGCGGCGAAGGTCTGCTCGGCGAAGTCCGGGCCCGCGAGCCGGACCTCGAGCCGCTGCTCGTGCAGCGTGATCGCTGCGGAACCACCCGGCACCGAGACCGGCTCGCCGTCGGCGGTGACGATCAGGCTGCCCTGGCCCTCGGTCTCCGGGCGCACCGCGACGTGCGAGAGGGCGACGTCGCGCCGGTCCTCGGACGCGGTGACGCCGATGACGTCCCGCGACTCCGGCCCGCCCGCCTCGTCGCCGCGCACGGCCAGCAGCGGGGCGCGCAGCTTCGCGGCCAGCCGGTACGGCTGCCAGGAACCGGCGCCGATCAGGTTCACCACCGAGGTGATCTCGCTGTCGGCGAGCAGCCGCTCGCTGCCCACGGCCGGGGTGATCTCGATGGCCGCGACCCCGCGCTCCTCCAGCAGATCGCGCAGCGCCTTGGCGCGCAGCCTGCTGTTGCGGTCGAACCCGCGGGTGATGGCGACGGCTCCGGACGTCCCGCCCTGCGCTGCGGCGTCGGCGAGACCGGCCAGCGGAGCCCAGACCTCCGCCGGATCCGGCCGGGTGGAGCGGCGGGAGCGGGCGGACTGAGGGGCGTCGGCAGTGGTGTCCATTGCGTCAACTTTAATCCGCCACGCAGGGTCGCCTCACTAGGCGATCAGCTGTCGGCGGTGTGACTTCCCTCGCGCCTACGCGTCCCAGGTGGTGACGACGAGATCGCCGTCACGTTCCAGCTGTTCGTCCACGGCCCGCTCGCACTCCGCGCAACGCTCCGTGATGCGGCGGCTCGACGGTTCCTTGGTGGCCGGCCAGGTCTCGTGCGGGAGCTTGATCGTCGTGTCGCAGAGGGTCTGCACCGGATCCCCGGCGGGTCTGGCGCCCGGGCGCACCGTGATCGCGTGCCGGAGGCGCTTGCCCGCTCCGACGATCCACCACACGTGCTCTTGATCGGGGAACATGTGCCGTCCCACCCCCATACCTGTCAGGACGACCCGCGGGCGCAGTTCGTCCGGCTTCGGTCCACTGGCCGGATCTCGAACTCTAGACGGAACGATCAGCCGGCACGTTGCATTCGCGTAGCGG
Source organism: Saccharopolyspora sp. MMCC62 (assembly GCF_057736575.1). Lineage (NCBI taxonomy): Bacteria > Bacillati > Actinomycetota > Actinomycetes > Pseudonocardiales > Pseudonocardiaceae > Saccharopolyspora > Saccharopolyspora sp. MMCC62. The sequence goes on along the minus strand of NZ_JBYKCM010000005.1, from coordinate 407,110 downwards.
CGGCCGGCGTCGGCTGCGCTGCTCCGATCGTGTGAGGGCGACTGTTCGGCCCAGCGGTCTGACCCCGCCGCTGACGTGCTGCTGCGCCGCTCGACCCAGCGGACCGAGCCCGAGATCTGCTTGTGGTGAGAAGGATCACCGATCATGCTGATCGCCGATCTCCGCGCTCGTCGTCCGCGGACGAGTCGAGCGGGAGGGGAGGCGCGGCCGTGACGGACCTGCACTTCCCACGTCCGCCCGAGGACCCGCAGGAACCCGGTTCGCTCACCCGCTGGCTGGTCCGGGACGGCGCCCGGGTCCGCAGCGGCGCCCCGGTCGCCGAAGTGCTGACCGGTGGAACGCCGCGCACGGTGCGCGCCCCGGCGAGCGGGACGCTGTGGCGGCAGGGCAGGGCGGGGGAGCGGTTCACCGCGGGCGCGATCATCGGCCTCGTCGAGTGAACCGCCGGGTTGACGCCCGTTGCTAGGTTGGGGCCAGTGACGCGGGGTGCCCGGGCTACCGGGCTGAGAGCAGACCCGTCGAACCTGACCTAGTTCGTGCTAGCGGAGGGACGTCACCGACGTGACCACTCGTGCTGCCCAGACCGGCTCTGCTGCCCAGACCGGCTCTGCTGCCCAGACCGGCTCTGCTGCCCAGACCGGCTCTGCTGCCCAGACCGGCTCTGCCGCCCAGACCGGCCCTGCCGCCCAGACCACTCGTGCCGCCCAGACCACTCGTGCCGCCCAGACCACTCGTGCCGCCCGGTCCGGCTCCGGGCGGATCCCGAACGTGCTGACCATCGCGGGCACCGACCCCAGCGGTGGGGCCGGGATCCAGGCCGATCTGAAGGCCTTCTCCGCGAACGGCGCCTACGGCATGTCCGTGGTGACCGCGCTGGTCGCGCAGACCACCACCGGTGTCGCGGAGGTCCGCGAGGTGCCGCCGGAGTTCGTCACCGCCCAGCTGGCGACGCTGCTCGACGACGTGCGGGTGGACGCGGTGAAGATCGGGATGCTGGCGAACGCCGAGGTGATCCGCGCGGTGGTCGCCGTGCTGGACCGCTACGCCCCGCCGCACGTGGTGCTGGATCCGGTGATGGTCGCCAAGAGCGGGCACCGGCTGCTCGCCGACGACGCGGTGGCGGTGCTGCGGGACGAGCTGCTGCCGCGGGTCGACCTGATCACGCCGAACCTGCCGGAGGCGGCGGACCTGCTGGGCGAACCGGAGATCACCGGCTCGGCCGGGATGGCCGCGCAGGCCGAGCGGCTCGCGGACCTGGGTGCCAAGCAGGTGCTGCTCAAGGGCGGGCACCTGCGCGCGGAACCGGCGAGCGCCGACCTGTTCCGCGGCGACGGGGAGGTGCGTTGGCTGCGCAGCGAGCGGATCGACACCACGAACGACCACGGCACCGGCTGCACGCTGTCGGCGGCCATCGCGGCGCTGCGCCCCCGCAGGCCGGACTGGGCGAGCGCGGTGCGCGACGGCAAGGAGTACCTGACCGAGGCGCTGCGGGCCGCGGAGCGCCTCGACGTGGGGCGCGGGCACGGGCCCGTGCACCACTTCCACCGCTGGTGGTGAGATCGGAGGAGCGGAGATCATGAGCAGGTTGCCCGATCCGCCCGCGGGCGGTTTCTGCGCCAGGGCCTGGGAACGCACCGCCGAGCTGCAACGGGCCGTGGTGGCGCACCCGTTCAACGCGGCGCTCGCCGACGGCACCCTCGACCGGGAGCGGTTCGCGTTCTACATCGTGCAGGACGCCCGCTACCTGATCGCGTTCGCGCAGGCGCTGTCCGCGGCCGCGACCCGGTCCGATGATCCGGCGGACGCGGCGTTCCTGGCGGGGGCCGCGCGGGGTGCGCTGGTGGAGGAACGCCGGTTGCACGCGGGCTACGTCGAGGATTTCGGGCTGTCCGCGGACGATCTGGCGGGCGTGGTCACCTCGCCGTCGTGCACCGCCTACACCTCGTTCCTGCGGGCGAGCGCGCTGGTGGACCCGTACCCGGTGCTGCTGGCGGCGGTGCTGCCGTGCTTCTGGGTGTACCAGCACGTGGGCAGCGAGATCCTCGCCGCCGTCGGCGACGCGTCGGCGCACCCGTACCGCCGGTGGATCGAGACCTACGCCGACGAGGAGTTCGCCGAGGCGGTGCTGGCGGCCCGCGAGCTCACCGACCGGGCGGCGGCCGCCGCCGACGAACCGGTGCGGGAGCGGATGCTGGCCGCGTTCACCCGGGCGAGCGAGTACGAGTGGATGTTCTGGGACGGCGCCTGGCGGCTCGAGCAGTGGCCGACGGCGCGGTGGATCCCGCGGTGAAAGTCGTTGCGGCGGCACGGTTTTCGCACGTCGGCGGGCCGCCCGATCCGATCACCCTCCGCAACGGCCGCCCGCGCGCGACGGGGGCGGTGCCGCGGGTGGTCAGCGGTGGTGGGGGCGCTCGCGAGCAGCGTGATCAGGAGCACTTTCGGGCCGTGCTAACGAACACCCTCAGCCACGACGATGAGGCCAACGACACGTTCGTTCGGCGTGTTCGGTCGTGGGGGGTCCGCCTCCCACCGCGCGGGGTTCGGTGGCCTTGAGTACGGGGACTTCAATTCTGATCATGCTGGCGGGGATGCTGGTGCCGGTGCTGGCCGCAGCCCCCTTCTACATCGCCGACCGCCGGGCGGACGCCGAGTCCGCCCAGGCGGAGACGGAGCCTGAGACATCGTCCGCGGACATCCACGTGCTGCGGCCCCGCGCCGAGGGCACCTGCGAGACCGGGCAGGCGGCGGCCTGATCGCGTCGCCGCCCGGCTCGGCGGTTCAGTCCCCGTAGATGGACCAGGCGAGCTTCGACTTGGCCTCCTGCAGCGCGTCCAGCGTCGACCGCTCGTAGCCGCCCTCCTGCGGCTGCGGCGGCACCTGGAGGCCTTCGCTGAGGCCCCAGCCGGAGCCGCGCTGGATCAGCGAGCGGTGCTTGTTCGTGTAGTACCCGGAGTTGATCGACACGGCGACGCCGTGCGCCCCGGCCGCCGCGGCCATCAGGTGCATGTGGAACCGGGTCGACAGCCAGCGCTGGCCGGCGGCCGCGGGCAGCCCGTGGTCCATGATCTCGGAGAACGGGTAGAAGCGGGCGCCGGGCAGGTCGTGCTCGACGAGGGCGAACACCTCGCGGTCCACCCGCGGGATGCCTTCGATGACGCCGACCTGCTCGGGCCGCACGTCCCAGGCGCGCAGCGTGTCGAGCAGGAACCCGGCCAGCGCGGGCACCGTGACGTCCAGCAGGTCCGACTGCAGGCAGATCATCACGTCGCGCAGGTCGTCGGTGCGGTACAGCTCGGGGGCGATGCCGAAGAACATGTCGTCGCCGGTGGCGGTGAGCTGGCCCGCGGAGTCGAGCAGTTCGGCGGACGGTTCGTCGCGCACGTCGATCAGCTCGAACTGCGAGGCGAGGTTGCGCACCAGCGGGCGCGCCTCCTCCGGTGTCGGCCACAGGCCCTGCCCGGTCATCACGGCGCGCCCGCCGGAGCGGCGCACCGCGGCGACCGCGCCCGCCAGCAGCCCGTAGTGCCGCGGCCAGATGGAGTTGATGAACCCGCCGCCGATGATGTGCACCAGGTCGGCGCGCGCGGCGAGCTCGATGCCCGCCAGCCAGTGCGGCGCCAGCCCCGGGTTGATCATGGCGTGCTGCACGAACGACGCCACCTCCCACGGTTCGTCGGAGGGCGCCGACCAGCACAGCCGCCACAGCGTGTCGGTGAACCGGACGTGCGGGTGCAGGTGGCCGAGCAGTACTTCGCTGGGGCCGGGGTTGGGGCAGTCGAGCCACACCTCGCTGTCCGGGGCGACCTGGGCGAGGTACTTCAGCCAGGTCGCGGCGATCAGCTCGTCGCCGTAGTTCGGATTCCCGGTCGTGGCGACCAGGTACAGCGTGGGGGGCGTTGCGGGACTCGACACTGGGTTCTCCACCGTTCGGGTTCGCGGCTGGGCGCGGTAGGCGCCGAACCTAACAACACGGTGCGGTGGGTCCCGCTCGGAGGCATCCGCGGCGGCCGCGCGGGGGCGCGTTCGGCGGCGGCGCGCTGCTCCGGTCGGCCGCAACCCGGTGCGCGCGCAACAGGAACGGGGGGGCCCCCCCCGGGGGTGAAACCCCGCGGGGGGGGCCCCGGGGGGGGGGGGGGCGCGGGGCGGGGGGGGCCCCCACCCGGGGGGGCCCCCACCGGCCCGGGGCCCACCGCCTGGGTTATCCCCCGGGGTGGTGGCCGCCGTGGGGCGTGCGGTCAGTTCTGCTCGTGGAGCTGGTCGCGGAGCCGGTCGATGCGGTCGCGGGTGCGGCGGAACTTCGCCTCGTAGTGCTCGTGGAACAGCGCCGTCGGCAGCGTCGAGACGGTGACGCCGAGCTCGTTGCCGGTGGCGGGCTCGTCGGGGACGGGTTCCGTGGCGCGGTCCGCGGCCGTCTCCTGGCGGGGGATGGGGTGCGGTTCGGCGTCGGCCTCGCCGGTGGCGGGCCGCGCGGTGGCCGTGGTCCCGGCGGCGGCCGCCGGGGCGGTGGCCCGCGGGGCGCGCAGCGCGTGCTTGCCGGTGGGCGGCCCGTCCGCGTGCGTGCGGGCCCGGCGCAGCAGCGGCCAGAAGAGCAGGGCGGCGACCACCGCGCCGCCGGCGAAGGACAAGACGACTAGCTCCACGTACTCGCTCCGAATCAGTTCCGCTGGACGGCTTCGGTCGGTTCGGCTTCGGCGGTCTCGGCGGGTTCCGCGGGTGCGGCACCACCGTTGAAGGGGGACTCGAGCGGGATCAGGTAGCTCTGGGTGTCCCCGCGCGGCTCCGGCAGCCACACGTGGTGCGCCGGTTCGCCGACGAGTTCGGCGTCGATGACGTTGTCGATCTCCTGCGCGGCGATCTCGTTGCTGGAGGCGCCGACGAGCCTGCCGACGTTCTCCAGGGAGGACATGACCGCGGTGCGCAGTTCCTCCATCCGGGCCTGCTTGGTGTGCAGGTCCTGCAGGACGTCGAGCCGCAGCTGCTCGGTCTCGGCGTCGCGCCTGCCGCACTCCCAGCGGGTGCGGGCGAGCAGTGCGTCGGCTTCCTCCTGCGCGGTCGTGACGACCGACTTGTACTCGTCCCGGATGGCGTGGCGCATGGCGCGCTCGCGCTCCCGGATGTCGGCGAGGCTCTGCTCGTGCTCCCGGCGGATCTCGCGTTGCCGGACGTCGAGCTCGTCGACGAGGCGGGCGCATTCGGCCCGCATCGCCTCCGCGGCCGCACCGGCCTCGTCGAGCAGTTGCTGCGCCTCGTATTCCGCGCTGCCTCGGATGGTCTCCGCCTGCCGCTGCGCCTGCTCGCGCAGCGTCTGCACTTCTTCCTCGGCCAGCGACAGCATGTTCTGCACGCGTTGCGACGCGTGCGGAAGCCCGGTGTCGGAGGCTTCGATGCGTTTGAGGCGGAGTTCGGCTTCGGCGAGGTCGCGCCGCGCGTCGTCGCAGAGGCGGCGGAGGTCGGTGTTCAGCGCCACCGCCTCGTTGCGATCGATGCTGACCATCCGCAGCTGGTCCTCGAGCAGCTCGATGTGCTCGGTGACCTGGCGGCGGTGGAAACCTCGTACCTGGATGTCGAATCCGGGACGGAGCGGGACGACGGCTTGTGCGGAGTCCTCCACGTTGGACACTCCTCTCCACAGGCGAGGGTCGACTCGCCGAGGAGAGTAGGTCTGATCCGGACCCCGCGCGCGGTGGAGCGGCGCGATCACCACCTGATCGAGTAGTGGCGTGCTCAGTGGATCTCCGGGGGACTGACCTGCGATTCGCCGATGGCCGATGCGGACACGCCCCACTTGCCGAGGATGCGGGCGTAGGACCCGTCGCGGATCAGCTCGTTCACCGCCGCCTGCAACGCCGGGGCCAGCGGCGAGCCCTTCGGCAGCGCGAAGCCGACGTCGAGACTGCGGAACTCGTTGGTCAACCGCAGCGCCGGTTGTTGCGTCGCCGCGTAGCGCAAGCCGTTGACGGTGCTCATGATCGCGTCGACCTTGCCCTGGGCGAGCGCGGAGTACAGGGCGCTGCTCTCCGAGAACACCTCCACCCGGTAGGCGGGGCGGCCCTGGTCGGTGCAGCGGTGGGATCGCGCGGACAGGGTCGTTTCGAAGGTGGTGCCCTTCGCGGTGCCGACGGTCTGCCCGCACAGCGCGGTGACGTCGGTGATCGGGCCGCGGTCGTCACCGCTGCGCACCGCGAATCCCTGCCCGTCGCGGACGTAGGTGGCGAAGTCGATGGTGCGCTTGCGCTCCTCGGTGACGCCGAAGTTCCCGGTGCCCGCGTCGTACTTGCCGCTGCCCAGCGCGGGAAGGATCGTCTCGAACGCGGCGTCCTGCGCCTCGACCCGCAGGCCCAGCTTGCGGGCCACCGCCTCGGTCATGTCCACGTCGAGGCCGACTGCGGTGCTGCCGTCCGCCAGGTAGAACGCGGTCGGCGGCGCTCCGCCGACGGAGCGGCCGATGCGCAGCACCCCGCCGTCGCGGACCCGCGCGGGCAGCAGCGCGGCCGCCGCCTCGCTGCGCCCGACGCCGGAGACCACGTCGGCCTGCGGGTCGAGGCCCGGCGCGATCGCGTCCGGATCAGGGGCCGGGCCGCAGGCGGCGAGCAGAATTCCGCTCAACAGCACGGCGAGCGCGGTCGCCGCGCGATGTCCGGTGCGCATCGTGGTCCCCTTCCGCGCCGCGCGGGCGGCGGGAATCGTCGGGAGCGCCCCGGGATCCGGGCAGGGCGGGGCGCGGTGGGCCTGGGGTCAGCGGTGGCGTCGACAGGACGCCGACCAGACCAGGGCGAGGTCGATGTGGGTTCGCGCTACCAGGCACGTCCGAGCGGGCACCCGCCGAGCTTCACCGGATTCGACCGGAGGTGTCAACGGCGGCCACAGGGTGGGACGGGGATTCCGCGGACTTGACCCGGGTCGGTGCACGGATGGATGTTCGAAGTCCCGATTCCCTTGCACAGGCGGGAGATCATGTCCCAACTGCGAGTCGTCCCGGAAACCGTCGGGGACGTTCCCGAAGTGGTTCCGCTGCGCCGTCCGCTGCGCTGGGTGGCGGCGGCCGTGGTGCTGGCGCTGCTGGCGGGCGCCGTGTTCTCGGTGGCGACGAACCCGAACTTCCAGTGGAACGTCGTCGGCGCCTACCTCCTCACACCGGCGGTGCTGCACGGGTTGTGGCTGACGGTGTGGCTCACCGCGGTGACGATGCTGCTCGGGTTCGCCCTCGGCACCGTGCTCGCCGTGCTGCGGCTGTCCGGGAACCCGGTGCTGGCCGCGGTCAGCTGGGGCTACACCTGGTTCTTCCGCTCGGTGCCGGTGCTGGTGCAGCTGCTGTTCTGGTTCAACATCGGCGCGCTGTACCCGGTGCTCGGCGTCGGGGAGTTCTCCATCAGCACCGTGGACCTGCTCGGCGGCGTCACCACCGCGATCATCGGCCTGGTGCTGCACGAAGCGGCCTACGCCGGGGAAGTGGTGCGCGGCGGCATCCTCTCCGTCGACCCCGGGCAGTCCGAATCCGCGCAGGCGCTGGGGATGACGCGCGGCCGGACCCTGCGGCGCATCGTGCTGCCGCAGGCGATGCGCGCGATCGTGCCGCCCGCCGCGAACATGCTCATCGGCACGCTGAAGGGCACCTCGATCGTCAGCGTCATCGCCGTGCACGACCTGCTGCACTCGGTGCAGCTGATCTACAACCGCAACTACCAGGTGATCCCGCTGCTGCTGGTCGCGACCGCCTGGTACCTCGTCGTCACCTCGCTGCTGACGGTCGCCCAGCACCACGTCGAGCGGTACTACGCCCGAGGAGCCCGGCGCGACGCGGAACCGGCGCCGTGGCGGCGAATCCTGGGAGGCGGGCGATGACCGCGATGATCGACGTGCGCGGGGTGCGCAAGAGCTACGGGCCGGTGCCGGTGCTGCGCGGGGTCGACCTCAGCGCCGCCGAAGGGTCCGTCACCTGCATCATCGGGCCGTCCGGATCCGGCAAGAGCACCCTGCTGCGCTGCCTCAACCACCTGGAGAAGGTCGATGCCGGGCGGGTGCAGGTGGGCGGATCGCTCGTCGGCTACCGCGAATCCGGTGGCAAGTTGCACGAACTGCCGGACCGGGTCGTCGCCAGGCAGCGCGCCGAGATCGGCATGGTCTTCCAAGGGTTCCACCTGTTCCCGCACATGACCGCGCTCGGCAACGTGGCCGAAGCGCTCATCGGGGTTCGACGGATGTCCTCAAAGGACGCTTCGGCGCGGGCGCTGGCGGCGCTGCGCGACGTCGGGCTCGCCGAGCACGCCGACTCCTACCCGCGGCGGCTCTCCGGCGGCCAGCAGCAGCGGGTGGCGATCGCACGGGCCGTCGCCGTGGAACCGAAGGTGCTGCTGTTCGACGAACCCACCAGCGCGCTCGACCCGCAACTGGTCGGCGAAGTGCTCGCCGTGCTGAAGGACCTCGCCCGCGGTGGGCTCACCATGGTCGTCGTCACCCACGAGATCGGCTTCGCCCGGGAGGTCGCGGACACCGTGGTGTTCCTCGACGAAGGCCGAGTGGTCGAAACCGGCCCGCCCGCCGACGTGCTGCTCGCGCCGCGGGAGGCGCGGACCCGGGAGTTCCTCGAACGAGTCCTCTGACCCCGCTTCCCCGGAGTGAACGGACCGTTCGTCCGATCTGGTTGGGCGAACGGTCCGTTCACCCGGTGCTGCCGGCGGGCGCGATGCCGACCGGGAGCGCTGCGAAGCGCCTCGTCCGACTCCTCCGGACTGATTCGGATGGAGTGAACGGACCGTTCGTCCCACCGCATCGGGCGGACGGCCCGTTCGCTCTGATCGTTGCGAGTGAGCGGACCGTTCGTCCGATCTGGTTGGGCGAACGGTCCGTTCACTCCGCCTGCCGCTGCCGGAACGCGGCTCGGTGGCCGCCCCGCCGATCGCCGGGAGTGAGCGGACCGTTCGTCCCGTCCAACTGGTCGAACGGTCCGTTCGCTCGGCACCGCAGTGGTGGTGCGACTCCGGGGCCGGCGTCACCCGGTCGGCGGCGCGGAGTTTCGGGTGAACGGACCGTTCGTCCGGTCCAGTCGGTCGAACGGTCCGTTCACTCCGCGACGGTGGTGACCGGAGGCACCGGAGAACGCCGGTCCGTCCCCCGGTCGGCTGGGTTAGGGTCGGCGTTCCCAACGCAGCGTGAAGAGGTGGCGTGTGACAGGTGTGGCCGAGAACGTGCAGGTGGACCCGCGGGCGGCGGTGTTGTTGCGGAGGTGGCTCGCGGAAACGCACACCCCGATCGAGGCGGGGCCGCTGAAGGTGACGATCGGGCCCCTGCGGTTCACCACCGAGGTCACCTACCGCTCGCCGACCGGCGCGCACGGGTTCGGCCCGATCCGCGTCGCGGACTCCGGGGACCTCGCCGACTCCGCGCTGCTGGCCGCGGCCTGCTCGGCGGACGCGCGCGGCAGGGCCACCGCGGACGCCCCGATCAACGCCGAAGGTTCCGGCACCTTGCTGGACTGGCTGCTGGACGCGGTCCGCACCGGCGCGGTGGACCCGCTGGCGGGCAACGACGAGGTCGACGTGCTCGGGCAGGGCGTGTCGACCGAGGACGAGGCGCGGCGCTGGCTCGCCTCGCACGTGGAGAGCACGGTGACGCCGGCGCTGCGCAACCTCGACGAGCGCGCCGACCTGGCCGAGGTGACCGCCCGTTTGCTGACCCGCCGATCGCTCGCCGCCATCGGCCGGTTCGGGCTGCGCGGAGTCGCCGACGAGCAGGAGCTGCTGGCCGTGCTGGCCGAGGGGCTCACCGCACTGGCCGACACCTATCCGGACACCGAACGGGTGGTGCAGCACTGGCTCAACAGCGCCACCCTGACCGACCTGGCGGTGCTCAACGGCTCCGGGCTGCGCTACCTGGCCGACGGGAAGGTCGCGGTCTCACCGGTGCGCTACGAGGTGCCGAACCCGCTGCACGCCGTCCCGGCCGCCGACGTTCCCGGGGTGCCCGTCCCGGAACTCGGCGACGGCTGGTCGCTGCGGCCGGTGGCGCTGGACTCGGATGACCCCGAGTTGGTGCACCGGTGGATGAACGAGGACCACGTGGCGGTGAACTGGAACCAGGCGTGGTCGCTGCAGCGCTGGCGCGATGAGCTCGCCGCGCAGCTCGGTGGGAGGCACTCGCTGCCGTGCATCGTGCGGCGCGACGGGCGGGACGTCGCCTACGTCGAGCTCTACCGGGTGGCGCGCGACAAGCTCGCCGGCTGCTACCCGCTGCAGCGGCACGACCTCGGCGTGCACATCGCGATCGGGGAGAAGGACGCCATCGGGCGCGGCTTCGGCGCGTCGCTGCTGGCCGAGGTGGCCTCCGGTCTGCTGGCCGCCGACCCGGAGTGCGCGCGGGTCGTCGCCGAGCCGAACGTCCACAACGGAGCGTCGGTCGCGGCGTTCGGCAAGGCCGGATTCGCCCGCGCCCGTGAGATCGGCCTGCCCGGCAAGAACTCGGCGCTGATGGTGCGCGACCGCTGACTCCGCTCTTCGCGAGTGAACGGACCGTTCGTCCAGTTCTATCGGACGAACGGTCCGTTCACTCGCCTCCGGTCGCCTCGGTGGCGGTGCGGCGGTGGCTCTGCCCGACGAGGTGGGACCAACGGTCCGTTCACCCGGATGCTCGGGGATTCGGGGCACCGGGCTCCGACGGGACTGTCGATGGTGTGAACGGACCGCTCGTCCAACGGGATGGGACGAACGGTCCGTTCACTCGTTTCCGGGGGTCCTCCGGCTCGGCGCCGGGCGCTGGCGCATCCACGGCGGTCGGCCGGAGTGAGCGGACCGTTGGTCCAACGGGATGGGACGAACGGTCCGTTCACTCATGTCCGGAGGTGCTCCGGTTCGGTGCCGGGCTCCGGTGTTTCCGGCGGGCGGTCGGCCGGAGTGAGCGGACCGTTCGTCCGACTAGATGAGGCGAACGGTCCGTTCACCCAGACCGAGTGGGCGGGGAGCGGGTGAGCGGACCGTTCGCCCAAGGAGATCGGACGAACGGTCCGTTCACTCCGAACGTCGGGCGGGTGGGTTACCGCCGGGCGGACGCGTCGGGGCTGAGAGGTAGCGCACGCAGCGGGGGTTCTGGTCACCCGGCGGACGGTGAAATAAGGTTAGCCTTACTTTGTCCGTGTCCCGTGGGGGAGAACGATGCCGGAGCCTCTGGACGTGTCGCTGCCGCTGTCCGCCGCGCAGGCGGGGATCTGGTTCGCGCAGGCGCTCGACCGCGCGAACCCGATCTACAACACGAGCGAGTACGTCGAGATCCACGGCCCGGTGGAACCGGAGCTGTTCGAGGAAGCGCTGAACACGGTGCTGGCGGAAGCGGAGTCGCTGCGCCTGCGGGTGGTGGAGGCGGCGGACGGCCCGCGCCAGGTGATCGACCCGCCGTGGCACTGGGACCTGCCGGTCGTGGACGTCGGCGGCGAGGCGGATCCGCTGGCGGCGGCGTTGGAGTGGATGCGCGGTGACCTGGCGGAACCGGTCGACCTGACGGTCGGCGGCGAGCGGGGCAGGCTGTTCACGGCGGCTCTGCTGAAGCTCGCCGACGACCGCTGGCTCTGGTACCAGCGGATCCACCACGTGGCGATCGACGGCTACGGCTTCTCGATCGTGCTGCGCCGGGTCGCGGAGGCCTATTCGGCGCTGGTCGCGGGCGACAAGCCGGCGGATTCCCCGTTCGAACCGCTGTCGGCGCTGCTGGACGCGGAGCGGGACTACCGCGGGTCGGACAAGTTCGAGCGGGACCGGGAGTTCTGGGGCGAGTGGTTCGCCGACCGGCCGGAGGCGGCGACCTTGGCGGGCCGGGCGGGACGCACGGCCCGCACGTTCCTGCGCCGCGCCGCCGACGTGGATTCGGGTGCGGCGGACGCGCTGGCGGGGGCGGCGCAGCAGGGCCGCACGATCTGGCCGGACGCGTTCATCGCCGCGTTCGCCGCCTACCTGCACCGGGTGACGGGCCGGCGCGAGGTGGTGCTGGGCCTGCCGGTGATGGGCCGGCTCGGTTCGGCGGCGTCGCGGGTGCCGGGCATGGTGGTGAACGTGCTGCCGCTGCGGCTCACCGTCACGCCGGAGACGACGCGGGACGAGCTGATCGTGCAGGTCGCGAAGGCCGTGCGGCAGGTGCGCAAGCACCAGCAGTACCGGGGCGAGGACCTGCGCCGGGATCTGCGGCTGCTGGGCACGGATCGTCCGCTGTTCGGCCCGATGATCAACGTGAAGGCGTTCGACTACGACCTGTGCTTCGGCGAGCACACCTCGACGGTGCACAACCTGGCGGCGGGCCCGGTGGACGACCTGACGGTGTCGGTGTACACGGCGGGCACCGGGATGCGCTTCGAGTTCGACGCGAACCCGGACCTGTACACCGGCGCGGAGGTCGAGGGGCACCGGGAGCGCTTCCTGCGCTTCGTGCGCCGGTTCTCGGCGGGCGACGGCGCGGTCGGCGAGATCGACCTGCTGTCCGCGGACGAGCGCGCGCTGGTGCTGGAGGAGTGGAACGGCGGCCCGGTCGGCCCGGATCTGTCGGCGAAGACGCTGCCGGAGCTGTTCGAGGACCAGGTCCGCCGCACCCCGCAGGCGGTGGCGTTGACGTGGGGCGACGAGCAGCTGACCTACACGGACCTGGATGCGCGGGCGAACCGGCTGGCGCACTGCCTGATCGACCACGGAGTCGGCCCGGAACAGCTGGTGGCGCTGGCGCTGCCGCGTTCGGCGGAGCTGGTGGTGTCGGTGCTGGCGGTGCTCAAGGCCGGTGCCGCCTACCTGCCGCTGGATCCGGGGAACCCGGCGAGCCGCATCGCCTACATCGTGGCGGATTCGGAACCGGCGATGCTGATCAGCGACACCGCGCACCACGAGAACCTGCCCGCGGACATCCCGCGGCTGCTGCTGGACGACCCGGTGAACGCCGCGCAGATCGCCGAGCACTCGCAGCGGGATCCGCGCGGCGGCGAGCGCGGTCCGCTGACCCCGGACCACGCCGCCTACGTCATCTACACCTCGGGTTCGACGGGCCAGCCGAAGGGCGTGGTCATCCCGCACCACAACGTGGTCCGCCTGTTCACCGCGACGGAACCGTGGTTCGGGTTCGGCTCCGAGGACGTGTGGACGTTGTTCCACTCGTACGCCTTCGACTTCTCGGTGTGGGAGCTGTGGGGCGCGCTGCTGCACGGCGGCAGGCTGGTGGTGGTGCCGCACGAGGTGAGCCGTTCCCCGGAGGACTTCCTGAACCTGCTGGTGCGGGAGCGGGTGACGGTGCTGAACCAGACGCCGTCGGCGTTCTACCAGCTCATCGAGGCCGACCGGAACGCCCCGGAACTGGGGCGGGAGTCGGCGTTGCGCTACGTGGTGTTCGGCGGTGAGGCGCTGGACCTGTCCCGGCTGGACGACTGGTACGCGCGGCACCCGGACGCGCCCACGCTGATCAACATGTACGGGATCACCGAGACGACGGTGCACGTCTCGTACGTGGAGCTGGACCGCGAGCTGGTGGCGCGCCGCGACGGCAGCCTCATCGGCCGCGGCATCCCGGACCTGCGGGTGTACCTGCTGGACGAGAACCTGCAGCCGGTGCCGCCGGGCGTGGTCGGCGAGCTCTACATCGCCGGTGCCGGACTGGCGCGCGGCTACCTGGGCCGACGGGCGTTGACCGCGTCCCGGTTCGTGGCCGACCCGTTCGGCGCGAAGGGCACCCGGATGTACCGCTCCGGCGACCTGGCCCGGTGGCGCGAGGGCGGCCTGCTGGAGTTCGTGGGCCGTGCCGACCACCAGGTGAAGATCCGCGGTTTCCGCATCGAGCTCGGCGAGATCGAGGCGCGCCTGGCCGCGCACCCGCAGGTGTCGCAGGCGACGGTGGTGGCCCGCGAGGACCAGCCGGGTGAGCACCGGCTGGTGGGCTACGCGGTGTCGACGGCCGACGCGGCGGAGCTGCGCGCGCACCTGGCCGCGGAGCTGCCGGACTACATGGTCCCGTCCGCGGTGGTGCTGCTGGACGCGTTGCCGCTGACCCCGAACGGGAAGCTGGACACCAGGGCGTTGCCCGCGCCGGACTTCGCGGCGCAGGCCACCGGCCGCGCCCCGCGGGACCAGGTCGAATCGGCGCTGTGCCGGTTGTTCGGCGAGGTGCTGGGGGTGCCGGAAGTCGGCATCGACGACGGGTTCTTCGACCTGGGCGGGCATTCGCTGCTGGCGACGCGGCTGCTGGCGCGGGTGCGCGGCGAGCTGGGCGTGGAGGTCTCCATCCGCACCCTGTTCGACCACCCGACGGTGGCGGGGCTGGTGCGGCGGCTGGGTCCGGCGCTGCGGGCGCGTCCGGAGCTGCGGCCGGTGCCGCGCCCGGACGAGGTGCCGCTGTCGTTCGCCCAGCAGCGGCTGTGGTTCCTGCACCGCCTGGAGGGCCCGAGCGCCACCTACAACCTGCCGATCGGGGTGCGGCTGTCCGGCGAGCTGGACGTGGCCGCGTTGCGCGCCGCGCTCGGCGACGTCGTCGGCAGGCACGAGAGCCTGCGCACCACGTTCCCGGACCGGCAGGGCGAACCGCGGCAGCGGGTGCTGCCCGCCGCCGCACCGGAGCTGCCGGTGCACGAGGTCGCGGCCGCCGAGCTGGACGAGGCGCTGGCCACCGCCGCCCGGCACGGCTTCGACCTGGCGCAGGAGCCGCCGCTGCGCGCCGAGCTGTTCCGCACCGGCGAGCGGGAGCACGTGCTGCTGGTGCTGCTGCACCACATCGCCACCGACGAGTGGTCGATGGCACCGCTGCTGCGCGACCTGGCCACCGCCTACGCGGCACGGCTGCGCGGCGCGGCACCGGAGTGGGAACCGCTGCCGGTGCAGTACGCGGATTACGCGCTGTGGCAGCGGGAACTGCTCGGCGACGAGCACGACGAGCACAGCCTCGCCGCCCGCGAACTCGCGTTCTGGCGCGAAGCGCTGGCCGGGCTGCCCGACGAGCTGGCGCTGCCCGCGGACCACCAGCGGCCCGCGGTGCCCAGCCATCGCGGCGGCGCCGTGCGGTTCTCCCTCGACGCCGCGCTGCACCGGGACCTGCGGGCGCTGGCCGCCGAGCACCGCGCGAGCCCGTTCATGGTGGTGCAGGCCGGGTTGGCCGCGCTGCTGACCCGGCTCGGCGCGGGCACCGACATCCCCATCGGCACCCCGGTCGCGGGACGCGGCGACGACCGGCTCGACGAGCTCGTCGGGTTCTTCGTGAACAGCCTGGTGCTGCGCACCGACACCTCGGGGGAGCCGACGTTCGCGGAACTCCTGGACCGGGTGCGCCAGGCGGACCTGGCGGCCTACGACCACGCGGAGCTGCCGTTCGAGCGGCTCGCCGAGGTGCTCAACCCGTCGCGTTCGCTGGCCCGGCACCCGCTGTTCCAGGTGATGCTGGCCTACTGGGGCGAAGCGGAGGCGGTGCACGCCGAATTCCCCGGCCTCGATTCCGCGGTGGACGCGGTGGACGCGGGCGCGGCGAAGTTCGACCTGGCGCTGAGCATGCGCGAGACCGCCGACGGCGTCGACGGCGTCGCCCAGTTCAGTGCCGACCTGTTCGAGCAGCACAGCGTGGCGGCGCTCACCGACCGGTTCGTGCGGCTGCTGACCGCCGCCGCGGCCGCCCCGGACACCCCGATCGGCGACCTCGACCTGCTCGATCCCGAGGAGCGGCGGCGGATCTTCCGCTGGGGCGACGCGGTGCCGGACCAGGACGTGCGGCCCGCGACCTTCCCCGACCTGCTCGACGCGCGGATCGCGGCGCACCCGGACGAGCCGGCGCTGGTCTTCGAGGACGTGGAGCTGAGCTACGCCGAGCTGGGCGAGCGGGTGAACGCGCTCGCGCACCTGCTCATCGAGCGCGGCGCCGGGCCCGGCGCGATCGTCGGCGTGATGCTGCCGCGGTCCCCGGAGCTGATCATCGGCCTGCTGGCGGTGCTGGCCTCCGGCGCGGCCTACCTGGCGCTGGACCCGGACTACCCGGCCGACCGGTTGCAGCACATGATCGAGGACGCGGAGCCCGGTCTGGTGCTGGCCCGCTCGGACCGGGTCCCGGACGGGGCGCCCGCGGTGCTGCTGGACGACGCGGACGTCCGCGCGGCGCTCGCCGCCCGGCCCACCGGCACCCCGCCCCGGAAGTCCACTGTGGACGACCCGGCGTACGTGATCTACACCTCCGGTTCCACCGGCAGGCCCAAGGGCGTCGTCGTCCCGCACACCGGCGTAGCCGGGCTCGTCGCCACCCAGACCCGGCGGGTCGGCGTCACCGCCGAGAGCAGGGTGCTGCAGTTCGCCTCGCCCAGCTTCGACGTGGCGTTCTGGGAGATCTGCATGGGCCTGCTCTCCGGCGGCACCCTCGTCGTGGTGCCCGCCGACCGGCGGGTGCCGGGCGCACCGCTGGCCGACTACGCCACCGAGCACCGGGTCACGCACCTGGCCATCGGCCCGTCCGTGATGGGCATGTTCCCGCCCGAAGTGGACCTGCCGCCGAACGCGACGCTGCTGTGCGGCGCGGAGAAGGTGCCCGCCGACCTGGTCCAGCGCTGGTCCCGGGACCGGCGGATGTTGAACTGCTACGGACCGACCGAAGCGACCGTGAACTCCACGCTGTGGGACTGCGAACCGGACACCGGCACCTCGGTGCCCATCGGCGTCCCCGACCCCGGCACCCGGCTGTACGTGCTCGACGCGGCGCTGCGCCCGGTGCCGCCGGGCGTCGTCGGCGAGCTGTACGTCTCCGGCACCGGCCTCGCCCACGGCTACCTGAAGCGGCCCGGGCTCACCGCGGAACGCTTCGTCGCCGACCCGTACGGCGCCCCCGGCTCCCGCATGTACCGCACCGGTGACCTGGTGCGCTGGCGCTCGGACGGGGCGCTCGACTTCGCCGGGCGCGCCGACGACCAGGTCAAGATCCGCGGCTTCCGCATCGAACCCGGCGAGATCGAAGCCGCCCTGGCCCGCCACCCCGCGGTCGCCCAGGTCGCCACCGTGGTGCGCGAGGACCGGCCCGGCGACAAGCGGCTCATCGGCTACGTCGTCGCCCAGCAAGAGGTCGAACAGGCGGAACTGCGCGCGCACGTCGCCGAATCGCTGCCGGACTACATGGTGCCCGCCGCGATCGTGTTCGTGGACGCGCTGCCGCTGATGCCGAACGGCAAGCTGGACCGCGGCGCCCTGCCCGAACCGGACCTGGCCGCCGCCGTCGGCTCCGCCGTGCCCCGCGATCCCACCGAAGAAGTGCTGTGCGCGCTGTTCGCGGAAGTCCTCGAACTGCCGCGGGTGGGGGTGCACGACGGGTTCTTCGACCTCGGCGGGCACTCGCTGCTCGCGGCCCGGCTGATCGCCCGCATCGACGAGGCGCTCGGCGTGAAGCTCAACGTCGGCAGCCTGTTCGCCGCCCCCACCGTCGCCGGGCTCGGCGCGCGCGTGCGCACCGGCGGCAAGGGCGACGCGCTCGGCATCCTGCTGCCGCTGCGCACCGAGGGGACGAAGGAACCGCTGTTCTGCGTGCACCCGGCGGCCGGGCTCGCCTGGCCGTTCTCCGGGCTGATGAAGCACATCGACCCGCAGCGCCCGCTCTACGGCCTGCAGTCCCGCGGGCTCGACGAACCGGCGCCGGTGCTCGACGACCTCGCCGCGATGGCCGCCGAATACCTGGAGCACGTGCGCACCGTGCAGCCGCACGGGCCGTACCACTTCCTCGGCTGGTCCTTCGGCGGCGTCATCGCCCACGAGATGAGCACCCAGCTGCAGGACCAGGGCGAACAGGTCCGGTTCCTGTGCATGCTGGACTCGTACCCGAAGGACGTGTGGGACGTGCTGCCCACCGAGGAGGAGGCGCTCAAGGCGCTGCTCTACATGGCGGGCTACGACATGGCGCAGCTCGGCGACGGCCCGCTGCACCGCGCGGACGTGATGGAGATCCTCTCCGCCGAGGGCAGCGCCCTGGCCAACCTCGAAGAGCACACCGTCAAGGCGATCATCGACAACTTCGCCAACTGCGCGGTGCTCGAGAACGAGGCCGACCACGGCACCTTCCACGGCGACCTGCTGTTCTTCACCGCCACCGAGAACCAGGCGAAGGCCTCGCTCACCCCCCGGATGTGGGAACCGTACGTGGACGGCGTCGTGGAGAACCACGACATCGCCTGCGAGCACAAGGACATGACCCGGCCCGCCCCGCTCGCCGAGATCGCCGCCGTCGTCGAAGATCGGCTCCGCGGCGGCGCGGCACCCGGCCCAGACCCGCGAAGGAGTTCCGGAACATGAGCAATCCGTTCGACGACGCCGACGGCTCGTTCTACGCCCTGATCAACGATGAGGACCAGTACTCGCTGTGGCCGGAGCGGATCCGGGTGCCGGACGGGTGGACCGTCGCGCACGGCCCCGCCGACCGGCAGGCCTGCCTGGAGCACATCGAGGTGCACTGGACGGACATCCGTCCGGCCCGCAACGGCGCGTAGAACGAGAACCTCATGCGTGTGAACGACCCCAAGGTCGCGGTGTGCATCGTCTACGTCGCCGCGATGTTCATGAACGGCATGGACGCCACCATCGTGAACGTGGCGCTGCCCGCCATCGGCGCCGAGTTCGGGGTGCCGCCGAGCGCGACCAGCGCCATCAACATCGGGTACCTGGTGAGCCTCGCGGTGTGCATCCCGGTGTCCGGGTGGCTCGGCGACCGGTTCGGCACCAAGAAGGTGTTCCTGGCCGCGTTCGGCGCGTTCGTGCTGGCCTCCGCGCTGTGCGGGGCGGCGCAGGACCTCACCCAGCTGACCCTCGCCCGCATCGTGCAGGGCGCGGGCGGCGGGGTGCTGAGCCCGGTGGCGCTGACCATGCTGTTCCGCGCCTACCCGCCGCAGGAGCGGATCAAGCTGTCCCGGGTGCTGGTGATCCCGACGGCCGTCGCCCCCGCGCTGGGCCCGGTGCTGGGCGGACTGTTCGTGGAGCAGCTCACCTGGCGGTGGGGGTTCTTCGTGAACGTGCCGTTCGGGGTGCTGGCGCTGGTGTACGGGGCGCTGCGGCTGCGGGAGCACGTCGAATCGGTGCACAAGCGGTTCGACCTGGTCGGGTTCGCGCTGGCCGCGCCCGGGCTGGGGCTGCTGATGTACGCGCTGGACGCGGTGTCGATGCGCGGTCCCGGCTCGCCGCACTTCTACCTGGCGGGCGCGGCCGGCCTCGGCTGCCTGGTGGCGCTGGTGGTGAGCCAGCTGCGGTCGCGGCAGCCGATGCTGGACGTGCGCCTGTTCGGCGACTCCTCGTTCCGGCGGGCCAGCCTGATCCTGGCGACCTGCGTGGCCGGTTTCCTCGGCACCCTCTACGGGTTCACGTTGATGTACCAGACGGGGATGGGCGCCTCGCCGTGGGAGACGGGCCTGGTGACGCTGCCGAAGGCGGTGGGGCTGATGGTGGCCTCGCAGGCCGTGACGTGGGCGCACCCGAAGCTGGGGCCGCGGCTGCTGATCGCGCTGGCGATGCTCGGCGCCGCGGGCTCGTTCGCCGCGATGAACCTGGTGATCGGTCCGCTGTCGGCGGGTGCCGTGCAGTTCGCCTCCGGCTTCTTCGTCGGCGCCGCCTCGATCGAGTTGCAGGTGGTGGCGTTCGCGACGATCAGCGCCACCGCCACCGGCGGCGCCTCCACCCTGTTCAACGTGCAGCGCCAGGTCGGTTCGGCGCTGGGCGTGGCGGTGACCGCGGGAGTGCTGGCGATCGGCGGCGCGGGATCTTCCGGGTCGCTCGGCGTCTACCACTTTGCGATGCTCGTCTCCGCCGGATTCGCGCTGCTCGGCGTCCTGGTCGCGCTGCGCATCAAGAACCCGGCGGAACTGCGCGCCACCGCTGGTCGCGCGGCCGAAGCCGGGGACGGGGCCGACGCGGTGCCCGCCGGGCGGGGCTGACGGTTCCGCTCGAGCGGGTGGCGAGATCTGGCCCACCGGATGAAGACATCCCGACGTTCTATGGTTAGGCTAGCCTTAATTCCAGTGATCGTTCTGGAGACTGTGAGGAAGGAACGCCAGGCCCGATGACGACAGCGGACCGACCCCGACGCGGCACGCACCACCGCCCGCCGACCCGCACGCTGGAAGTGCTGCGCACGACGGATCTCTCGCCGTCCATGCGCCGCATCACCCTCGGCGGCGAGGAGCTCGCCGGATTCCGCGAGCGGCACAGCGGACCCAACGTGAAGGTGTTCGTCCCGCAACCCGGTCAGCATCGCCCGGTGCTCCCCGTCCTCAACGACGAAGGCCGCTACGACTGGCCCGAACCGCACGAACGACCCACGATGCGCACCTACACGGTGCGCCGCTACGACGAGCACCGCGGCGAGCTGGACATCGACTTCGTCATGCACGGAGACCACGGTGTCGCCGCGTCCTGGGCGCGCCGGGCCGAACCCGGTGACTACCTCGGCGTGCTCGGGCCCGGCGGGCGCACCTGCCGGGAAGCCGACTGGTACCTGCTGGTCGGCGACGAGACGGCGATGCCCGCCATCGCCTCGATCATCGAAGAGCTCCCGATCACCGCCAGCGGCCAGGTCTTCCTCGAAGTCGGCGGGAGCAGCGACCAGCAGCACATCGAATGCCCGCCGAACGTGCGGATGACCTGGCTGCACCGCGACGGGGTCCCCGCGGGGCGCTCCACCCTGCTCACCGACGCGGTCCGCGACCTCGACATCCCCGACAGGCTCGACGTGTCGGCCTGGGTCTCCGGTGAATCCGGGGTCGTCCGCGGAATCCGCCGCCACCTGCGGCAGGACCGCGGGTTCGATCCCGCGTCAGTGCTGGCCATCGGCTACTGGAAGGCCGGCATGGCCGAAACCGACTACCACGATCGATACAACCACGACCGCGACTGACGAGCGGTCTGCGGATTCCACCGTGCCCGCGCGCGACACCGACCGGGTACCGGCGAAGGGACAACCGTGTCTGCGGCTCCGACCCACGTGCAAGGCCACGTCCAGGACATCCTGGGCATCGGCTTCGGCCCCTCCAACTTAGCGCTGGCCGTAGCCGTCGAGGAACACAACCGCCGATGCGGTGAGGACGAACGGCTCGACGCGAGCTTCCTGGAACGCAAACCGGAATTCGGCTGGCACCGCGGGATGCTCATCGAAGGCACCACCATGCAGGTCTCGTTCCTCAAAGACCTCGTGACGATGCGGGAGCCCGCCAGCGACTTCTCCTTCCTGTCCTACCTCAAGGACAAGGACCGGCTCGTCGACTTCATCAACCACAAGACCATGTTCCCCACCCGGGTCGAATACCACGACTACCTGGAGTGGGCCGCGGGCCGGCTCGACCACCTCGTCCAGTACGGCGCCGAAGTCATCGACGTGCGGCCCGTGCAGGACGGCGAGGTCTTCGAAGTGCTCGTGCGGCACGGCTCCGGCCAGGTCACCGCCAGCCGCGCCCGCAACATCGTCATCGCCGTCGGGCTCGAAGCCAGCCTGCCCGCGGGCGCCGAACTCGGCGACCACGTGTGGCACAACCTCGAACTCATGCACCGCGTCGGCGAACTCCGCGACAGCGACCCGCAGCGGTTCACCGTCATCGGCGCCGGGCAGAGCGCCGCCGAGGTCACCGACTACCTGCACCGCACCTTCACCGGCGCCGAAGTCTGCTCGGTGTTCAGCCGGTACGGGCACACCCCCGCCGACGACAGCCCCTTCGCCAACCGCATCTTCGACCCCGACGCGGTCGACCACTTCTACACCGCGCCGGGCGGGGTGAAGCAGATGCTCATGGACTACCACCGCAACACCAACTACTCGGTGGTCGACCTCGAACTCATCGAGGAGCTCTACGCCCGCGCCTACCAGGAGAAGGTGCGCGGCGAGGAACGGCTGCGGATGCTCAACGCCTCCCGGGTCGTCGACGTGCGCGCCACCGGTGAGGGCGTCGCCGTCACCGTCGAATTCCTGCCCACCGGCGAACGGACCGTCCTCGACTCCGACGTCCTCGTCTACGCCACCGGCTGCCGGCCCGGCGACCCCGGCCGCTTCCTCGGGCGCACCTGGGAGGAATGCCTCCGCGACGGCGACGGGCAGGTGCAGGTCGACCGCGACTACCGGGTGCGCACCACCGACGGGGTGCGCGGCGGCGTGTACTTCCAAGGCGGGACCGAGCACACCCACGGCATCACCTCGTCGCTGCTGTCGAACGGGGCCGTGCGGGCCGGGGACATCCGCGAATCCATCCTCCGCTACCGCAGCGCGCCCGAACCGGCGGTGCACGCGGACTACGCGCTCACCGGCGACCGAGCCTGACCCGGTACTGGAGTGAACGGACCGTTCGTCCGAGCAGATCGGACGAACGGTCCGTTCACTTCGCCTGCCCGCGGCCGAGACCGGGCGCCCGCTTCCGCGAGTGAACGGACCGTTCGACCAACCGGATGGGACGAACGGTCCGTTCACGCGTCCCGCCCGCTGATCGATCACCGGGCCGCGGTCGACCGGGGTGAACGGACCGTTCGCCCAATGACACCGGACGAACGGTCCGTTCGCTCGTGTCGTCCGCCGGTCGATCACCGCCGTGGACGGCTGGGGTGAACGGACCGTTCGCCCAATGACACCGGACGAACGGTCCGTTCACTCGTCCTGTCCGTCGGTCGATCAGCGGACGGCCGGGGTGAACGGGTCCTTCGTCCAACGGCACCGGACGAACGGTCCGTTCACTCCGGCACCGTGCCGGCCGTGCTGCGCCGGGAACGCGAACGTCTTCTGGCCGGGGTGAACGGACCGTTCGCCCAACGGGACTGGACGAACGGTCCGCTCACTCCGCTAAGGGCGTGTGAGCACCGGCACAGGCGTCCGGGAACAAAGTCCCCGCACCAGGCGGTTGCAAGCGACGATGGACACCGTCGCCAACCCGGACCGCACCGCCCTCGAGGCCGCCGGTCCCGCATCCCGGCCCGACCCGATCCGCGGTACCGCACGAGGTCGTTCGGCCGTCCCGCTCTCGATCTTGGATCTCGCTCCCGTCGGCGTGCCGACCACGCCGGGAGAGGCGCTGGCCACCACCACGGAACTCGCGCAGGCCGCGGAACGCTGGGGTTTCCACCGGCTCTGGGTCGCCGAGCACCACGGCATGCCGGGCATCGCGAGCTCCTCGCCACCGGTGGTGATCGCGCACCTGGCGGCGGCGACGAGCACGCTGCGCCTCGGTTCGGGCGGCGTGATGCTGCCGAACCACGCGCCGCTGGTCGTCGCCGAGCAGTTCGGCACCTTGGAGGCGTTGCACCCGGGCCGCATCGACCTGGGCATCGGCCGCGCCCCCGGCACCGATCAGGGGACGGCGCGGGCGTTGCGGCGCACCAGCGGCCCGCTGTCGGTGGACGACTTCCCGGAGCAGCTGGGGGACCTGCTGCGGTTCCTCGGCGACGGGTTCACCGCCGACCATCCGTACGCGGAGGTGAGTTCGGTCCCGCACGGGCAGGCGCCGCCGGTGTGGCTGCTGGGTTCGAGCGGCTTCAGCGCGCAGGTGGCGGGCGCGCTCGGGTTGCCGTTCGCGTTCGCCCACCACTTCTCGGCGCGGAACACGCTGCCTGCGCTGGACCTGTACCGGCAGTCGTTCCGGCCGTCGGAGGTGCTGGACGAGCCGTACTCGATGATCGGCGCGCAGGCCATCGCCGCCGACACCGCGGAGGAGGCGCTGGACCTGGCGCGCCCGATCGCGTTGAGCATGCTGCGGTTGCGCAGCGGGAATCCGGGCCGGATGCCGAGCCCGCAGGAGGCGCGGGACCACCAGTACTCCGAAGTGGAGCAGGGCATCGTGGACTCGTGGCTGGCGGACGCGATCTACGGCACGCCGGAATCGGTGCACGCGGAGCTCGAGGAGCTGCGGGAACGCACCGAGGTCGACGAGCTGATGCTGACCGCGAACCTGTACGACCGGGAGGCGAAGCTGCACTCCTACGAGTTGATCGCCCGCGCCTACGGCCTGCCCGGGGTGGCCTGAGCCACGTCGTCGCGTGGCCGGCACCACTGTCCCGCCAGGTCACGCGCAGGCGCGCACCGGCGGTGGCGTACGGTCGTTTCCGGTGTTCGTGGCAGAGGCGGGATTGAGGGATCTGTGGTGAAGCCTGGCGTTCTGGCCGCTTACCGGGTCATGGCGTACGTGACAGCGGTGCTGCTCATCTTGCTGTGCTTGGCGATGGTGTTCAAATACCTGTGGCCCGAGGGCTCGTCCGCGCAGTTGATGGGCGATTCGTGGACGACCACGATCGGCATCGGCCACGGGTACCTCTACATCGTGTACCTGTTCGTGGCGCTGGTCACCACGGTGCAGCTGCGCATCCCGTACGGCCGGATGCTGCTGGTGCTGCTGGCCGGGACGATCCCGCTCGGCGCGTTCTTCGCGGAGCGCAAGGTGGTGCTGTGGCACCGGCTGCGCACCGGCGGTGAGCCGCTGCCGTTCGAGTCCGCGGCGACGACCGGGTCGACGAGCTCATGACGGCCGTTCCCGAACAGGCCGAGGCCACTCCCACCACCACTGCGAAGCGGCGCGGCGTGCTGGCCGCCTACTTCGCGCTGACCAAGCCGCGAGTCATCGAACTGCTGCTGGTCACCACGATCCCGGCGATGTTCCTGGCCGAGCGCGGCATCCCGTCGCCGTGGCTGGTGCTGGTGACGCTGGTCGGCGGCGCCATGTCGGCGGGCAGCGCGAACGCGTTGAACTGCGTGGCCGACTCGGACATCGACGCGGTGATGCACCGCACCCGCAGCCGCCCGCTGGTGAGCTACGAGGTGCCGCGCAAGCACGCCTTGATCTTCGGGATCGTGCTGGGCGCGGTGTCGTTCGCGGTGCTGGCGATCGGGGCGAACCTGCTGGCGGCGGTGCTGTCGCTGGCGGCGATCCTGTTCTACGTCTTCGTGTACACGCTGCTGCTCAAGCGCCGCACCTCGCAGAACATCGTGTGGGGCGGGGCCGCCGGCTGCATGCCGGTGGTGATCGGCTGGGCCGCGGTGGCGGGCGAGGTCGAGTGGCCCGCGCTGGTGATGTTCGCGGTCGTGTTCCTGTGGACGCCGCCGCACTTCTGGTCGCTGGCGATGAAGTACCGGGACGACTACGCGCGCGCCGGGGTGCCGATGCTGCCGGTGGTGGCGACGCCGCGGCAGGTGTCGGCGCGGATCCTGGTGTACAGCTGGGCGACGGTGGCCTCCACGTTGCTGCTGGTGCCCGCGACTAGCTGGGTGTACGTGGCGGTCGCGGTGTTGTCCGGCGCGGCGTTCCTGATCGTGGCGCAGCGGCTGCACGCCGCGGTGCGGCAGGGGCGCACGACGAACCCGATGACGTTGTTCCACCTGTCGAACTCGTACCTGGCGGTGTTGTTCGTGGCGATCGCCGTCGACGCCGCGGTGGGCCTGCCCACCTTCAGCTGACCGCGCGGCCTCCGCGGCGGGGCGGCTGCTGGCCGACCTGCGCCCGCGCCTGCCAAGCTTGATCCGCACGATCACGTCGTCCGCGGCGCGTCGTGGACGATCATGGCGGAGGGGGCGGCATGAGCGAACGGTGGAACGAGGCGGCGGTCGCCGCACTGCGGTCGGTGGGCACGCCCCGGCGCTGGCGGGAGGGCGCCGTGCTGTTCGGCGTCGGCGACGGCTCGGACCACGTGCTGCTCATCCGCAGCGGCCGGGTCAAGGTGTGGTCGATGTCCACGCGCGGCGCGGAGACCATGCTCGCGATCCGCGGCCCCGGTTCGGTGATCGGCGAGTTCTCCGCGGTGGACGGGCAGCCGCGGGCGTCCGCGGTGACCGCGTTGGGCCCGGTGCAGGCGGACGTGGTCCCGGGCGCCGAGTTCCGCCGGTTCCTGCACCGGCACCCCGAGGTGATGTTCGAGCTGCTGGTCGGCGTGGTCGCCCGGATGCGGGAGTCCGACCGGTACCGGGTGGAGTTCGCCTCGGCCGGGGTGGGGCAGCGGCTCGCCCGGCTGCTGCTGGAACTGGTCCGAGAGCACGGCGTGCGCGAGGCCGCGGGCCGGTACGCGATCGCGATCCCGTTGAGCCAGGCCGAACTGGCGGCCGCGACCAGTGCCTCGCGGGAGGCGGTGGCCAGGGCGTTGCGCGAGCTGCGGGACCGCGGCGCCGTCGACACGCAGCGGCGCCGGATCACCGTGCTGAACCGGGAGCTGCTCGCCGAGCACGCCGAACCCGGGTGAGCTCAGCACAGCGCGCGCAGCACCGTCCACACCAGGAACGCCAGCAGCGCACCGCAGCAGCAGTGCAGCGCGGCCCGTAACCGCCGGTACTTGGTGGTCGCGATGAGCGCCAACGCCTCCGCCTGGCGCCACGCCAGCGTGCACAGCTCGGTAGCCGAGGCGCCGCGGGCCGGGCGGAACGTGGGGAAGGCGAACGGGTTCGCCCCGCCGGCGGGTGCCCCGGTGCGCGGGGTGAGCACCGCCGCGACGTGCAGCAGCGCGCCCAGCGCCCCGCACAGCAGCAGAATCAGCAGCACCAGCGACGCGATCTGCGGCGGTCCGGCGTGCACCGGTTCGCCGGGCGCTCGGGACATGGCGTTGCCCGCTCCGCCGATTCCGATGCCGAGGGCGGGGATGAGCAGCCCCGCCTTGGTGTCGGCACCGGAGATCCAGGTGCGGAAGTCGCCCGCGGTGCGCAGCGCCACCTCCAGCTCCTGCTCCGGGGTGAGGTGGTCGTCCGCGCGTTCGCGCGGTGTCGCGGGCCGGGTCGATGTGGTGCCTTCGCGGTCCATGGCGTTCTCCCTGCGGTGCGGCGAACTCGGTGCGTGATCAGTCCAGCACCCGCGGTGCGCGTCGTCTGCGTCAGATGCCACAGAGCCCGGCACCCGCCCGGCACCCACTTCGGGCACGAGTGAACGGACCGTTCGTCCGATCTGGTTGGGCGAACGGTCCGTTCACTCGCTTCTGGTCGGGCGGACGGCGCTCGGTACGTGCGGCTCACCGGGTGCCGCTGGTCGCCTCCGCCGATGCCCGCAGCGGCGGAGTGAACGGACCGTTCGTCCCGTCCAGCTGGAGGAACGGTCCGTTCACTCCAGCCGGAGGTTCGTGTGCGACCGAACTTGATGAGTGAGCGGACCGTTCGTCCGATCTGGTTGGGCGAACGGTCCGTTCACTCCGCTCGGCCGGGGGTGGGCAGGGCCGCTGCGATGTGCTCGTGCGCGAGGTCGGCGACGGTGCGCAGCTCGGTCACCGGGGTCCCGGCCAGGTGCAGCACGGTCAGGGACTGGTTGACGGCGGCCGCGTACAGCGCCAGGTCGTCGAGGCGTTCGGCGGGCAGCGGGCCTTCGGCGGCGCGGAGGGCGGCCCGGATCTCGGCGCGCTGCCCGGCGAGCGATTCGGCGACGACTTCGCGCAGCGGGTCCGCCAGATCCGCGGTCTCGGCGGCGAGCCGGGTGATGAGGCATCCGGCGGGCACATCAGGGTCGGCGAGCCGGGTGAGCACGGTGTCGAAGAAGGCGCGGACGGCGGCGGCGGGGTCGTCGGGCTGGGAGCGCAGCGCGGCCGACATGGGTGCGGCGAACCGTTCGGCGTAGCGGCGCACACTGCGCTCGAGCAGTTCGTCCTTGCCGCCGAAGGTGGAGTACAGCGATCCGCGGCCGAGCCCGGTGGCGGCGAGCAGCCTGCTGAGGCTGGCTTCGGCGTAGCCGTGCTCCCAGAACACGTGCATCGCGCCGTCCAGGGCGGTGTCGACGTCGAATTGCTTGCGTCCTGCCATCTGCGCACTCCCTCCGCCATGTTTGACTGATCGTTCCAACATGGCTAGTGTAGGTCGCACCGGCCGGTACGGCCACCCCCGCGTGCGCCGTCCGCTGGGCGCCGAGCGGCACCCGGCCGGGCCCCTTCTCCTTCGTCGAACACGGAGTTTCCTCGTGACCTCAACCGAAGTCCCGCACGGCCCCGGTTCCCTCGCTGCGGCGCCACTGCTGCCGGACGGGTTCACCGAGCTCTTCCAGGACCACTACGCCACGGTCGGCGGCCTGCGCACGCACTACCTCACGGGCGGCGACGGCCCGCCGCTGTTGGTGCTCGGCGGCTGGCCGCAGAACTGGTACCAGTGGCGCTTCGTGCTCCCCGAGCTGGCCGAGCGTTTCTCCGTCGTGGTGGTGGACCCGCGCGGCGTGAACCTGACGGACAAGCCCGTCGGCGGCTACGACTCCGGGACGCTGGCCACCGACCTGGTGGAGCTGATGCGCGCCCTGGGGCACGAGCGGTTCGCGCTGGTCTCGCACGACGTCGGCACCTGGACCGGCTACGCGCTCGCCGCCGACCACCCGGAGGTGCTGGAGCGAGCGGTGTTCTCCGAGGCGATCGTGCCCGGCCTCTCCGAGTCGCCGCCGCTGCTCGCCGACCGGCGGACCAGCGATTTCCTGTGGCACTTCAACTTCAACCGCGCGCTCGGCGTCAACGAGCGGCTGGTGACCGGCCGGGAGGACGTCTACTTCGGACACCAGTTCACCACGAAGGCCGCCACGCCCACCTCGATCCCGCCGCACGCGGTGCAGGTCTACGTGGCGGCGCTGCGCGATCCGGAAGCGCTGCGCGCCAGCTTCGACTACTACCGCGCCATCGATTCGATCATCGAGCAGAACCTGGTGCGGCGGGAGCGGAAGCTGACCCTGCCGATCCTGACCATCGCCGGTTCGGAGTCCGTCGGGGAGGGAATGGCGGCCGAGATCGGCGCGGTCGCGACGGACGTCACCAGCGTCGTGCTGCAGGGAGCCGGCCACTACGTGCCCGAGGAGGACCCGGTGGGCATGCTCGACGCGATGCGTCCGTTCCTCGCCGAGTACCGGAGCTGAGTGGCGGCGGATCCGGTGGGCTTCGCTCGCCCGCCGGATCCGCGCCGGTGCGTCAGGCCAGCGACGGCGCGACTCCGCCGTCCACGCGCAGCGCGGCCCCGGTCGTCGCCGAACCGGCCTCGGAACCGGCGTAGAGCACCAGGTTCGCGACCTCCTCGGGCCGGATCAGCCTGCCCAGCAACGAGCTCGGCCGCTCCTCGGCGATGAAGCGGCGCTCCGCCTCCTCGAACGGCACGTCGTCGCCGACCCGGCTGGCGATGAACTCGGCCACGCCGGGCGTCAGCGTCGGGCCGGGCAACACGCTGTTCACGGTGACGCCGGTGCCCTTGACCTCCTGCGCCATGCCGCGCGCGACGGACAGCTGCGCGGTCTTGGTCATCCCGTAGTGCACCATCTCGGTGGGGATGAAGATCGAGGACTCGCTGCTGATGAAGATCACTCGGCCCCAGCCGCGCCGCACCATGCGCGGGGTGTAGTGCCGGGCCAGGCGTACGCCGGAGAGCACGTTCACCTCGAAGAACCGGGACCACTCGGCGTCGCTGATCTCGAAGACCGGGGTGGCGGAGAAGATCCCGGCGTTGTTCACCAGCACGTCCACGTCCGGCAGTTCGGCGATGAGCGCCGCGGCGCCGTCGGCGGTGCCGATGTCCGCGGCGATGCCCCGCACCGAGCCGCCGGTGTCGGAGCGCAGCGATTCGACGGTGGCGTCGACCCGGTCCCGGGACCGGCCGTTGACGACGACGTCGGCTCCGGCGCGCGCGAAGCCCGCCGCGATGGCCTCGCCGATGCCGCTGGTGGAGCCGGTGACCAGTGCGGTGCGGCCGGACATATCGGTGTTCATCGGATGCTCGCTCTCCTCGGGTGTTCGTCGTCGGGTTCCCGCGGGGGTGCGGGTTGAAGCGGGAGTGTCGTGCGCGGGAGAAAAGTCGGCTTGAGCCGGTAGTTGCATGCGCTTCATAAATAGTTGCAGGCGCTTGCTATCTGCGCAAGCTGCTAGGATGGCGGGGAGAGCGAGCTCACCCGACGGGCTCGCCACTAGGAGGTGCGGAGTGGGGATCGCCGACGACGCGGTCGAAGTGCGCGCGCAGGGCTGGCGCACGCTCGCCGCACTGCACGGAATGCTCGAAACCGCGCTGGAGAAGTCGCTCAGCGCCGACCACGGCCTGTCCGTCGTCGAGTACACGGTGCTGGAAGCGCTCAGCAGGCAGGACGGCTGGCACATGCGCATGCAGCAGCTCAGCCGCGCCGCCGCGCTCAGCGGTAGCGCCACCACCCGGCTCGTCACCCGCCTCGAAGATCGCGGTCTGCTCACCCGGATCCTGTGCAAGGACGACCGGCGCGGCATCTACACCGAGCTCACCGACGAAGGCCGCGCGCTCCTCGAGCAGGCGCGGCCCACGCACCACGCCACCCTCGAGAAGACCCTCGCCGAAGCCGAGCAGGTCCCCGAGCTCGGCGACCTCGTCGACGCCTTCCACCGGGTCACCGCCCGGGCCTGACGCCAACCGGAGTGAGCGGACCGTTCGTCCGGTCCCGTCGGACGAACGGTCCGTTCACTGCGCCTGTGTGCGCGCCGGGCCGGTCGTCCTGCGGAGCCCCGCGCCCCCGCATCGATGAGTGAACGGACCGTTCGTCCGATCTAGCTGGACGAACGGTCCGCTCACTCCGGAAAGAGGTTCGCGTACGACCGGTTGGCAGGGGCGTATCGACCTCGGTGAACGGACCGTTCGTCCCATCGGACTGGACGAACGGTCCGCTCACTCGGGGAAGCGGGGGCGAGACGGGTGGTCAGGCGCGGCCGGGCTTGTCCCAGGTGAGCGCGTAGCGCCACAGCAGCAACCGGCGGTACTGGACGCCGGGCAGCAGCCGCTGCGCGCCTTGGCGCACCTCGTCCCAGGTCATGGCCGGATCCTTCACCGGAGCCTCCGGCGGCTCGGCGACCCCGCCGTGCCTGCGGGCGAGGAAGCGGTGCACCGGGATCGCCGCGATGTCCCTGGCCCAGTCCAGCGGTGTGTGGTGCCGTGCCAAGCCGACGAGCACCAGCCGGCCACCGGGTGCCAGCATCCGGCCCATCGCGGTCAGCGTGGAGTCGAAATCCATGTGGTGCAGGGCGGCGACACTGCTGATGAAACCGTAGGAACCGTCCCGCGCCTTCGCCGCGAAGTCGACGAAATCGGAGTCCACATAGGACACGTTGTCGTACTCGGCGCTGGCGCGGCGGGCTTGGCGGATCATCGTGCGGGAGCGGTCGATGCCGGTCGCGCGCTTCGCCCTCGACGCCAACGCGCGCACCAGCGTTCCGTCGCCGCACCCGACGTCGAGCGCCGCGTCGCAAACTTCGGGCACCGAGTCGAGAACGAGCGGGTGGTAATGCGCGTTGTGGTTCCACTGCTCCGACACCGGATCACCCTAACGACCTGCACGGCGGCTTCGGCCGGGTCGTGGTGGGCGTCGGACGGGCTTGCGGCGGGTGCTCGTGCTCGGCGTTCAGCGCAGGAATCCCGCGTTGTGGCAACGGATTCGTCGCGGATCGCCTGCCGTTGGTCGGGAGGCTCGACCCGAATCGGCGCGACCCTGCCGCGGGTCGGAGCCGGGGGGCGGCGTGCAGCCGTAGTGCAAAAGTGATCAGCGGGGCCGGGCCGTTGCCGTCCCGTGACTCCGGCGCCATGTCGGACGCCGGCGCGGCCCCGGCACGGCGAGTGAACGGACCATTCGTCTGATCCTGTTGGACGAACGGACCGTTCGCCCGCTCTCCTTGATCGAAGGGTCCGTTCACTCGGTCCTGTTGGACGAGCGGTCCGTTGACTCGGTCCTGTTGGACGAGCGGTCCGTTGACTCGGTCCCGTTGGACGAACGGTCCGTTGACTCCGTCTCGTTGGACGAACGGTCCGCTCACTCCGAACCAGGAGCGGGTGGTGAACGGACCGTTCGTCCGGAACGGCTGGACCGGCGGTCCGTTCACCCCGTGAGCCGGTCGGCGGGGGAGGGCGTCGTTCGAGATGGGTGAACGGACCGTTCGTCCGATCTAGCCGGACGAACGGTCCGTTCACTCCGCTGCGAGGGTGGGGCCGGGGGTGGGCAGTGGTGGGAAGAGCGACCACCCACCCCCGGCTTCGGGATCAGCCGGCGGCCGGGCGCACGGCCGCTGTAGCGCTGATCACGTTCTTGAGGGCGGTCTCGACCTCGGCGTAGCCGCGGGTCTTGAGGCCGCAGTCGGGGTTGACCCACAGGCGCTCGGCGGGCACCGCGGCGAGCGCGGCCTTGAGCAGGTCGGTGACCTCACCGGTTTCGGGAACCCGCGGCGAGTGGATGTCGTAGACACCGGGCCCGACGCCGCGGCCGAACCCGACGGCGTTGAGGTCGTCGAGGACCTCCATCCGGGACCGGGCCGCTTCGATGCTGGTCACGTCGGCGTCGAGGTCGACGATGGCGTTGATGACGTCGCCGAACTCCGAGTAGCACAGGTGGGTGTGGATCTGGGTGGATTCGGCGATGCCGGAGGTGGCGAGCCGGAACGAGCGCACCGCCCAGTCCAGGTACTCCTGGTGCTCGGCGGACCGCAGCGGCAGCAGTTCGCGCAGCGCCGGCTCGTCGACCTGGATCACCCGGATGCCCGCGTTCTCCAGGTCCTTGACCTCGTCGCGGATGGCGAGCGCGACCTGCGCGGCGGTGCTGCCGAGCGGCTGGTCGTCGCGCACGAACGACCAGGCGAGGATGGTGACGGGCCCGGTCAGCATGCCCTTGACCGGCTTGTCGGTGAGCTGCTGCGCGTACTTCGCCCACTCCACGGTGATCGGCTGCGGCCGGGACACGTCGCCGTAGAGGATCGGCGGCCGGACGCAGCGCGAACCGTAGGACTGCACCCAGCCGTTGTGGGTGCTGGCGAACCCGTCCAGGTGCTCGGAGAAGTACTGCACCATGTCGTTGCGCTCGGGTTCGCCGTGCACGAGCACGTCGAGCCCGAGGTCTTCCTGCAACCGGATGACGCGTTCGATCTCGTCGCGCATCCGCTGCTTGTAGGTGGCCTGGTCGATGCTGCCGGTGCGCAGCGCGGCGCGCGCCTTGCGCACGTCGGTGGTCTGCGGGAAGGAGCCGATGGTGGTCGTCGGCAGCGGTGGCAGCCGCAGCGATTTCCGCTGCGCGGCGAGCCGGTTCGCGTAGTCGCCGCGCTGGGCGTGCTCGGGTTTGAGCGAGGTGAGCCGCGCCTGCACCCGGTTGTTGCGCACCCGGTCGGCTCCCGCGCGGTCGGCGATGCGCCGCCGCGCGTCGTCGAGCTGCTCGGCGACGGTGTCGCGGCCCTGGTGCAGCGCGCGGTCGAGGACGACGACCTCGCCGACCTTCTGCGCGGCGAAGGCCAGCCAGGACGCGACCTGCGGGTCGAGGTCGGTTTCGGCGTCGACGTCGTAGGGCACGTGCAGCAGCGAGCAGGAGGTGCTGACGGCGACCTCACCGGCGAGGCCGAGCAGGGTGGCCGCGGTGGTGAGCGCCTTGTCCAGGTCGGTGCGCCAGATGTTGCGCCCGTCGACGAGGCCCGCGACGAGCGTCTTCTCCCGCAGCCCGGGCACCGACGGCAGCTCGTCCACGGTGCGCTTCCCGGCGACGAGGTCCACGCCGACGGCCTCGACGGGGGAGGAGGCCAGCACGTCCAGCGCGTCGCCGAGGTCGCCGAAGTAGGACGCGACGAGGATCTTCGGCCGCTCCGAGAGCTCGCCGAGCCGCTGGTAGGCGGCGCGCAGCGCGTCCAGGTCGGCCTGCGAGCGGTCCGCGGTGAACGCGGGTTCGTCCAGCTGCACCCACTCGACCCCGGCCCGGTGCAGCTCACCGAGCAGTTCGGCGTAGGCGCTGACGAGCTCGTCCACCTTGTCCAGCGGGCGGAACGAGGTGGGCGCGCCGTCCTGCGATTTGGACAGCAGCAGGAACGTCAGCGGCCCGACCAGGACCGGGCGGGTCTTGATGCCCAGCTCGGCGGCCTCGTGGTACTGGTCGACGACGGTCTGGTCGGAGAGCCGGAACTCGGTGTCCGGCCCGATCTCCGGGACGATGTAGTGGTAGTTGGTGTCGAACCACTTCGTCATCTCCAGCGGTGGCGCGGATTCCACGCCGCGCGCCATCGCGAAGTAGGTGTCGAGCGGGTTCAGCCCCAGTTCCGCGAAGCGGGGCGGGATCGCGCCGAAGGTGACGGCGGCGTCGAGGACCTGGTCGTAGTAGGAAAAGGTGTTTCCCGGCACCGAGTCCAGCCCGGCGTCGCGCAGCGAACGCCACGTGTCGGTGCGCAGCGTGCGCGCGACCTCGCGCAGTTCCGCTTCACCGGTGCGGGACTTCCAGTAGCTCTCCAGTGCCCGCTTCAGTTCCCGGTTCGGTCCGATCCGGGGAAACCCGAGCACGGTGGATCCGATTGTGCTGGTCAACGCTCTCTCCTCGCGAGCTGGACGGCAGTTCTGCGAGGTCGAGCGGGCATGATCCGGGCACACGTCGCCGCACGCGGCGGCTCGTCGTCCAGGGTCTTCCCGCGAGACCTCGCAACAGCGCGCGTCACGAGGACGCGCGCACCGGCGGCAGGTCTTCGGACTCGTGGGCGTTTCCCGGTGGAACCGGGGTCTTCTACTGGCCGTCGCTTCCCGAGCTCGCGCTCAGTGCTGTGACCGGTCGTGACGACCGGTGACGGCGTTCGTTCCCACTCACCGCTGCGGGGCAGTCCCGGATTCGCACCGGGTTCCCTCTTGCCTCGCGCACCTCCGCTTTCGCAGAGCTGTGCGAACCACCAGCACTTCGGAGGCTACTTGCTTCTGGCGGGAAGACAAGGCCTCGCGTTCCGGATCACCCGGGCGCCGCCCCGCCGGAAACTTCTCCGAACCGCGGGCAACCCGCCGCGCGGCGGGGCGTCTTACGAACAGGTGAGGGGGCGGGACGGAGTTTCCTCCGCCCCGGTGCGACGAAACGATCGGGAGGAACCTGCTGTGGGGAAGAACGGAATTCGGGCGGGCGTCGGGATCGGTGCGCTGGCTGCGGCGGCGATGGCGCTGGTGCCGGCGGGGATCGCCGCCGCCGATTCGAGCGAGACGTCCGTTGTGGACTTGAACGGGGACGGAACTCCGGACACCGCGCAGCTTTCCGCCATCGGTGACGGCGCGCAGCAGTCGCTGAAGTTCACTGTGGACGGACGTGTGACCGAGGCGGTGCTGACCGGCGACCCGTCCTTCGGCACGCAGCCGATGCGCGTGCTCGACG
Source organism: Saccharopolyspora sp. MMCC62 (assembly GCF_057736575.1). Lineage (NCBI taxonomy): Bacteria > Bacillati > Actinomycetota > Actinomycetes > Pseudonocardiales > Pseudonocardiaceae > Saccharopolyspora > Saccharopolyspora sp. MMCC62. The sequence continues at coordinate 372,123 of NZ_JBYKCM010000005.1, read as the reverse complement.
TCAACCACGACGGCAAGCAGGAAGTGCTGGTCACCGAGTCCATCGGCGCGAACACCACGTGGTTCAGCGTCTGGGACCTGGGTGCCGACGGCGCGCCGCGCGAGCTGACGACGCAGGACGGCAAGCCGCTGAAGATCACCGAGGGTGGCGGTGTCGGCGCGCGGGTCGGCTACGAGTGCGCGCCCGCGGGCTCGGACGGCCGGGTGCTGATCACTTTGGCCGCCTCCAACGAGAGCCAGACCACCGAGCCGTCGTACGACGGCTCCCGGGTCGCCTTCGACGTGCGCGACGGCGTGGCCACGCCGGTCGACGAGTACGCGTTCACCGGTGTCGGCCAGGACGACGACGTGCTGAAGGTGCAGCCGGAATCCTGCTCCTGAGGGGGAGCCGTCGGGGCCGTCGCGCGGAATCGCGCGGCGGCCCCGACGCGTGCGCGGTGATTCCTCTGTGATCTTCCGGCGTGAATTCCGCCGTGCAGCTGTCGATCAGCTTGCCGTTCGATACCGGCTCTGCAACGCCGATGGCGTCGGTACCACTGTCGACGGAGCGGCCGGTTACCCTGCTTGCTGCAGCTCACGCGAGCGATGTGCGGGCCCTCGTAGCTCAGCTGGAGAGAGCAAAGGACTTCTAATCCTTAGGTCGCAGGTTCGAGTCCTGCCGGGGGCGCTCCGATGCTGGTCACAGCGGTGGGGGACGATCTCGATCAAGATCATCCCCCACTTTACCCTCCCGTCTCGCGCTGCTCGCCCAGGGCCGATGAAGTCGGGCCGGCGGACCGGTCGGAACACGCCGTTCGCGTTGCCGGAATCGGTGCGGGCGCCTCGGATGACGTCCTGGTGCTCGACGACTTTCCCGTCGTCCGGCCAGAACCGGTCCGCGAGCGCGCGCCGGTAGACCGGGTTCCCGGATCAGGTGGGAATGCGTGGCCGCCCTGTCTCGCTCGGCGCCGACGCGCTTGGTGTCCGGCCGCCGCGCATGTGCCGGGAAGCCGCTGAACGCTTCGGGGCGATCCTGGTCGTGCCGGGGCTCGACGTGGTCGGCGACCGCCTTGTCCGGGACGCCACCGAGAACCGTCCGGTGGTGCTCGACGACGATCTTCTCCTCCTGCTCCGGATCGGACCTCGCGCCGTGCTCCGGTGCCGCGGATGCGCCGCTGCGCGCGGTGGTTCCTCGTTCGGTTCCGGAAGTGCTGCGATCGGGTCCGCCGCGCGCGGGATCAGCGTTCGGGCGAGGGCGGGCCGCTTCCCTGGACGCGGTCGAGCCATTCGTCCAGCAGCGCCTTCTCCGGTGCGGTGAGTCGGTCGACGTCGGGCAGGGCCGCGCGGAGGGTGGTGGCCGCGCGCGCGACCGGGTCCGCGACCGAGGGCCGGTCGGCGGGGTCCGGAACGGTGATCACACCGCGGACCATCTCGAAGGCGCGGTCGGCGAGCGCGTCGGCTTCCGCCGGGTCGGGGTCGCTGCCGATCAGGGTGAAGATGGTGCCCCGCCCGGCCGCGTGCATCAGCTGCACCGCCTGCGGTTCGGGGACCGCGAGCCGTCCCGCTTCGGCGATCGCGTGGACGAGGCCGGTCAGGATCCGTTCCGCCTGCTGCTCCGCCTCCGAGGGGGCGCGGCGCCTGCGGGAGCCGTAGAGGGCGCTGTAGACGTCGGGGTTCTCCAGACCGAAGCCGATGTGCAGCCGCCACCCGTTGCGGAGGTCTTCGACCGGGTCGCCGGAGGGGCGCATCGCGGTCTTGCTCGCGAGGTACGTGCTGAGCGCGTGTCCGGCGACCGCGTCCATCAGGTCGTCCTTGTCGCCGAAGAGGCGGTAGATCGCCGGGGCGTGCACGCCCGCCGCGGTCGCGACGGCCCGGGTGCTCACCGCGGCCGGGCCCCCTTCGTCGAGCAGGCGCTTGGCCACTTCGACGATCTTCATCTTGGTGTCGGTCGATCCCACGATCGGCAACGATAGCAGTCCTCCTGCCTGGAAGTATCAGTGATATCAGTGCAGTTGTTCCGCTGAAAATATCGGTGATACCGTTTTCGAAGTAACAACGAAACTGGAGGCAGGGATGAAGACCACAGGACGCACCGCGCTGATCGTCGGTGGCACGTCGGGCATCGGCCTGGAGTTCGCGCACCAGCTGGCCGCGCTCGGCAACTCCGTCGTGATCACCGGCCGCGATCGGGAGCGGGTCGAGGCGCTGGCCGCCGAGCACGGCTTCGCCGGGGAGGTCGTGGACGTCACCGACGCCGCGTCCATCACCGCGCTGCGCGACCGGGTCGTCGACCGGTTCCCGGAGCTGGACACCGTGCTGATCAGCTCCGGCATCATGGTCCCGGAGCGGCACCTCGAGGCCGACGCGCTCGAAGTCGCCGAGCGGACGATCTCGACCAACCTGCTGGGCACCATCCGCGTGTTCACCGCGTTCCTGCCGCACCTGCGCACCCGGCCCGAAGCGTCGATCATCACCGTCACCTCCGGTCTCGCCTACGTGCCGATGCCGCTGACGCCGACCTACTCGGCGACCAAGGCCGGCGTGCACGCCTTCACCGAGGCGGTGCGGGCACAACTGCGCGGCACGCCGGTGCAGCTGATCGAGCTGGCGCCGCCGTTGACCAGGACCACGCTGATGGGGCCGGGCACCGACCACGCCGGGGCCATGCCGTTGGGCGAGTTCGTGTCCGAGGCGATCGGCCTGATCCAGGCCGACCCGGACATCCGGCAGGTGCTCGTGGACCGGGTGAAGCCGCAGCGGTTCGCGGCCGTCGACGGCACCTACGACGAGCTGTTCGAGAACCTGGTGGCCCGCCTCTGACCCGGGTGGTCACGTGCGGGCGGTCGTTCCCGCGAGGTGCCGCGGCCGCGATGCGGTCGCCGACCTTCATCCGCAGCCGTTGCACGTGGACGTCGACGACCCGGGTGTCGCTGCTCGCCGGGTAGTCCCACGCCTGCTCCAGCAGCCGTCCGCGGGACAGCAACCCTGCCCGGCTCACCGGTGAACTCCAGCAGCAGGCGCAGTTCGGTCGGTGTCGGCGACAGCAGCCGCCCGCCGCGGCGCACCTCCAGCGAGTCCCGGTCGAGCTCCAGGTCGCCGAACGCGAGCCGGTCGCTCGCGGGCGCGTCCTCGGGGGCCGCACCGGTTCCCGCCGCCGCAGCGCGGCGCGCAGCCGAGCGACCAGGACCATGGTGTCGAACGGTTCGGTCACGTAGTCGTCGGCTCCCGCCTCCAGGCCCTGTACCACGTCGGCCGCGTCGCCGCGCGCGGTGAGCATCAGGATCGCCACCGAGGACTCCTCCCGGATGCCGCGGCGCAGGCTGATCCCGTCCAGCGGTCACCACCCCGCCTGCCGGGTGACCGGGCCCGCGACCTGGCGACGAGGCGCGAGGGCACCCGAAACCGCAGGTCAGAGTCCGGCGGTTAGGCTCGTTCCGTGGCTTCTGAGACCGTTCCCGGCGCACGCAGCAGGTCCACCACCGTCGGAATCCTGGTCGTCACGGCCGGGATCTTCGCGGCGGTGGTGGCCGCCGCGCTCACCGCGATGTCGGCGGGCGACGCGTACGCGGTGCTGGGGCTGCCCGACCCGGGTGCGGTGACCGCGTTCGGCCTGCCCGCGGTGCGCGTGCTCGCCGAGAGCGGCGCGGTGGTGTGCATCGGCTCGCTGCTGCTGGCCGCGTTCGGCATCCCGGCGAGCCGGTCCGGTCCGCTGCTCGCCGACGGCTACGCGGCGGTGCGGACCGCGGGCTGGGCCGCCGGGGTGTGGTGCGTGGGCGCCGCGCTGCTCGTGCCGTTCACGGCAGCCGACGCCACCGGGCGCCCGATCGGCGCGGTCCTCGACGCCCAGGTGCTGTTCGGGCTCGTCGACGCGCTGGAAGAGGCGAAGGCGTGGCTGCTGACCGCGGGGATCGCGCTGGTGCTGGCCGTCGGCTGCCGCGTGGTGCTGTCCTGGGGCTGGACGGTGGTGCTGTTCGCGGTGTCGCTGCTGGGCATGTTCCCGCTGATCGCCACCGGGCACTCGGCCAGCGGCGGGGCGCACGACATCGCGACCAACAGCCTGCTGTTCCACCTGTTCTCGGCCACGTTGTGGGTCGGCGGGCTGGTGGCGCTGCTGGCGCACCTGGCGCGCAAGGGCGCGCACGCGGGGCTGGTGGCGCGCCGGTTCTCCCGGATCGCGCTGGTCTGCTGGATCGTGATGGCGGCCTCCGGGGTGGTGAACGCCTTCGCCCGGGTGCCGCCGGACCAGCTGCTCAGCACGACCTACGGCGCGTTGGTGCTGGTCAAGGTCGTTCTGCTGGTGGTGCTCGGCGGCATCGGCTACCTGCAGCGGGAGCGGGCGGTGCGCACCGTCGAGCAGGGCGGCGGCGGTCTGCTGCGGATCGGCGCCGTCGAGGTGCTGGTCATGTTCGCGACGATCGGGGTGGCCGTCGCGCTCGGCCGCACCCCGCCGCCCGCCGAGCTGGGGGCGGTGCCGGGCCGGACCGAGCTGCTGATCGGCTATCCGCTGGACGGGCCGCCGACGGCGCTGCGGCTGCTGTTCGACTTCCGCTTCGACCTGGTCTTCGGCACGGCGGCGCTGGTGCTCGCCGGGCTGTACCTGTACGGGGTGCGGGTGCTGCACCGGCGCGGCGACCGGTGGCCGCTGGGGCGCACGATCGCGTGGCTGTGCGGGTGCGCGAGCGTGCTGGTGGCGACCTCCTCTGGCATCGGCCGGTACGCGCCCGCGATGTTCAGCGTCCACATGGGACAGCACATGATCCTGTCGATGCTGGCGCCGGTGCTGCTGGTGCTGGCGGGGCCGACGTCGCTGGCGCTGCGGGTGCTCAAGCCCGCGGCGAAGGGACGGCCGCCGGGTGCCCGGGAGTGGCTGCTGGCGTTCCTGCACTCGCCGGTGACGCGGTGGCTGACGAATCCGTTCGTGGCGCTGGCGCTGTTCACCGGGTCGTTCTGGGCGCTGTACTTCTCCGGCCTGTTCGACGCTGCGCTGCCGCAGCACTGGGCGCACCTGGTGATGAACGCGCACTTCCTGCTGACCGGGTACGTCTTCTACTGGCCGGTGATCGGGATCGATCCGGCGCCCCGGCCGCTGCCGTCGCTGGCGAAGCTGGGCATGGTGTTCGCGTCGATGCCGTTCCACGCGTTCTTCGGGATCACGCTGATGATGTCGAACACCGTGATCGGGTCGGACTTCTACCGCGGGCTGTCGCTGCCGTGGGCGGGGGATCTGCTGGCGGACCAGAACCTGGGCGGTGGGCTGGCGTGGGCGTCGGGGGAGGTGCCGCTGGTGGTGGTGATGCTGGCGCTGCTGATCCAGTGGTCGCGCGCGGACTACCGGGAGGCGCGGCGGCTGGACCGCAAGGCGGCGGTGGACGGGGACGCGGATCTGGCCGCCTACAACGAGATGCTGCGGCGGCTCTCCACCGGGGACACGGCGGGGTCAGGGGCGCAGAACCCGGCTTCTCGGTCCGATGGGTGACCCCCGATAGGGGGTTGAAAGCCGGATTCCGCGGAATCCGTCCACAGCGTCGCGAGTTGTGCACAGATCGTGAATTCGGGGTAGCGCTGGGTGATCGACGCCGCGCATCCTGGTAGCGGGCCGAAGGGCGGCCCCGAGTTCCAGGAGGTGCGAGATGTTCGAGACGACCGTGGCCGTGGTCGGGACCGTGCTCACCGAGCCGAGGATCCACACGTTCACCGATGGCGAGCGGGTGGTGTCCTTCCGGCTGGCGGGGAACTCCCGCCGCTACGACCGGAACGCCGAGCGCTGGGTCGACGGTGACCGGCTGATCGTCACCGTCCACTGCAGGCGCCGGGTCGCCGACGGGGTGATCGGCGTGGTGGGCGAGCGCACGCCGCTGGTCGTCACCGGGCGGCTGCGCACCCGCGACTTCGAGGCGGCGTCCGGCAGGCGCACCGCCGTGGAGGTGGAGGCGGCCGCCGTGGGCCTGGATCTGGCGCGGGGCAACCGATTTCCCGGATCCGCCGAGCGCCTCGCCGCCTGGTCCGGCACCGCGGCGACCGGCGCAGGGGTGGATCGGCCGGACGTCGCAGCGGCCCGCGACGGGTGATCTCCGCGCCGCCCGCCGGGTCGGTGACCAGCGGTGGAGCCGGTGGCGCGCGGCAACCGACGGTGGTGCACGGGCCGACACGGGACGCAACTACGATTCAGGGCATGGCCGAGTTCATTTACACCATGAAGAAGGTGCGGAAGGCACACGGGGACAAGGTCATCCTCGATGATGCGACCATCCAGTTCTACCCGGGTGCCAAGATCGGCGTCGTTGGCCCGAACGGCGCCGGCAAGTCGACCGTGCTCAAGATCATGGCGGGACTCGAGCAGCCGAACAACGGCGAAGCGTTCCTCTCGCCCGGCTACACCGTCGGCATCATGCAGCAGGAGCCGCCGCTCAACGAGGAGAAGACCGTCCTCGGCAACGTCGAAGAGGGCGTCGGCGAGATCATCGAGAAGCTGCACCGCTTCAACGCGATCGCCGAGCAGCTCGCCACCGACTACACCGACGAGCTGATGGAGGAGATGGGTCGCCTCCAGGAGGAGCTCGACCACGCGGACGCGTGGGAGATCGACTCGCAGCTCGAGCAGGCGATGGACGCGCTGCGCTGCCCGCCGCCGGACGCGGAGGTGAGCCACCTCTCCGGTGGTGAGCGCCGCCGCGTCGCACTGTGCAAGCTGCTGCTGAGCAAGCCCGACCTGCTGCTGCTCGACGAGCCCACGAACCACCTCGACGCCGAGAGCGTGCTGTGGCTGGAGCAGTTCCTCGCGAACTACCCCGGCGCCGTGCTCGCCGTGACGCACGACAGGTACTTCCTGGACAACGTCGCCGGCTGGATCCTGGAGCTCGACCGCGGGCGCACCTACCCGTACGAGGGCAACTACTCCACCTACCTGGAGAAGAAGCAGGAACGCCTCGCGGTGCAGGGCAAGCGCGACCAGAAGCTGCAGAAGCGGCTGAAGGAAGAGCTGGAGTGGGTCCGCTCCAACGCCAAGGCCCGGCAGACCAAGTCCCGCTCCCGCCTGGACCGCTACGAGGAGATGGCGGCCGAGGCGGAGAAGACCCGGAAGCTGGACTTCGAGGAGATCCAGATCCCGCCGGGTCCGCGGCTGGGCAACCAGGTCGTCGAGGTCGAGAACCTCAAGAAGGGCTTCGGCGACAACCTGCTCATCGACGGGCTGTCGTTCGACCTGCCGCGCAACGGCATCGTCGGCGTCATCGGCCCGAACGGCGTCGGCAAGACGACCCTGTTCAAGACCATCGTCGGGCTCGAGCAGCCGGACGCGGGCACCGTCAAGGTCGGCGACACCGTCCGGCTGTCCTACGTCGACCAGAACCGGGCCAGCATCGACCCGAAGAAGAACGTGTGGGAGGTGGTCTCCGACGGTCTCGACTACATCCAGGTCGGCCAGGTCGAGATGCCGTCCCGCGCCTACGTCAGCGCGTTCGGCTTCAAGGGTCCCGACCAGCAGAAGCCCGCGGGCGTGCTCTCCGGCGGTGAGCGCAACCGGCTGAACCTGGCGCTGACCCTCAAGGAGGGCGGCAACCTGATCCTGCTGGACGAACCGACGAACGACCTGGACGTCGAGACCCTGGGCTCGCTGGAGAACGCGCTGGAGCAGTTCCCCGGTTGCGCCGTGGTGATCTCGCACGACAGGTGGTTCCTGGACCGCGTCGCCACGCACATCCTCGCCTGGGAAGGCGACGACGAGAACCCGGCGAAGTGGTACTGGTTCGAGGGCAACTTCGAGGGCTACGAGAAGAACAAGATCGACAGACTGGGGCAGGAAGCCGCCCGTCCGCACAGAGTCACCCACCGGAAGTTGACCCGGGGCTGAACCTGAACGGGGAGGCGTCTTGGCCAGCGTGCACGGAGCTCATCCGGGCGGTGCGCAGGAATTGTTCGAACCCGCTTGGCAGATGCGCTGGCGGGTGCCCGAGCTCGCCCTGATGCTCGGCGACCAGGCGGTCGCGGAGGCCAGACGCATCGGTGACCGCGCGTTGCGGCTCCGTGCCGAGGCGGTGGCGTTGTTCGCGTCCAACCGCCTCGGGCACGGGGTCGCGATCACGCAGCGGGCCATCACCGCGGTCCGGGACGCGGAGCGCGCGGGTGATCACGAGATCGCCGCGGAGCTGCGCGTCGAACTCGCCTGCTGCGCCCGCACCGCGGGCGGGCACGAGGTCGCCCTGCGCGTGCTGCAACCGGTGCTGGAGCGCGAGCGGATCGAACCGTCGCTGCGCGCGCACGCGCTGCTGGAGCTCGCCGCCGCGCTGCCCGGTAAGCAGCGGGAGTCCGAGCGCGCCGAAGCGCTCGACGAGGCCGACCGGCTCTACGCGGCGGCCTCCGAGCTGAACCGGGACACCAGCAGGTTGCTGCTGGCGCGGGTGCGCACCGCGCGCGCCGGGCACCTGCGGCGCAACGGCGACTTCGAACAGGCCGCCCGGGCCGCCGAAGCGGGCCTGGCCCTGCTGGACCGGCTCGGTGATCCCGCCGCGGAGAGCGGGGAGATCCGAGCTCGCCTGGTGCTGGAGCGGGTGCACGCCCTGCTGGACCTCGGGCGCCGCACCGAGGCGGTCGAGGCCGCCTCACCGGTGATCCGCACTCCCGTCCGCGCGGCCGCGGCCGGGCCGTCCGGCTGGCTGCGGCTGGCCCTGGCGACCCGCGTGCACCTGCCCGCCGGTGAGCTGGCCGCCGCGGTGCGGCTGCTCAACGACGCCGCCGCCAACGCGGAGCGGCACAAGCTGGACTGCCTGCTCACCGAATCGCTGAGCATGTCCTCGCAGACCCACGAGAAGGCCGAGGAGTTCGTCGAGGCGCTGGCCACGTTGCGCCGCGCCTACGCCGCCGACCGCCGCTGGCGGGCCGCCGTGCACGCGGCCCGCATCCGGCTGCTCGAGGAGTTCCCGGCGCTGGCCACCGGCACCGGTGGCCACCCCGTCTCGGCGGAACCGGTCGGCACGGCGACCACCGCCCTGCCGGAACCACCCGCTGCACCGGAACCGCTCGCGGCCAGCCTGCCCGAGCCGGAGACCGCCGCGTCATCCGTCCCGGCCACCGCCGCGGCCTTCGGCGCCACCGACACCACCGAGTCCGGCGCCCCGACCCGCGCAGCCGAGTCCGGCACCGCGGCCGCCGCGGCGGATTTCGGCACTCCGACCCGCACACCCGAGTTCGGCACCGCGACCGGCGCACCGGAGTCCGGCACCGGTGCCGCACGTGCCGCCGAATCCGGACGCCGCGCGCACGCCGCCGAACCGGCCGCCGCCGGGGCCCACGACGCGGCCGCGGAAGCGCCGGAGCAGCAGGAGACCGCGGGCCGCCGCCGAGCCGACGGCACCGGTCGCCCCCAGCGCACCACCGGCGCGTTCGCCGCGAGCCCCGGGTTCCCGGCTCCGCCCACCGCTGCGGACCCCTCGGCGGCTCCGGAACCGCCGAGCGACCAGGCCGCGGCCGACCAGGTCCCGGCCGCGCCGACCGGCACCGCCGCCGACCGCATCGCCCCCGAGGACCTGCTCGACGAATACCGGAAGCCGGGCGAGAGCAGCGTGCGCGACGCTGCGCGACGGCTGATGGACACGTTGACCAGCCGCGTCGCCGACGACCGCAGGCCGCACCAAGACCACGCCGAGCAGGGGATCGGCGCCATGCCGGCTCCTCGCGCGCCCGGGCAGGAGACCGCGGGCACCGGTGGCAGGCGCCGCGCGCCCGAACCGGCCGAGCCCGCGGGCGACGAACCCGCCCGCCACGGCGGCGTGGACGTTCCGGTCGGGCGCGTCACCTCCGCACCGTTCGGCGAGGGGTTCCCGGTCTACGACTTCGGTTCCCGCAGCGAACCGGCGGCGCCCGAGCCGGAACCGGAGCCGTTCGGCGCCGCGCTCCCCGCCGAACCCGGGGACCGGCCGTCCGACGGCGGCCAGTCCGACGACCGGCCCGCGCCGCGCACCCGCGGTTCGCGGCGCCGGGAGGACGTCGTCGACACGCCGCCCACCGAGGTGGCCGCGCCGTGGGATCGCGGCGGCGCCCCGGCGGAGCCGAGTTTCCCGGACGTCACGGCGATCATGCCGGTCATCTCGGTGCCGGACCACGAGCAGCCGGCGACGGCGCAGGTCGGCGCGGTGGAGCACCTCGACGAGGAGCTCCCGGAACCGGATGCCGGGACGCACGAGGAAGGCGGCAGGCGTTCGCGCGGCCGCAGCCTCGCCGAGATCCGGGAGAGCCTCGCCGAGATGCAGCGGCACGGCCGCGAGGACGGCGCCCGGTCGCGCCGCGCGGCCGCGGAACCCGCCGAGGTCGAGCGGTACGAGGACCCGGTGGTGGCGGAGCCGCCGCGGTCCGGTGCGTCGTGGGCGGACCGCTACCTGGGTGCGTTCCTGGGCGAGCAGCGCGCCGCGGCCGAGGACGACGGCTCCTCCAGCGGCCAGCACACCGGGTTCGATCCGGCGAGCTCCGCGGGGCTCGGGTTCGAGCCCGCCGAGAACAGGCACGCCGGGTTCGAGGACACCGGTGCGGGCGACGGCCCGCCGAGCTCCGGTGGCCGCCGCCGCGCCCGGCACGCCGACCCCGACGAGCAGCCCGGCACCACCGCGCCCGCACCGCCGCGCTGGGACGCGGCGCCGTGGGATCGCCCGACGTCCGCGCACGCCGCCGCCGACCCGTTCGGTCCACAAGAGACGGTCGAGCCGGGGGACGGGTTGCCGCCGACGCTGGGCATGCTGTCCGAGCCGTCCGGCCGCACCGACCCGGAGGTCTCCCCGTTCGACACGACCCGTCCCGAGCTCGGCCCGGTGCACGGCACGTCCCCGACCGGTGAGCAGGAGTTCGGTTCGCCCGGCGGTTCCGCCGCCGACCGCCTCGAATCGGCGGCGGAACTGCTGGCCCGGCACCAGGACGGCGGCGCGCAGTCCGCGGAGGAACCGGCCGGGGAGGTCGGCTTGGCGGACCTGCTGGCCGAAGCGCTGCTGGCCTACGAGAACGGCAGGCGCCACGACGACGACGGTCCGGGACGGCACGGCAGGCCCGGCAGCAACGGCCACGCGGTCGGGCTGCCGCAACAGCACGAGGCGGACGCGGAACCCGACGCCCGCCCGCGGCACCGCCGCCCGGCCCAGGACACCTGGACGCCCCGGTACTGATCACCGGACTCCGGAGCGAGGGCGGGCGCGGTGCCCGCCGCGGCCCGCGCCCGCCGAACCGGCATCCCGCACCACGCGCGGAGCCCGCACCACGCGCGGAGCCCGCACCACGCGCGGAGCCCGCACCACGCGCGGAGCCCGCACCACGCGCCGAGCCCGTGCCGCGCGCCGAGCCCGTGCCGCGCGCCGAGCCCGTGCCGCGCGCCGAGCCGGCACCCGCGCAGCGCCCGCGTGCGTCCCGGCTCCGGTTCCGGGAGCTCCTCGTCGAGGCGCTCCCACCGCGCCGAGGAGCGCCGTCGACGGCTGCTCGTGGTCCGGCACCGAGATGACCCGGCATGATCGCCGTGCCATACGCGGAACCGGCACCATGCGCGGAGCTGGCGCCTTGCGCGGAGCCGCGCTATGCGCAGAGCCGGCGCCTTGCGCGGAGCCGCGCTATGCGCAGAGCCGGCGCCATGCGCGGAGCCCGCGCCCGCGCCACGCCGCGGGGACCGCACCCGCGCAGAGCCGGCACCATGCGCAGAACCCGCATCACGCGCAGATCCCGTGCCACGCGCAGAACCCGCACCCGCACCCGAGCCACGCACCCGAGCCACGCACCCGCACCACGCACCCGCACCACGCACCCGCACCACGCACCCGAGCCCGCTTCCCCACCCCCGCACCACGCACCGAGCGTCCGCACGACGCGGCGCGCATCCGCCCCGACCGCCGCGCTCCCCGCGTGATCCTCCGCACTCGCGCACCTCCGACGCCCCGCGAGAACACCCCGGGGACCCCCGGAATCGCCCGGAAACCCGAGCGTCGCGCGAGGTTTCCCGAGCTTGCGGTGCCGCTCCCACCTGATCGGGGCCAGGCCTGGCAGGCTTAGGGTGGAAGCCGTGTTGGCACAACGCGGTGCCGTCAAGCGTGGAGCAGCGAAGATGACCTCGAAACCCCGATCCGCCATCCCCGACGCCGCGACCGGCGGGGCAGCCGTGCTGGAGAACCCGGAGGCCGCGAAGGCCTGGTTGCTCGACCGCGCCGCCGAGTCCGCGGGGGAGCTCGGCGAGTTGCTGCGGACCTACTTCCGGCATGTGCCTGCCGAAGAGCTCGCCGGTGACGAACCCGACGAGCTCGTGGAGGCGCTGCGCTCGCACCACGCGCTCGCCGCCGACCGGGTCGCGGGCCGTCCGCTGGTGCAGGTCGTGAACCCCAGCCTCGACGACGGCGGCTGGCGGAACCAGGCGACCGTGCTGCAGCTGGTCACCGACGACATGCCGTACCTGGTGGACAGCGTGATCGCCGAGCTGACCCGGCACGGCGCCGAGGTGCAGCGGATCATCCACCCGATCGTCGTGGTGCGCCGCGACGCCGCGGGCGCGCTGCTGGAGGTCCTGCCGCACGCGGACCCGGGCGCGCCGCCCGCGGACGCGCTCGCCGAGTCGTGGATGCTCGCCGAGGTCGACCGGATCACCGACGGGGACCGGTTGCAGGCGCTGGAGCAGGGCCTGCGCACCGTGCTCGGCGACGTCCGCGAGGTCGTCGAGGACACCGAGCGGATGCTGACCACCGCCCGGTCGCTCGCCGACGAGCTGGAGGCGCACCCGGGGGCGCTGCCCGGCAAGCAGGCCGCGGACAGCGCGGGGTTGCTGCGCTGGCTCGCCGACGGCCACTTCACCTTCCTCGGCTACCGGCACAACGAGCTCGTCGAGCAGGACGGCACGCCCGCGCTGAGCCCGGTGCTGGGGTCCGGTCTCGGCGTGCTGCGCAGCGACACGGTCGCCGCCGAGGACCTGACGACCGGCCCGGACGTGCTCACCAGCACCCGTTCCGGGGAGCCGCTGGTGCTCACCCAGGCCAGCACGCCGTCGACGGTGCACCGCTCGGTGCACCCGTTCTACGTGGGCGTGCTGACCTTCGACGAGAACGGCGCCGTCACCGGGGAGCACCGGTTCATCGGCCTGTTCACCACGACCGCGCTGCACGAGAACGTGCTGGACATCCCGTTCATCGAGCGCCGGGTGCGCGAGGCGATCCACGGCGCGGGCTTCCCGCTGGAGTCGTACTCGGGCCAGCGGATGCTGGAGGAGATCCAGAACTACCCGCGCACCGAGCTGTTCTCCACCGATCTCGACACGCTGCGCGAGACGGTGACGGGCGTGCTGGCGCTGGCCGAGCGCCGCAAGCTGAAGCCGTTCGTGCGCCGCGACCCGTACGGCCGGTTCTTCTCCTGCCTGGTGTACCTGCCGCGGGACCGCTACACGACGCGGTCCCGGCTGGCGATGCAGGAGGTGCTGCTGGAGGAGCTGGGCGGCGCGAGCGTCGAGTACAGCACCCGCGTCGGGGAGTCGGCGCTGGCCCGCGTGCACTTCGTGGTGCACACGAAGCCGGGTGGCGAGGCCCCGGAGCCGGACCTGGCACGCATCCAGGAGCGGCTGTCCGAGGCGATCCACACCTGGGAAGACCAGATGGTCGACGAGGTGGAGATCGCCCCCGCGGACGCCGAGGAGCCGCGCCGGGTGCGCCGTTCGGAGGCCGCCAGCGAAGCCGCCCAGCAGTACGCCGCCTCGTTCCCGGAGGCGTACAAGGAGGACTTCAGCGCGGGCGAGGGCCTGCGCGACCTGCGCAAGCTGGCGTCGCTGTCCGGTGAGCGCGACCTGCGGATGTCGTTCTACACGCCGGAGGACGCCGCCCCGGGCGAGCGCCGCTTCAAGATCTACGTCACCGGTGAGCGGGTGACGCTGTCCCGGGTGCTGCCGGTGCTGCAGAGCATGGGCGTGGAGGTCGTGGACGAGCGCCCGTACGAGGTGGTGCCGGAGAGCGGCGCCGAGTGCTGGATCTACGACTTCGGCCTGCGGCTGGAGAGCGGGCTGCTGGAGACGGAGGGCGCCGAGCGGCTGGACACGCTGCGCGAGCGCTTCGAGGACTCGTTCCGCGCGGCTTGGCTGGGCGACGCCGAGGTGGACCGGTTCAACTCGCTGGTGCTGCGCGCCGGCCTGAGCTGGCGGCAGGCGTCGGTGCTGCGCGCCTACGCGAAGTACCTGCGCCAGACGGGCGTCCCGTACAGCCAGGAGTTCATCGCGGACGTGGTGCTCACGCACCGCGCGACGACGGTGGCGCTGACGAGGCTGTTCGAGGTGCGCTTCGACCCGAAGCTGGCCGAGGACGACCGGGTGGCCCGGCAGGAGGAGCTGCGCACCCAGATCACCCGGCTGATCGACGAGGTGACGAGCCTCAACGCGGACCGCATCCTGCGCAGCTACCTGAGCCTGATCACCGCGACGCTGCGCACCAACTACTACGCCGAAGGGGCGCGGGAGCGCTCCTACCTGGCGATGAAGCTGGAGCCGAAGGAGATCCCGGGCCTGCCGGAGCCGCGGCCGGCCTACGAGATCTTCGTGTACTCCCCGCGCGTGGAGGGCGTGCACCTGCGGTTCGGTTCGGTGGCCCGCGGTGGGCTGCGCTGGTCGGACCGGCAGGAGGACTTCCGCACCGAGATCCTGGGCCTGGTGAAGGCGCAGGCGGTGAAGAACGCGGTGATCGTGCCGGTCGGCGCGAAGGGCGGCTTCGTGGTGAAGCGCCCGCCGCTGCCCACCGGTGACCCGGCGAAGGACCGGGAGGCGACGCTGAACGAGGGCATCGCCTGCTACCGGATGTTCATCTCGGGCCTGCTGGACCTGACCGACAACCTGGTGGGCGGTGAGGTGGCGCCGCCGCAGGACGTGGTGCGCCACGACGGGGACGACACCTACCTGGTGGTGGCCGCGGACAAGGGCACCGCGTCGTTCTCGGACATCGCCAACGACGTGGCGCGCTCGTACGGGTTCTGGCTGGGCGACGCGTTCGCCTCCGGCGGCTCGGTCGGCTACGACCACAAGGCGATGGGAATCACCGCGAAGGGCGCGTGGGAGAGCGTCAAGCGGCACTTCCGCGAGCTGGACCTGGACACCCAGCGGGAGGACTTCACCGTCGTCGGCATCGGCGACATGGGCGGTGACGTGTTCGGCAACGGCATGCTGCTGTCCGAGCACATCCGGCTGGTGGCCGCGTTCAACCACATGCACGTGTTCATCGACCCGGAGCCGGACGCGGCGAGCTCCTACGCGGAGCGGCGCAGGTTGTTCGAGCTGCCGCGGTCCACGTGGGACGACTACGACCGCAGCAAGATCAGCGAGGGCGGCGGCGTGTGGTCGCGGTCGCTGAAGTCGATCCCGCTCAACGCGCGGGTCCGCACCGCGCTGGGCATCGACGAGTCGGTGCCGGCGCTGCCGCCCGCCGAGCTGATCAAGGCGATCCTGCAGGCCCCCGCGGACCTGCTGTGGAACGGCGGCATCGGCACCTACGTGAAGGCCGCCACCGAAACCCACGGCGAGGTCGGCGACAAGGCCAACGACGCGGTCCGGGTGGACGGCGGCGACCTGCGGGTGCGGGTGGTCGGCGAGGGCGGCAACCTGGGCCTCACCCAGCGCGGCCGCATCGAGTTCGCCCGCGCGGGCGGCAAGGTCAACACGGATGCGCTGGACAACTCGGCGGGCGTGGACTGCTCGGACCACGAGGTGAACATCAAGGTCCTGCTGGACCACCTGGTCGCCGAGGGCGAGCTGGACGGCGAGCAGCGCAACGAGCTGCTGGCGGAGATGACCGACGAGGTCTCCGAGCTGGTGCTCGCCGACAACTACCGGCAGAACGAGGTGCTGGGCGTCTCCCGCGCGCACGCCGCGCCGATGGTGTCGGTGCACGCCCGGCAGATCACCGCGCTGGAGGAAGGCGGCCTGGACCGCGACCTGGAGGCGCTGCCGAGCAAGAAGGAGCTGCGCGACCGGGAGAAGAGCGGCACCGGCCTGACCTCGCCGGAGCTGGCGACGCTGCTGGCGCACGTGAAGCTCTCGCTGAAGGAGCAGGTGCTGGCCAGCGACCTGCCGGACGCGGACGCGTTCAGCGGGCGGCTGCCGGACTACTTCCCGAAGCCGCTGCGGGAGCGCTATGCCGACGCGATCCCGGCGCACCCGCTGCGCCGCGAGATCACCTCGACGCTGCTGGTCAACGAGGTCGTCGACGGCGCGGGCGTGTCCTACGCCTACCGGCTGTCCGAGGAGATCGCGGCGAGCGCCACCGACGCGGTGCGCGCCTACGCGGTCGTCACCAGCGTGTACGACCTGCCGGAGCTGTGGCGGCGGATCGACGAGCTGGACAACGTGGTGGCCAGCCGCGTCGCCGACGAGATGGTGCTGGCCAGCCGCAGGCTGCTGGACCGCGCGGCCCGCTGGCTGCTGTCGAACCGTCCGCAGCCGTTGGCGATCGGCGCGGAGATCAGCCGGTTCCGGCCGGTCGTGTCCGAGTTGTCCGCCAGCGTGCCCGGCCTGCTGCGCGGGCAGGCGGCCGTCGCCGCCGAGGAGAAGAAGCAGCAGCTCATCTCCGAGGGCGTCCCGGCGGACCTGGCGGAGCGGATCGGTGCCCTGCTGGACACCTACGCGCTGCTGGACATCACCGAGATCGCCGAGCTGGCCGAGCGGGACAACGGCGTCAGCGCCGAGCGCAGCCCGATGGAGAGCGCGGAGCTGTACTACACGCTGTCCGAGCACCTCGACATGGAGCGGCTGCTGGTCGCCGTCAACGGGCTCGAACGCGGCAACCGCTGGCACTCGCTGGCGCGGCTGGCGCTGCGCGACGACATGTACGCCTCGCTGCGGGCGTTGACGATCGACGTGCTCAGCACCAGCGACCCGGAGGAATCGGCCGCGGACAAGATCGCCCAGTGGGAGGCCACCAACGCCTCCCGCATCGAGCGGGCGCGGACCTCGCTGGAGGCCATCAAGCGGTCCGGCGGTCTGGACCTGGCGACGCTGTCGGTGGCGACCCGGCAGCTGCGCAGCATGGTCCGCTGACCGGAGCTCCCGGTCCGGTCGGCCTTGGCGGGACGATCGGACCGGGTGCCTCGGGGGACGGGTCGCGGCGGCCCGTCCCCTCCTCGTGCCGGGGGACCGGCCGGGGAGCACGACGAGCCGGGGGTGTCCCCGGCCGACACCACGGGAAGGACACCGACGAGTGGGTGCGTTCGTAGCCGATGTTCCGCTGCGCTGGTCCGACATGGACGCGTTCGGGCACGTCAACCACGCCAGAACGGTGACCCTGCTGGAAGAGGCCCGGGTGGAGCTGCTGTTCACCGAGGCGGGCAGGCGGGGGCTGCTGGGCATGGCGGAGGGCATGGTGGTCGCGCGCCTCGCCGTCGACTACCGGGTCCCGGTGTCGCACTCGGCGGGTACCCTGCAGGTGCGGATGTCGGTGCGGGACCTCAAATCCGCGTCGTTCGTGCTCGACTACTCGGCGTCGACGAGCGGTTCGCCCGCGGTCGCGACCGCCGAGACGCTGATGGTGCCCTACGACCTGCAGGCCGGGCGGCCGCGCAGGCTCAGCGCCGACGAACGCGCCTTCCTCGCCGAGTGGCAGCCGGCGCTGGCGGAAGCGGGCGACCGTGCCTGAGCTGCGGATGCCCGACCAGGTGGAGCGCGAGGACCTCGGCGCGTTCGTGGCCCGCTCGGTGCGCCTCGACGGTCAGTCGGTGATCCGGCTGCGCAACCGCGGCACCACCGGCCGCATCGACGTGTGGGGCGCGACCCCGTTCGACGCGCTGTGCACCCGTTCCGTCGAGGGCGAGGTGGCACCCGCCGACGTCACCGTGTCCGGCAACGAACTGCTGGCCTCGTTGACCGTCGCGGGCGGGCCGAAGATGGACCCGGGGCCGCCGCGGGACCTGCTGTGGCGCTCCGAACTGCCGCCGCCCGAGGGGTGGCGGCGGGTGGACGACCTGCCCGCGAAGCTCGTCGGCGAGGTCGCCGACCGCGGCATCGCGATGGCCAAGGAGAACGTCGGGCCGAAGGGCACCCCGCCCGCTTCGCTGCTGGACCAGGAGGTGTTCACGGTCAGCGGCTCCGGGCTGGACGTGAAGATCCCGCTGCGCTGCCTGTTCGTGCTCTCCGGCATGGGGTTCCTCGTCTCGGAGCCCGCGGAGTCGGAGATCGTGCGGGTCAGCGCCACCGACTCGTGGTTGCGCATGGACTCCCGCTACGGCGCAGTAGTACGCCGACGGCATGCGCTGCTGTCCTTGTTGATGTGAGCCGCTCGTTCTGCTCTGGGGTGGGGTGGCGGAACCTCGGCTGCTTCCTCGCTGCGGGATCGATTTCCGCCACATGAGAAATCGCTGTCCTCGCGAGGAAGCAGCTGAGAACCCGCGGCGGTGCCGGTTGGTCAGATGGTCGGCTGCTCAGTGGCTTCGCCGCTGACAGGAAGGACGAGGGCGCGTCCTCTCGTGTTGGAGCGGGGGACGGAGCTCAGCGGTACGAGAGCTTGCGGGTGCAGAGGTCGACGGCTGCGCTGACGGCGCCTTCCAAGGGACCGCGGCGGAAGAACCGCTTCCACAAGGTGGCGAAGCCGATGGAGAACAGCAGGAACAGCTCGGACATGTAGGTGTTCACGAACCCGACGATGCCCTCCGGCCGGTGCCCGTCCGGGGGGAACGCGGGCAGGTCCGGCACCCACTCGGCCTCGGGACCCATGCTGGCCAGCTTGTCCAGCGTTTCCGGCACGCCGCTGAGCGGCCAGCCGCCGACGACGATCTGCCAGGACATCACCAGCGCGTGCAGCGCGTACAGCGTCAGCGCCATGGTGCCCGCCTTGATCAGCGGGAGCAGCGGCCGCTCGTAGCGGTCCGCGAGTTCCAGGCACAGCGCCAGGACCGCGACCGCGATGCCCAGCGAGGCGATCAGCTCGAACGAGGATCCGCTGTGCGCGCGGGCCGCCAGCAGCAGCTGCGGGTGCTCCAGCGGCACCGTGCCCTCGGTGAGCACGTCGCTCAGCGGCGCGTAGGTCAACCCCAGCAGCGCGGTGGTCACGTAGGTGGCGGTGGCGACCGCGGCACCGCCGATGCCGAGCCGCAGCCGCAGCGCCCGGGACCGCAGGTCGAGCCTGCCGAGGGTGAGCCCGGCCAGCACCAGCGCCAGGTACGTCGCCGCCGGGTAGAACCCGGTCAGCAGCAGGTCCACCGCGCCGAGGTCGGCGATCAGGTTGCCGGGGTCGACGGAATGCCACGCCCCGGCGGCCGCGGCGAACGCGTTGTCCCCGGCGAGCAGCCAGCGGACCAGGTACGACAGCTGCGGCCCGGCGACGATGAGCACCGCCGCGGCGATCCCGGTGCCGCGCGGGCTCATCCCCAGGAACGGCAGGGACAGCAGGAAGTACACCCCGTAGAACGGGATGATCACGGTGAGCAGGAACCCGGTGGCCTCGGTGGACTTCGCCAGCGCCAGCCCGATGAGCAGCAGCAGCACGGCGCGCACCGCGACCCGCACCCGCGCGTCCCGCAGCTTGCTCCCGGCCAGCGGTGTCCGCCGTCCGGTGAGCATCGCCAGCGACACCCCGGCGAGGAAGGTGAACAGCGCGGTCGCGCGCCCGCTGGAGGCCTGCGCCAGCGCCACTTCCACCGGGCCGCCGCAGAACGGCGCGCCGAAGTGGATCACGAACATGCCGAAGATGGCGACGAATCGGGCCAGGTCCACCCCGAGCAGCCGGGTACCGCGGGCCGCGGTGGAGCCCTGGGTGCGCTGCGGGGTGGCGTGGTGCGGTGCCGGGCTCGCTGCGGGCATGACGTCCTGGGATGGCTGAGGCGGAACTCGGGCGTTGCACAACTTACCCGCCGGTCGCACCGCGCTGATCGGAAGGTCGGCGGGCGCGTCGGGAAACCCGTTACCTGCCGTCCTGCCGGATCGCGGCGGCCATCCGGCACGCTCCGCACGCCCGTCCGGCGCACCGCCGGTTGCTCGTCCCGGGCGTGCGAGCCTCGGTCGATCGGGCCACCGGGCGGCCTGCCGGTGCGCGGGTCAGATGAGCCACACCGCCGTGTTCGGTGGCAGCCTGCCGTCGTCGAGCGCGCCGCTGGCCAGCAGCACCTCGCCCGGCGGCAGCGTCACCGGTTCCGTCGAGGCGTTCAACGCGCAGGTCAGCGCGCCCGGTTCGCGCCGGAACGCCAGGCAGCCCGCCGGGGCGCCGAACCAGGCCACCTCGTCACCGCGCAGCGCCGGGTGCTCCTTGCGCAGCTCCAGGGCCCGGCGGTACAGCGACAGCGTCGACTCCGGGTCCTCCAGCTGCGCCTCCACCGTGTAGCCGGCCCACTCGGCCGACATCGGCCACCAGCCGCCGGGCACGGGCGAGAAGCCGAACGACGGCTCGTCGCCCTCCCACGGCATCGGGCCGCGCGCGGGCGGTGCCGAGCGGGAACCGGTCCCCGCGCTCGGCAGGCCCAGTTCCTCACCGGTGTCCAGGCCGACGATGCCGGGCAGACCGAGCGACACCAGCGCCAGCGCCCTCGCCCGGGCCTCTCCGGCGGTGCCGCCGCCGAAGCGGGTCACCGGGTGCGTGCGGTCCTCCCCGGCCACCACCCACACCGCGGGGACGCCGAGCATCCGCGCGGAGGCCAGCATCCGGGTGATGACCTCGCGCAGCTCGCCCGCGTCGAACAGGGTGCGGCCCAGCCGCAGGTCGATGCCGATGTCCCAGCCGTCGTGGTCCTGGTAGGCGTCGAACCAGGACTCGTCGATGAGCACCCCGATGCCGCGGCCCGGGTAGTCCGCGATGACCGGTGCCAGCGCCCGCAGCAGCTCGCGGACCGCGCCACCCGCCGGCGCGCCCGCGCCGGGCACCGAGGCGACCCGCAACGCGTCCACGCCGCGGTCCAGCCAGAACCGCGCCGACTCCGCGAGCACCTCGTGCTCCGGGCCGGTGAGCCGCTCGATCAGGTCGTGCTGCGCGGTGACGTCCACCGCGACCCGCAGGCCCGCGGCGTGCGCCTCGTCGACCAGCGATTCGAACGACTCCAGCTCGCCCAGCACCGGGTCGACGCCGCGGCCCCGCACCGGGTCGGTCAGCGGCGCCGCGGCCACCGCAGTCAGCCACAGCGCGTCGACGCCGAGCAGCTCCAGGTAGCCGAGGCGCAGCCGGGCACCGTCGAGGTCCCCCACCCCGTCACCGTTGGCGTCGGCGAACGACCGGAGATCGACCCGGTAGAACACCGCATCGCGCCACCAGGGGGCGGCCGGAGCCGCTCCCGAGTCCCCCACCGGTGCGTTCATGACAATCGATCAGGCTCCTAGAACCACGAATTCATCATGCTCTGCGCCGCCATCTCCAGGTACTGCCAGAGCTGCTCGCGATGCTCGTCCCCCAGCTCGGCCTCGTCCACCGCTATCCGCATGCAGCGCAGCCACGCGTCCCGCTCCGCAGGACCCACCTTGAACGGTGCGTGCCGCATCCGCAGCCGGGGATGGCCGCGGCGGTCCGAATAGGTGTGCGGCCCGCCCCAGTACTGCATGAGGAACAGCCGCAGCCGCTCTTCGGCGGGACCGAGGTCCTCCTCCGGGTAGAGCGGGCGCAGCAGCTCGTCCTTCGCCACCTCCTCGTAGAACCGCGCCACGATGAAGCGGAAGGTGGGTTCGCCGCCGACTTGGTCGTAGAAGGTCTCCGGTGCGCTCACGCCCGCCATCCTCCCCTGCCCGCGGCACCGCTCATACCTGGGCCGAGTCGATCTGCGGCCGGCCGTGGGGGTACGGCGGTTCGATGTTCTCCTCGTCGTAGGCCCGCTTGATCGCGACGCGGAGCCTGCGCTGCACCGCCCACTGCGTGCTGGGCCGCACCTTCACCGTGAGCCGCAGCGTGATCGTGTCCGAGGTGATCTTGTCGACACCGAGCATGTCCGGCGGGTTCAGCACGTCCTTGGACAGCGGTTCCCGCGAGGCGGCCTCGGTGGCGACGCTGAGCGCGACCTCCATGGCCTTCTCCACCGAGCTGGTGTGCGAGATCGGGAAGTCGACGACGGCGACCGCGAAGCCCTGGCTGGAGTTGCCGACGCGCAGGATCTCCCCGTTGCGCACGTACCAGACGGTGCCGTTGAGGTCGCGCAGCGTGGTGACGCGCAGGCCCACCGCTTCCACGGTGCCGCTGGCCTCGCCGAGGTCGACGATGTCGCCGACGCCGTACTGGTCCTCGACCATCATGAACATGCCGGACAGGAAGTCCCGGACGAGGTTCTGCGCGCCGAACGCGACGGCCACGCCCAGCACCCCGGCGGAGGCCAGGATCGGCGCGAGCTCGATGCCCAGCGACTTCAGCGCGTACATCAGCGCCAGGCCGAAGATCACGAACGAGGACAGCGACTTGAGCACCGAGCCGATGGTGCGGGCCCGCTGCATCCGGCGCTCCGAGAGCAGCGCCATCGCCGAGGTCTCCGGGCGGCGTTCCTTCAGCGGTACCAGCAACTTCGGCGTCTTGCCGCCGTTGCCCCTGGTGAGCCGCGAGATCGTGCGGTGCACGAAGTAGCGCACCAGGAACGCGATGATGATGATCATCACGATGTTCAACGGCTTGGCGATCAGCAGGTCCGAGTACATCGCGAGCCACTCGTTGCCGGACCACGAGTACACGGTCTGGCACCAGCTGCCGTCGTCCTTGACGCAGTCCGGCTGGGTCAACAGCGGGGGTGTCATGGGTCGGGGGTCTCCATGCTCCGGTCGTGCGTAGGCCGCGTGGCCGCACCACGCCGCAGGTGCGGGCCGGCTGCATGCCGGGGACTGCGAACGCCCCGCCGTTCGCAGGCCCCGGAGCCGGCCGTGCACCGCTGTGCGTGGCGCGCGCCTACCGCGACCGAGTTGTCAGAGGTGGCGACCGCTCAGGCGAGGGGGAGCCCGGTGGCCTCCGCGAGGAAGGCGATCTGGTCGGTCGCCAGCCCCACGGTACGCGAAACGGACCGGGCGGAATGCCCCACCTCGGTCTCCCGGCGCAGCAGCACCGGCCGCCGCGCCGGGTCCGAACTCGTCGCGTGCTGCAGCGCCGCGCACATCTTGCGCGCGTGGTTCGGGTCGACCCGGGTGTCGGACTCGTACACCGCGAACAGCACCGACGGGTAGCCGGTGCCCTCGGTGACCGCGTGGTACGGCGAGTACGACAGCAGCCAGTCCAGCTCCGCCGGGTCGTCGGCGGTGCCGTACTCGTCGTTCCAGGTGCGGCCCAGCAGGAACTTCTCGTAGCGCACCATGTCCAGCAGCGGCGCCGAGCACACCACCGCCCGGTACAGCTCCGGGCGCTGCGTCAACGCCGCGCCCACCAGCAGCCCGCCGTTGGAGCCGCCGGTGATCGCCAGCCGGTCCGGGGAGGTCCAGCCGGTGGAGATCAGGTGCTCGGCCGCGGCGTGGAAGTCGTCGAACACGTTCTGCTTGCTCTCGCGCATGCCCGCGCGGTGCCACTGCTCGCCTTCCTCGCCACCGCCGCGCAGCGACGGCAGCGCCCACACCCCGCCCGCGGCGACCCAGGCCAGCGCGGTGGGGGAGTAGGACGGCTCCATCGACAGCGAGAACCCGCCGTAGCCGGTGACCAGCGCGGGCCGCGGTCCGTCCGGGTCGGCGGTCGGCGCGAGCACGAACATCCGGACGGTGGTGCCGTCCTTCGAGGTGTACTCGACATGGGCGGAGTGCACCTCCGGCAGTTCCGCCGCGCCCGGCGCGCGCCGGGCCTGCCGGGTGGTGCCGGACGCCCGCGTGTAGAGCTGCACGCACGGCGGCGTGGCGAAGTCCGTCCAGCCGATCCACAGCCGGTCCCGGTCGCCCTCGGTGTCCTCGTCGACCGCGGTGAGCGCGGTGATCTGGCCGGCGCCGGGCAACGGCACCTGCTCGGTGCGGTCCCCGGTGACCGGGTCGTGCAGCGCCAGCTCGGACACCGCGTGCCGGGTGCGCAGCACCGCCAGCTTCGGGTCGTCGGTGCCGTCGTCGAACCAGCGCACCGCCTCCAGCACCGAGTCCGGGTCCTCCGGGATCAGCTCCTGCCAGTTGGCCGGTTCCGGGGCCTCCGGGTCGGCGACGCACAGCCGCCAGCGCGGCGCGTCGAGCGTTGTCTGCACGTACAGCCTGCCGTCGCGCTCCACCCACGCCGAGGCGCGGATGCCTTCGGAGGTGTCGACGACCTGCCGCAGCTCCGCGTCCCCGGACAGGTCCGCGATCCACATCGAGTCCCGCCGCGCCGTGCCCGGGCTGCCGTGCACCAGCAGCCAGCGGCCGTCCCGGGACACCCGGGCGTCGTAGTAGAAGGTGTGCTCCAGGCCGTCGCCGTGCACCAGCAGGTCGTCGTCCGGGTGCGCGCCCACCTGGTGGCGCCACACCCTGCGGTGGAACTGCTCCTCGCCCTCCGGAACCGCCTCCGGCGGCAGCCGCCGCACGTAGAAGAACTCGTTGCCGCCCGGCATCCACGAGATCGACGAGTAGCGGCACCGGTCGATGGGGCCTTCCAGCAGCTCACCGGTGGTCACGTCCAGCACGTACAGCAGCGATTCCTCGTCACCGCCGACGGAGACCTGGTAGGCCAGCCGGTCGCCCTCCAGGCTCGGCGACCAGCGGTCCAGCGTGGTGAGGCCGGACGGGTCCAGCTCGGTGACGTCCAGCAGCGGGCGCTCGGAACCGTCCTCGTCGACCAGGTACAGCACCGGGAACTCCTGGCCCGGGGCACGGCGCGTGAAGAACGCGCGCCCGGCCCGCCACACCGGAGCCGACACCGACCCCGCCGAGAGCAGCGACGTCAGGCGCTGCGCGATCTCCGCGCGCCCGGGCAGCGCGTCCAGCCGGGCGCGGGCGAACTCGTCCTGCGCGGCCGACCACTCCTCGGTCCGCGGATCGGCCGGATCCTCCAGCGCGCGGTACGGGTCGGGGACTCTCCTGCCGTGCAGGTCGTCGACCACGTCGGCGCGTGCGGCGTGCGGATAGGACAGGGGTGGCTGAACCTTCGTCACGCCCGCCGACGATACGGGGGAGCGGGCCGAAACCGGTGCGGGTGCGGCGGCATTCGCCGAATTCACCCTGAACGATCAACACCGGAGCCCATACGATCGGCGCAGTGGTGCCGGTCGGACCGCGGAGATCGCTCAGGTCCGCCGCGACCTCGGGCTCGACCCGTGGATCCGGTGGCTAGCACGTGGTGAATCACACGTGCGTTCGGGGTGTCGATTGTGGTCGACTGGTCCTTGCCAACCGGTGGAGGTGGTCGCGTGCACGACCGAATACCGACTCCGACAGGCGCGGCCGCAGGGCTCGCGCCTCGGGCGACGCTGTGCCACGCGCCGCCCGGCGGGCAGTCGGGGGCTCTCGCACCCGCCTGGCGCAAGCGGCGGGTGCTGCTGCTGAACACGACCTTCGAACCGCTGACCGCGCTTCCGCTGCGCAGAGCGATCGTGCTGCTGGTCTGCGGCAAGGCGGAGGTCGTGCACGGCGACTCGGCAGGGCTGGTGCTGCACTCCGCCACCAGCAGCCACCAGGTGCCGTCGGTGATCCGGCTCAGCAGCTTCGTCCGCGTCCCGTACCGGGGACGCGTCCCGCTCACCCGCTCCGCGCTGATGCACCGCGACGGGCATCGCTGCGTGTACTGCGGGGGACGGGCCGAAACGATCGATCACGTGGTGCCGCGCAGCCGGGGCGGGCCGCACGAGTGGGAGAACTGCGTCGCCTGCTGCACCCGGTGCAACCACCGGAAGGCGGACAAGACGCTCAGCGAACTCGGCTGGCAGCTGCCGGTGGCCCCGCACGCTCCGCGCGGCAGGCACTGGCGGCTGATCGCCGGGCTGTCCGAGACCGACCCGCTGTGGCTGCCGTACCTGGGGGAGTCGGCGGCGTGACCGCGCTGCGCGCACGTCAGGCCGCCGCGACGAGCTGACCGGAGCTCCGGCCGCTGATCCGCACCCCGCGGTCCTGTCCGCTGATGCGAACGCCGCGGTCGTGGTCGGAGATCCGCACCCCGCGGTCAGCGCCAGTGATCCGGACGCCTCGGTCGTCCCTGCTGATCCGCACCCCGCGCTCCGTCCCGCTGATGCGGACGCCGCGGTCCTGACTGCTGATGCGGACGCCGCGTTCGGTGCCGCTGATGCGCACCCCGCGATCGGCCGAGCTGATCCGGACGCCTGCCCGCGAGCTGATGCGAACGCCGCGGTCCTGTCCGCTGATGCGCACCCCGCGGTCCTGTCCGCTGATCCGCACACCCGCCCGGCCGCTGATGCGGACTCCGCGCCGCAGCGAGCTGATCCGGACCCCGGACCGCGAGCTGATCCGCACACCTCGGTCTTCGCCGCTGATCCGCACGCCCGCTCGCGAGCTGATCCGGACCCCGCAGCGCGAGCTGATCCGCACGCCCCGGTCCATCGAGCTGATGCGCACGCCGTGCTGCCCGCTGATCCGCACGCCGCGGTCCTCGCCGCTGATGCGGACACCCCGCTGCTGCCCGCTGATGCGCACGCCGCGGTCGTGACCGGAGATCCGCACCCCGCGATCTTCGCCGCTGATGCGCACGCCGGACCGCAGGCCGCTGATCCGGACCCCTGCCTGCGAGCTGATCCGCACACCTCGGTCGATCGAGCTGATCCGGACGCCGCGGTCCTCGCCGCTGATGCGGACCCCTGCCCGTGAACTGATGCGGACGCCGCGCTCCGTCCCGCTGGTGCGGACGCCGCGGTCGGCCGAGCTGATGCGGACGCCACGTTCGTGCCCGCTGATGCGGACGCCGCGGTCCTGGCCGCTGATGCGCACCCCGCGGTCGTGGTCGTGGTCGTGGCCGGAGATCCGCACCCCGCGGTCAGCGCCAGTGATCCGGACACCTCGGTCGTCCCCGCTGATCCGCACCCCGCGCTCCGTCCCGCTGATGCGGACGCCGCGGTCGGCCGAGCTGATCCGGACGCCCCGATGAGCGCCGCTGATGCGGACTCCGGCCTGCGAGCTGATCCGCACGCCGCTGTTCTCGCCGCTGATCCGCACCCCGCGATCGGTCCCGCTGATCCGGACGCCGGAAGCCGTGTGCGGAACGTGTTCGACAAGGGGCTGCGCGTTCTGGAAAAAGGTGCCAAGATTACGCTGAGCGGTGGTGTTGATCGACGACATTGTGTGCCTCCCGCAGGCGAATGGACTGTTCATGGGGCTAGTGATCAAATATGCAAGACCCATACAGGTGAAAAACTAGAAGCGCGGAAGCGTTCAAACAAGCCGCCAACTCGCCGCCCGCTGCGACCTTCTGGATGGGCTCCATTCGGCGGCGGCGATTACTCTAAAAGAGTTACATTACGTGAGGCGTGACACGCTTGACTAGTGACTTTCGGTAGCCCTCGTCCTGCTCAGGGCCGGGATGGTCACGTGCGGTCACGGAATCGACCTGCGCTGCCTACCTGGTGTGTCCAGGCCTCGTGCGCGGCCGCTCCGGCCGGCGTCGGCGGTCGCGGGAGCCGCCGGAAGCGCTCGGGGTGGTGCTAGGAGCCCGATCCAGGGGGCGAATCGCCTGTTCGGCGCCGGTTTTCGACACCGGGAGTGACCGCGGGAGCGGAACAGGCCCGAGGGGCAGCCTCCTCGCATGAAACCGCGTTCGTGTCAAGAACGGCCTCGGATCACTCGTTCGGACGCATGGTGGTTTCACCGGAAATTGAACTCGCGTTCTCCCGGAGGAAGGCGGACCGGCGAAGTCCGGACACCGATTCCGGCAGCCGATTCCGCACCGGTCGGACCCGGCGGAATTGCCGTTCTCCCAGGTGGGGAAGAGGTGTTGCGCTTCCCGTTCCGCGGCCGGGGAAAAGCGTTCCGCGGTCGTCCACCGGAATCGCGGGGCGTCCACGAGGCGGACTCCCGGGGCGCGGGTCCCCGCCGGCGGGGACACGGCAGCGCCGTGGCCTCGTCCCACGCGGGCACGTGATCGGCTACCGTGCTCAGCGTGACTGCGGTTGAGACCTTCCTCGTGCTGGCGGTGATCCCTGCGGCCGTGTTCCTCCTGGTCGCGCTGATCACCCTCCGCTCGAAGCTGACCCGTTCCCGATACCGCGCAGGGCAGGACTGGCAGTTCGCCCCGGTGCTCTGGGTGGCCGATCCGGCGCGCGTGAGCACCGCGCCGCCGGGCGACCAGGACTCGGCGGAGACGGCGTCCGCCGCAGCCGCGCACGCGCACAGCACCGACCGGGGAGGCGCACGTGGCCACTGGTGAGATCACCGGCGAAGACCGTTCCGGCGGCGACCAGGACCTGGCGCCCGGCGAAGCGGTGACCGCGACCGGGCGGCTGTCCATCGCCCGGCGCATCCGCCCGGAAGGGCCGCACCTGCCGTTCAGCACCGGCCAGCTCTCCCGGCTCGACGAGGCGCTCACCCTCGCCAGCCGCAGCACGGGGCTGGAGTTCGCCGTCTACCTGGGCGATCTCGGCGAGGAGACCCGCGAGACCGCGGGCGAGCTGCACGCCAACCTCGGGGCGCGCGCCGCCGACGGGGTGCTGCTGGCCGTGTCCCCGCAGCAGCGGGTCGTGGAGATCGTGACCGGCGAGGAGTCGAAGCGCCGGATCCAGGACCGCAGCTGCCAGCTGGCGCTGATGACGATGGTCGCCTCCTTCAAGGAGGGCGAGCTGATCGAGGGCCTGCTCAGCGCGCTGCGGATGCTCGCCGACGCGGCGGGGAACCGCCGCTGACCGGAACACCCGGCGTCGGCCGAACAGCTCGGCGCCGACCCGACCCGGAACGCGGAACGGGGGCAGACCCGACCAGGTCCGCCCCCGTTCGCATGCCCGTTACGAGCGGTCGAACTCGCGCGCGGCCAGCGCCCGCACGATCCCGGCGCGCCCCTCGGTGACCAGCCGCCGCAGCGCCGCGGGCCGCTCCCCGGCGAGCCAGGCGTCGGCGGCGTCGACGGTGCTCTGCCGCACCGCCCACGACGGGAACAGCCCGATGACGGTGGGCTGCGCGCGTTCGCTGGATCGCCGCTGCCACACCTCGTCGATCTCGGCGAAGTAGCGCTCCACGTACGAAGCCAGCAGCTCGCGCTGACCCGGGTGCTGGAACCCGGCGATGATCGCGTCGCTGACCGCGTTCGGCAGTTCGTCGTCGTGCACGGCGCGCTGCCAGGCGCGTTCCTTGGACTCGGGGGTGGGGATCAGCGACCGCGCCCGCTCGGCCTTGCGGCGGCCGGTGGCGGTCCGGTCCTGGTCCAGCTCGGCGTCGATCTCGGCTTCCGCGGCCGCACCGTGCGCGACGAGCGCCTGTAGCAGCAGCCAGCGCAGGTCGGTGTCGACGGCGAGCCCCGGCAGCGGCGCCGTGCCGTCCAGCCAGCCGCGCACCGCCGCCAGGTGCGGCTCGCCCAGCACCGAGGAGGCCAGCGTGTTCACGAACGCCAGCTGGTGGTCCGAACCCGGCTCGGCGGTCTGCGCCAGCTCGAGCATCCGGGTGGAGAACCGGTTCCAGCCCTCCGGCTGCCAGTCCGCGTCGGCGTAGGAGGCCAGCGCGGTCTGGGTCTGCAGCAGCACCCGCTGCACCACGCCGATCTCGCTCTCCGCGCCGATGCCGGAGTCGGCGGAGCGGCCCAGCACGAGGCTGACGAAGTCGCGCGCCTTGAGCTCCGCCTCCCGGGTCATCTCCCAGGCGGTGGACCAGCACAGCGCCCGCGGCAGCGACTGCTCGATGTCGCCGATGCGGTCGATGAGCGTGGCCAGCGACTCGGGGTCGAGCCGCATCGTGCAGTAGGTGAGGTCGTCGTCGTTGACCAGCACCAGCTTGCCGCGGTGCACGCCCACCAGGTCCGGCACCGCGGTGCGCTCGCCGCTGACGTCGAGCTCCACCCGGTGGGTGCGCACGAGTCGCCCGGTCGCCGGGTCGTCGTCGTAGACGCCGATCGCGAGCCGGTGGGTGCGGTGCTCACCGGCGCCGGGACGGGCGCCGTTCTGCACGACGGTGAACTCGGTGAACCGGCCCTCGTCGTCGGTGCTGAACCGCGGGCGCAGCATGTTCAGCCCGGTGGTCTGCAGCCACTGCGCGCTCCACCAGGACAGGTCGCGCCCGGACGCCTCCTCCAGGGCGAGCAGCAGGTCGTTGAGGGTGGCGTTGCCCCACGCGTGCCGCTCGAAGTAGACGCGCAGCCCGGCGAGGAAGTTCTCCAGCCCCACGTAGGCGACGAGCTGCTTGAGCACCGAGGCGCCCTTGGCGTAGGTGATGCCGTCGAAGTTGACCTCCACCGCCTGCAGGTCGGGGATGTCGGCCGCCACCGGGTGCGTGGAGGGCAGCTGGTCCTGCCGGTACGCCCAGGACTTCTCGACGCTGGCGAAGGTGGTCCAGGCGCTCGTGTACTGCGTGCCGCCGACCTGCGCGAGCACGCTTGCCCAGGTGGCGAAGGACTCGTTGAGCCACAGGTCGTCCCACCAGCGCATGGTGACGAGGTCGCCGAACCACATGTGCGCCATCTCGTGCAGCACGGTCTCGGCGCGGCGCTCGTAGAGGTAGCCGGTGACCTTCGACCGGAAGACGAAGTCCTCCAGGAAGGTGACGCAGCCCGCGTTCTCCATGGCGCCCGCGTTGAACTCGGGCACGAAGCACTGGTCGTACTTGCCGAACGGGTAGGGGACGCCGAACGCCTTGTGGTAGAAGGCGAAGCCCTGCTTGGTCTCGGTGAACAGCCGCTCCACGTCGAGGTGCTCGGCGAGGGACGCGCGGCAGTACAGGCCCAGCGGGATCGGGTCCTGGCCGTCTTCGCCGGGGAACTCGTCGCGCCACTCCGCGTAGGGGCCCGCGACGAGCGCCACCAGGTAGGTCGACATCCGCCGGGTGGTCTCGAACGCGTGGGTTCGGGTGTCGCCGGTGCCGGTGACCTCGGCGGGTGCGTTGGAGATGACCTTCCAGGACGCGGGCGCGTGCACCGTGATCCGGTAGGTGGCCTTGAGGTCGGGCTGGTCGAAGCAGGTGAACATCCGCTTCGCGTCGGCCGTCTCGAACTGGCTGTAGAGGTAGACGCCGCCGTCGACCGGGTCGATGAAGCGGTGCAGGCCCTCGCCGGTGTTCGTGTAGGAGAGGTCGGCGCGCACCACGAGCTCGTTGTCCGCGGCGAGCTCCGGCAGCGCGAGCCCGATGTCCTCGGCGTAGCCGGACACGTCGAGCTCGACGCCGTTGAGCGTCGCCCCGTGCACCTGCGCGGCCATCAGATCGATCCAGGTGGACTCGCCGGGCCGGGTGCTGCGGAACCGCACCGTCGTGGTGGAACCGAAGGTCCGCACGTCCGGCCCGTTCGCGCCGTCGGAGAGGTCCAGTTCGATCACGTAGGACTCGACGTCGAGCAGCGCGGCGCGCTGTTCAGCCTGGTCCTGGGTGAGGTTCGGCGGAGCCACGGATCACCTCGTTGTTCGTTGGGATGGCGCACCGGACGATCCGCGCCGGTGCGGGGCGCTGGAAATCCAATCACGCCGCGGCGCGGCCGTCCCGCCCGACGCCTGATCATCGCCGCCGGGCGTGTCGGCCGTGCCCGGAAATCCCGGGGAATTCGCGGTATCCGGGCCGTTCATCCGGGAATACCGGCACATTCCCCACTCGATCGGGCCGAACGGGAAGACTCGCGGACGGCGCCGGGTTGTACCGGGAGCGGGTGACCGCCCGCGCCGGCCGACGTGCGTGCCGGGTACGGAGCACTGTGGAGGGTTGTCCATGAGCACCGAGCGTCCGAAGGTCGACTTCTACTTCGACCCGGCCTGCCCCTTCGCTTGGGTCTCATCCCGCTGGATGCTGGAGGTCGCCCAGGTTCGCGACATCGACCTGCACTTCCGGGTGATGAGCCTGTCGGTGCTGAACGAAGGGCGGGACGGCCTCGCCGCGGACTACCAGGACCTGATGAAGCGGGCGTGGGGCCCGGTCCGGGTCGCGATCGCCGCCGCCGAGCAGCACGGCGAGGAGGTGCTGAGCCCGCTGTACACCGCGCTGGGCCGCCGCATCCACGACGAGGGGAACAAGAACTTCGAGCAGGTGATCGCGGCCGCGCTGGACGAGGTCGGGCTGCCCGCGTCGCTGGCCGGTGCCGCACAGGTCACCGACTACGACGAGAAGCTGCGCGCCAGCCACCACGCCGGGATGGACCCGGTGGGCGACGAGGTGGGAACCCCCACCATCCACGTGGACGGGGTGGCGTTCTTCGGACCGATCACCACCCGCATCCCCCGCGGGGAGCAGGCGGGCGAACTGTTCGACGCGGCGCGCACGCTGGCCGGATATCCGTACTTCTTCGAGCTCAAGCGAACTCGAACCGAATCCCCGCGCTTCGACTGAGCTCCGGCTGCGGTCCCCGGCGGTCCGGTCGCGGAACCTCGGCGGTCAGCTCGCCGCGGGTTCGACGTCTCCGGTGGCTTCGCGCCACCGGAGACATCGCCGTCCTCGCGAGGCGGCCGCTGCGAACCCGCGGGTGCGCTGGTCGTCGCCGCAGCGGTTTCGCCGCTGACAGGACGGGGATCGCGGCTGTAGCGTCCCGGCTTCGGTGGTGTTCGGGTCGGTGGGGGTGTCGCGGTGGGCGCCGAGGTGGTGATCACGCGGTCGGGCGCGCGGACGCCCGGTGCTCCGGCGCTGCTGTGCCTGCCGGGCACGATGTGCGATCCGGTGATCTTCGACGGGCTGGCGGCGGCGACCGGCACCGACGTGCTCGTCGCGCCGTGGCTCGAATGGCCCGGGCCGCACGAGGTGGCGCGGCTCGGGGAACGGGTCGCGGAAACGGCCGCGGAGCACGGGCCGGTGGTGCTGCTGGGGCACTCGACCGGTGCGGTGATCGCGCTGTGCGCCGCGCTGCACGACCGGGCGTCGCACGCTCCGGCGGTGCGCGGCGTGCTCTGCTGCGACAGCGGCGCGAACATGCGCGGCCACGGCGACGTGGACGCGATCATCGACCGCGTCGCGCGGAACTGGGGACCCGAGCTGTGGCGGGCGGTGGCGCGCCGCTCGGTGCACCTGCCGCCACCCGCGGCCGTCGCCGAACTCCTCGACGCCTACCCGGCCGGGCTCGACCGGGAGGCGGTGCTGGCGGTGCTGCGCAGCCAGCGCGACACCGACCTGCTCCCGCGGCTCGGCGAGCTGGCCGGACTGCCCGCGCTCGTGGTGCACGGCCGCTTCGACACCGCGCGCACCCCGGGGCATGCGCGTGAGCTGGCGCGTGCGCTCGACGCACCGGAACCCGTGCTGCTGGAGTGCGGGCACACGCCGCCGGTCGAACTGCCCGCCGAGTTCGGCGCGGCAGTGGCCGCGTTCCTGCAGCGGCTGCCCTGAACCGGCTGCCCTGAACCGGCGTTCCTGCTCGCCGCGCGCCCGAAAGTTCCGATCTTCGGATGGTGCGCTCGCGTTCCGGGGTGTGCCAGGCTCGGTGGAAGCCCGATCATCGATCTCCCGGAGGAACTCATGGCGGCGCCCACGACCAGCCGGACCGACCACGTGATCGGTGGCGACTACGTCGCCGGCACCGGGGAGCGGATCGAGGTGGTCAACCCGGCCACCGAGCAGGTGATCGGTTCGGTTCCCGCCGGAACGGCTCGGGAAGTGGACGCGGCGGTCGCCGCGGCCCGCGCCGCTTTCGACGACTGGGCCGCGCGCCCCGTCGAGGAGCGTTCCGCCGCGGTGCGCCGCATCTCGGAGGGCATCGCGCGCCGCCGCGACGAGATCGCCGCGACCGTCACCGCCGAGATGGGGTCGCCGATCACCTTCGCCACCCAGGTGCACGCGAGCGTGCCGGTGGCGACCTCGCGCGGCATCGCCGACCTGCTCGACCGGGGCTACGAGTGGACCGAGGAATCGGGCGGTTCGCTGATCGTGCGCGAGCCGATCGGGGTGGTCGCGGCGATCACGCCGTGGAACTACCCGCTGCACCAGGTGGTGGCGAAGGCCGCCCCGGCGCTGGCCGCGGGCTGCACGGTGGTGCTCAAGCCCAGCGAGGTCGCCCCGCTCACCGCCGCGATCTTCGCGGAGGTCGTCGCGGAGGCCGGGCTGCCCGCCGGGGTGTTCAACCTGGTGCACGGCACCGGCCCGGTGGTGGGGGAGGCGCTGGCCGCGCACCGCGACGTGGACATGGTGTCGTTCACCGGATCCACCCGCGCCGGTCGCCGCGTCTCGGAAGTGGCGGCGCAGACGGTGAAGCGGGTCGCGCTGGAGCTCGGCGGCAAGTCGGCGAACGTGGTCCTCGACGACGCGGACCTCGCGAAGGCGGTGAAGCTGGGCGTCGCGGGCTGCTTCCCGAACGGCGGCCAGAGCTGCAACGCGCTGAGCCGGATGCTGGTGCCCGAATCCCGCTACGCCGAGGCGGTGGAGCTCGCCGTCGGCGCGGTCGGCAAGTACACCGTCGGCGACCCCGCGGACGAGGGGACCCGCATCGGGCCGATGGTCTCGGACGTGCAGCGCGACCGCGTCGTCGACTACATCCGCACGGGCATCGCCGAGGGCGCCTCGGTGGCCGTCGGCGGCCCGGACGCACCGGACGGGCTGGACACCGGCTACTTCGTGCGCCCCACCGTGTTCACCGGGGTCACCCCGGACATGACGATCGCCCGCGAGGAGATCTTCGGCCCGGTGCTGTCGATCCTGCCGTACCGGGACGAGGAGGAGGCGATCGCGATCGCCAACGACTCCGAGTACGGCCTGTCCGGCGCGGTCTTCGGCTCCGACGAGCGGGCGCTGGCGGTGGCACGGCGGCTGCGCACCGGTCAGGTCGCGGTCAACGGTGGTGCCTTCGACCCGAACGCCCCGTTCGGCGGCTACAAGCAGTCCGGCAACGGCCGCGAGTTCGGCAGGCACGGCCTCGAAGAATTCCTGGAGGTCAAGGCCATCCTCCGGTGAGCCGCGCGGCTCGGCGGATGTCCGAGGGCGAGGCGGTCGCGCGGCTCAACGAGTGCTGGACAGGTACCTGACCCGCCGACACCCGCCGCTTAACCTGGTGGCGTGGTCGAGGTCCAGGAGTGGCACGAGTGGCCGTCGTCGGCGGCGGAGGCCGTCGCCGTGCAGGAACGACTCCGGTCGCAGGTGCGGTTCGACGGGTTCCCCGCGGAGGTCCGCACGGCCGCCGGGCTGGACGTCGCCTACGGCGCGGACGACGACGAGGTGATCGCCGCGGTCACGGTGCTCGACCTCGCGGATCTGTCCGTCGTGGACAGCTCAGTGGTGCGGACCCGCGTCGACTTCCCCTACGTGCCCGGCCTGTTCGCCTTCCGCGAGGCCCCGCCGCTGCTGGCCGCGCTGACCGGGCTGGCGGTGGATCCGGACGTGCTGGTGTGCGATGGGCAGGGCCTCGCACACCCGCGGCGGTTCGGGCTGGCCTGCCACCTCGGGGTGCTCACCGGCCTGCCGAGCATCGGCGTCGGCAAGACCGCGCTGGGCCGCTACGACCCGCCCGGCCCGGAACGCGGCGATCGAGCTCCGCTGCTGCTGGACGACGAACCGGTGGGCGTCGCGCTGCGAACCCGCCGCGCGGTGAAGCCGGTGTTCGTCTCGGTCGGCCACCGCTGCACCCTCGACGAGGCCTGCGACCTGGTCCTGCGCCTCACCCCGCACTACCGGCTCCCGGAGACCACCAGGACCGCCGACCGGCTGGGCCGCGCCGAAGCCCGCGGCACCTGAGCGCACCCGCTCCGGTCACCGGCGCCCGGTCGGCTCCACGACGAGGTTTCCGCCGCGGTCCCACCGCTCGTGGCGCACGAGGTTCCCGGCGGCGTCGAACTCGCGCCGTTCGGCGAGGCGGCCGTTCGCGTGCCACTCGCGTTGGCTGCCGACGGACCGGCCATCCCGCATCCGGCCGTCCTTCCGCAGCCGTCCCGAGGACCGCCATTCCCGGTAGGGGCCGTCGGGGTATCCGGCGAAGTACGAGCGGGTCGAGACGAGTTCGCCGTCCGCGGACCGTTCCACCACGACGCCGGTGAACGGTTCGCCGCGGTGGAAGACCAGACCGGTGGGATCCATCTCGATGTCGTCCTCATCGACGCGAACCTCACCCACGTCGGTCCTCCTCGCTGCTCGGCCCTTCCGCGCGAGTGCCGGGGCGGATCAGCGCGCTTCGTCCGCTGCGCGCAGCTCGTCGGCGAACCACGCCGGGACGTTCGACTCGTCCCGGGGGAACGTGGCCTGCTCGTCGGTGTACGCGCGCAACGGCGGTTCGTCCTGCCACTGCGGTGCGTTGTCGCGGTCGTGGACGATCTCGAACTCGTCCGGCGGGCGCAACCGGGAGAACGTGGAGAACCAGGCGCCCAGGCGCGGCCGGCGCATGCCGACGCGGAGGCGCCGGAGCAGGTTCCACACCTCCTCCGGAGGCGCCCACCGGACCGGTTCGCCCGCCGAGTCCTTCGCCCGGCGCCCACCTGGACGTGCCGGCCGATCGCCTCGTGCTCGACGGCGAGGCGGCTCCAGTCCTGCGATGCGGAACGCAGGACGATGTCGGTGACCTCGTCCAGCAGCGCCTGCTGCTCGGTTCCAGGTTCGTCATCGTCTGCTCGAATCCGTTCTCGCCGGCGGGCTGATCCAGCCGCCCTGGCAGCGTCCGGCGAAGACGGGGCCGGGTGCGGTTCGTTCTCGGATCCGCTCCTCCGGGAACGCCCTGCGGCGCACGGCGAACCGGTTCAGTTCGTATTCGAGGTTCCCGTCCGGGTACCGATCACGGACGAACCCTTCCTGGATGCCTTCGGCGTGCTCGGTGGAGCACATCGGTGTGCCGTCTTCCGAAAATTCCTCCTCCGCGCCGGTGAACGGTTGCCCACGGCAGTGGACAGGGCCTGCGTGGGCCTCCAGTTCATTCTCGTGAACTCGGAGCATTCCGTTCTTCGTGCGGCATCTGGTCTTGCGCTGTTCGCCTGGATCGTCCACCGGGAATTCGTCAGGGGCTGATCCGAGTGCCGTTGATCAGGTCCTGCGGGAGGTAAGGGGATCGGACCTCGACGGGCATGCCGAAATCGTGCGCGAGCGCGGCGAGCGCGGTCGGTCCGGGTGCCCAGAATCCGTCGGGGTCGGTCGCGCGTTCTTCGTCGGCGGACCAGAAACTCCGGTGGAGCTCGACGGCTTCGCGCAGGTCGGTGTTGAATTGTTCCGCGTTGCGGCCTGCCACGTCGAACAGGAGGTTCATCGACGGGTAGTAGCGGTGGAGGACGATGTCGGGCGGAGTTCCTCCGGTGAGCTCTTCGGGGGCCGTGAGCTCAATGCTCCGATTGATCCTGGGGTAGAGATCCTCGTCCCGGGTGAAGAACGCTTTGAGCGCGTCGACCCAGGCGTACATGTATTCGTCGAAGCGGCCGCCGGCGTTGCGCAGAGTGTCGGTGGGGGTCGCGCACAATTCGACGACGAGGTGCCGGGCGCGGCAGATCACCGCTGTCCAGAGTGCGTCGAGCCAGTCCGCTGCGCTGTGGATCCTGGTCGGGCCGACTGCTTTGAGGAGGAGGTCGTCATCGCCGAGGGTCCAAGGGAATCGGCCTTCTTTGTTGGCGGCGGCGAAGAATCCGGTACCTGCTTGGGCGGCGAGGAGCACGCTGTCGTAGGTGGCGCGTTCCGCGCCGTCCGGGTCGACCAGCAACCGATGGGCGATCTGCATCCGCGCGTACTTCGCGATGTAGTACGTCGACGTCGGGCGTTCGGACGCGTTCGCCAGGAACCCTTCGAGCTGCCCGGGCAGTTCCGCGAGGATCTCGTCGGTCACCGCGGTGCGCTCGGCGTGCCTGGTCATCGGGTTCATGTCCGGCCCCTTGTCGGTCTGCCACATTTCATCACTGCACGGTCAGTCTTCGGCGGAGAGATCGAACCGTCTCCGATTGTAGCCGGTGTACGTGTCTTGCCTGATCGGGTTACCACGCGCATCGAGCTGTGGAGAACCGTTCTCGTCGAGGACCGGGACCGAATCGACGGTCGGTCGAACCTCGTCGTAGACCAGGCTGGGCTCGAATCCCGGCGTTCCGCGCTCGAGGTCGTCGAGGGTCAGCGAGTCGGCGAGCGCGGCGGCGATACCGCGCTGGTCGGCATCGGCGCCTTTTCGCATCCGATCCACGATCGTCTCGAAGTAGGGCCGGGACCCCTGCTGGGACGTCTCGCCCGTCAGGTCCTTGCGAGCTCCCAAATCGGCGCTGGGGCCCTTCGCTTCGATGACGACGATTCGACCATCGGGAAATTCGCCGAT
Source organism: Saccharopolyspora sp. MMCC62 (assembly GCF_057736575.1). NCBI lineage: Bacteria > Bacillati > Actinomycetota > Actinomycetes > Pseudonocardiales > Pseudonocardiaceae > Saccharopolyspora > Saccharopolyspora sp. MMCC62. The sequence goes on along the minus strand of NZ_JBYKCM010000005.1, from coordinate 334,055 downwards.
GACGTCGAACACTCCGGGACCGTGGAGAGTCGTCACCCGCGTAGGCGGAACACCGTAATCGTTGGCCAGGGAATCCCGAGCCGCCGACTCGCCGAAGGCCTCTCCCGTCAAGGTGACCGCGTGGTGCGCCTGCCGCAGTTGTTCGGCGCTCGCCTCCGCTTGGCGGGATTCGTCGCGCGCGATCTCGGTTCCGTCGGCGTCCTTCCGGGCCGCGTACTGCGCGTCGTCCGCCTTCGCGTCTCGTAGCCCGTCGAGGTGCGCGCGGCGCTGGTCGACCAGGTCGGCGTGCCGGGCCACATCACCGGGGCGGGGCTCCTGGTGCCCGAGATCGCTCCACCTCGCGAAGTTGTCGATCGAGTTGCTGGGCACCGTGTACGTGTCGGTGTCGGCGGCGTAGTGCAGTGGAGGCACCGCCTCGCCCGCGCCGTCCTCGATCCCCTTGACCCGGCGATTGCACACCCCGTCGGGATTGGGGCTGTTGTAGTAGCGGTTCCGGTACGCGGGGTCCTGCTCAGCGCGGTCCCTCGCGGTCGGATGCGCCTTGTTCGCTTCCGTGCCGGGGGTTTCGGACTCCACCGGTTCCCCCCGCGGCGGCTGGCGGAAGTCGTCGCTCCCGGAGCGTCGGCGCCCCCGGCTCTCCGCGTCGTCCGGGGCCGGGCCGGGGTCGTCGCCGTCCCGGGTGGGGTGGAAGCCGTCGGTGCCGTCGGGGGTGTGGGTGCCGTCGGGGTGGTGGGTGTCCCAGCCGCCGTTCGGGGGCCAGCCGGGGCGGCCGTCGGGGCCCAGGTCGGAGGCGAAGACGCGGCCGTTGCCGTCCGTCCAGGCGAGACCGCGGGGAGCCGTGACGGGCACGCCCAGCTCGTGGGCCAGGTCCCGGGCGAGGCCGCTGGTACCCGCGTCGCAGGACAGCAGGCGCAGCGGCTTTCCGTCCCAGTTCGGGTCGCGGCGCAGCACGTCCGCGAACTCCTGCGCGCTGAACGCGTGATCACCGACGCGGATCCGGCCGTCCGGCAGCGCGTGCACGTCCACCGTGTGGTGGATGCCGTCGTCGGGGACGCGCTGCGCGAGGTCCCGCATGCCCGGGTCGTGGTGGTAGGAGGAGCCGCCCGGCGTGTGCTCGCGGGTCGCCTCCGCCTGGTCCAGCTGGTGCTGCCGTTCGGGAGTGCCCGGTTCGGCGTCCCGGTCGGGCGGCGAGTCGGCGTCGTGCGGGCGCTGGTCGGGGTCGTGCTGCCGGTTCGGGCCGTCGTGCGGCTCGGGGGTGTCGTGCGGGCGCGGTTCGGCGCTGTCGTGCGCGGGGGCCTCGGGCCGGGGCGGGCCGTCCGGGCGTGCGGCGCCTTCGGCGCGGGTGGGGTCGGGGCCGTCCGCGCGCGGCCGCTCCGGGCTACCGGTGTGCGGCCGGTCCTGCGCCGACGGCGGGGAGTCGGGGCGGTGCGGGCCGCGGGTCTCCGGCCCATCCGCGGCGCGCGGCGACGCGGCCGGCCCGTTCGCGGGACCGGTGTCGGTGGTGCCACCGGTGCGGTGGGAATCCGCGGCACCGGAGTGGTGCGGTGCGGGTGAGTCGGTTCGGTGCGCCGGGCCGTCCGCCCTCGGTGGCGCATGCGGACCGTCCGTCCTCGGTGGCGCGGCCGGGTCGCCCCAGTGCCGCGGATCGCCGGAGTGCCGCGGGCCGCCCGCCGACGGTGCGCCGGGGCGGGCGGGGGCTTCGCCGGCCGGGCCGTCCGCCCGCTGCGGTCCGTCCGGTCGTGCCGGGTTCGCGGGGCCGTCCGGATGCGATCGGACCGGCGGCCCGTCCGGGCGGGCCGGGGAGTGCGGTGCGGCTGCCGAGCGCTGGTCGGGGACCTCCGACGACCGGGTGTGCCTGCCGCCGGACGGCGGCGCCGCCGGTGCCTCCGCCGCTCCCCGGGCCGCCGGTGCGCGTTCGCCGCGCGGGCCGCCGGGCCTCGGCGAGTCGCCACCGATCGGGCGGCCCGCCGCCCCCGGCGTGCCGGACGTTCCGGTCCAGCCGCCGCCCGCGCCGGGACGGGACCCGCCGGACCCGGCGGGGTTCCCACCAGCGGGCGCGCCACCAGCCGGAGCGCCGCCTGCCGGGGCGCCGCTCATCGCGCCGCCGCCCGCGGCACCGCCCTGATCACCGCGAGCGGGCGTGCCCGGCGCGGCGGGGGCGACCGCCGGTTCCGCCGGGCGAGCCGGTGCGTCCACATTGGACGCGGAGGCGGTGCTTGCGGGGCCGTTGCCCCCCGGCTGGCCGCGGTGCGCGGAATCCCCGCCGCCGGGCGAAGCCGCACCGCCACCGCCCAGGCCGCCACCGGCACCTGCGGCGCTCGACGAGCCCGCACCGTCGCCGTGCGACCCGGCATCCGCCGAACCACCGGAACCGCTCGGACTCCCCGCTCCCGAACCGGCGGAGTCCGCCCGCGCGGACGCGCCGGAACCGTCCGGCGCGGCGGCGCGGGCCGAGCCGCCGTCGTCCCCGCGCGGCGAACCTGCGGAGTCCGCGGAACGCGTCGAACCGCCGTCGGCATCGGCGCCGCGCCCGACATCGGAGTGCGCGCCCGTGGAACCGGTGGACCTGGTGGCGGGCCCGTCGGCGTCGGAGGTGCGCGCCGAACCGCCGTCGGCGTCCGGAGATCGGGTGGAGCCGCCGTCCGCGGCAGCGGCGCGCTGCGCGCCCGCATCGGAGTCGGTGGACCGCGCGGAGCTCCCGTCGGCATCGCCGGATCGCGTCGCACCGCCGTCCGAGCCCGGGGCGCGGCCGCCGTCGGAGTCCGGCCCGCGCGAGGTGCCACCGTCGGAGTCCGCGGCTCGCGTCGCGCCACCCTCGGCTTCGGTGGTGCGCGTGGACCCGCCCTCCGACTCGGCGGCCCGCGTCGCGCCACTGCCGGAGTCCGCGGCGCGGCCGGAGCTCGCATCGGAATCCGCGGACCGCGCGGACCCGCTGTCGGTGTCGCCGGACCGCGTGGACCCGTCGGTGTCCGTGGTGCGCGCCGAGCCGCTGTCGGCTTCGCCGGACCGCGTGGGCCCGCTGTCGGTATCGCCGGACCGAGTGGACCCGCTGTCGGTGTCCCCGGTGCGCGTGGACCCGGTGTCGGTGTCCGTGGAGCGCGTGGACCCGCTGTCGGATTCGGCGGTGCGCGCCGAGCCGCTGTCGGTATCGCCGGATCGCGTGGACCCGCCGTCGGCGTCCCCGGACCGCGCGGACCCGCCGTCGGACCCGCTGTCCGCGCCGGAACGCGGTTCGCCGCCGCCGGAGCCAGACTGCCCGCCGTCCCCGCGCGCCCCGGACTCCGAGCCGCCGGACGCCCCGGAATCCGAGCCTCCCGACGAGCCGCTGCTCGCCGCCCCGGATGAATCTCCCGAGCCGGCACCGGAATCACCGGACAGCATGTCCTCGATGGACGAACGAGATCCGCCGGAACCGCCGTCCGCGGCCGAATCCGAGCCGCCCGTCCCGGAACCGGATTCGCTCCGATCCGAGCCGCCCCCGTCCGAGCCGCCCGAGGCCGAGCTGCTCGACGACGAAGCCCCCGCGCCGTCCCCGGCATCCCCGGCCCCGCTCGTGTCCGGCACCTCCGGTGCGTCGAAGTGGTTCGACAGGGCCGCGCCCCCGGCGCCCATGCCCGCGCCCATCGCGCCGCCGGACATGGCGCCGGTGCCGACGTCGCTCCAGTCGATCTCGCCTTCGGTGATGAGCTGTTCGGCGGCGCTGCCGATGGCGCCCTGCGCGGCACCGGTGGCCGCGCCCTTGACGGCTTCGGCGCCGACGCTCTTCGCGGCGCTCTCCCCGGCCGCGCCGGCCGCATCGCCCGCGGCCCGTCCGGCGGCGCTCGCCGCGCTGCCCGCCGCATCGCCCGCGGCGTCCCCGGCGGCCCGCCCGGCCGCGCCCGCCGCGGTTCCGGCGGCGTCCCCCGCGGCGTCGCCGACGGCTCCGGCGGCCTTGCGGGCGGCGACGTTGCCGACGCCCTCGAAGACGCCGCCGACGGTGCCGCTGATCGCACCGCTGATGGCGGCGTCCTTGAACTTCCCGCCGTCCAGGCCCTTGCGCTCGCCGGAGGCGATCTGGACGCCCTGCACCGCGGCCTCGATGGCGACGGAGGTGGCGACCTCGATGGCGACGTTCTTGGCGATGCTCAGCACCAGCTGCTTGAAGATCTGCATCACCACGGTGCGGGTGATGCCCTGGGCGATGGGGATGCCGGCGGTGGACGCGCCGAAGCTGAACGCCGCGCTCGCGATCATCGCGGCGATCTGGATGGCCAGCGCGATCAAGGAGGCGATGATGGTGAGCTTGGTGTGCTCCACGTCCAGCGCCGCGTCGTCGCAGCCCTGCGCGAGCTGCTCGCACGCCTCCTGGATCTTCGGCAGCGCGGCCTCGCCGCCGTTGCCGATGTCCTGCCACAGCTGCTCGAACGCGTCGTGGGTCTGGCCCTCCATGCCGCTGAGCGACTGGGTGGCGCCGCCGTTCGCGTCGGTGGTGACGCCTTCGACGCCGTCACCCGCGGCGCGCCAGGCGTCCGCGAGGCGGCGCAGCGCGTCCTCGTCACCTTCCGGCCAGGACTGTCCGACGACGATCGGCAGCAGCCACTTGACCTCGTCGGGCATCTCGAGACTCATCGCGGTACGACTCCCCAGTCGATCTACGGCCCGCGCGGGCCCGGTGTCAGCTCTGCGGCACGTTCGCGATGTCGGAGGCGGACTCGGCGTCGCGGCCTTCGGTGTCGTCGGCGGTGGCCTTCAGGTTGTCCATGATGTTGCCGAGGGCTTCGGCGAGCTTCCCGATGCCGTCGGTGACGTCGGTGCTGTTCTGCACGTAGGTCTCGGCGAACTTCTGCCCGGCCTCGTCATCGCCCCAGCACTCGCCTTCACCGTCCAAACTGGACTTGAGCTGCTTGAGGACCTCGTCGAGCCGGTCCCCGGCGGCGCCGATGCGCGCACCGCCCGCCCGGATCTCCTCCGGGCGCATCCGCATCCGGCCGCTCACCAGCGGCCCTCCGTCATGAACGACTGCGGCGGCTCGTCGTCGTCCTCGGCGGGGCGGTCCCGCTGCGGCCGCGAGGCCTGCTTCCCGGTGCGGGCGGCGCGTTCCGCGGCCGGATCCGGCGGGGCGACGAGCGGGCCGCTGCTGGGCATGAAGTCCGCCAGGTAGGGGGCGCCCGCGAACAGGTCGGGCAGCTCGGGTGGCTCGGCGAGCGAGGCGAAGTCCGATTGCAGGGACTGCTGGGCGCTGCCGGTCGCCTCGCGGACGACGCTGGTGATGGTGCGGGCCAGCTGTTCCGGGGTGGTGCGCTCGAAGGCCTTCGAGCTCAGCAGCAGCTGCTCCAGGGTTCCGGTCGCGTCCACCCGGGCGGTGATCACGCCGTCCTCCGAGGTGACCTCGTGGGTCTTGGCCGCCGCCTCGGACTGCTTCTCCTGGATCTCGGCGGTGCGGCGGCGCAGGTCCGCCAGCATGCCGTCGATCTGGCCGCGCAACGCGTCGTTGCCCGCCTGCAGCTGCTGCCGCCGCGCCGCATCGGACTGGTCCGGACTGGACACCGTCGCCTCCCAGAGTGTTGTTCCGCCGCACACCGTCGAGATCGCCCCAGCGCAGTGCCGTTGTGCGGGTCTTCGGCCGGGGGTTCTCCGGCCGTTGCCGAGCATGACGCCCGCGATCGTCGATCGGTGCCCTTCGTGGCGAAAATGACTCCGTTCGGCCCAGTCGATCGGGCCGAAAGGTCTAGTGGTGCCTGCGCAGGGCGCGTTCGGTGGTGTCCGCCGGGTAGGGGGAGTCGCGCAGCACCTGGGCGGTGGTCAGCTCGCCCCGCTCGTGCCCGGCGCAGAGCGCGGCCAGCAGGGCCAGCTCGTCCCGCTGGGTGCGCACGGCCGCCGCGTCGACGGGTTCCCCGTGGCCGGGCACGACGACCTCGGGTCGCAGCGCGAGCAGCGCGTCGAGCGCATCCGGCCAGGTCCGCGGGTGGGCGTCCTCGAAGTCCGGCGGCGCGCCCTGCTCGACGAGGTCGCCCGCGAACACCACGCCCGCGTCCGGCACCTCCACCACCAGGTCGTGATCGGTGTGCGCCGGGCCGAAGTGGTGCAGCCGCACCGGTCTGCCGCCCAGGTCGAGCTCGGCGCGGTCGCCGACCGGCCGGTCCGGCGGGACGACCTCGCTGCGCTCCACCGCCGCCGCGACCTCCGGGCGACCCTCGTCCCGGTAGTGCGCGCTCCACTCGCGGCGCTGCCGCTCGGCGTGCCCGCGCAGGAAGGCCGCGCAGCCCTCGTGGGCGTGCACCGGGGCGGGCCGGAACGCGGCGGTGCCGAAGCAGTGGTCGAAGTGGCCGTGGGTGAGCACCACCTCGCAGGGCAGCGCCGTCTTCGCCCGCACCGCCGCCGCCAGCTCCGCGCCCTGCCGGTGGTCGCCGCGGGTGTCGATCACCAGCGCTCGCTCGGCGCCCAGCACCAGCCCGGTGCCCAGGTCCAGCTCCGCGTACCGCCGCACCCACACCGCCTCCCCGACGGCCACCCAGCGGCCGGTCACGACGAGGCCCCCGGCTGCTCGCCGCGGGCGGGACGGGTGGTGCGGAGCCCGGTCATGGATCAACCGTAACCAGGGTGCGGGTCGGCGGTGGGGCGTTTGGCACACTGCCTGCGTGCGCGTCTACCTAGGATCCGATCACGCAGGCTTCGACCTGAAGAACCACCTGGTCACGTGGCTGACCGAGCGAGGTCACGAGGTGACCGACGTGGGCCCGGCGGCCTACGACGCCCAGGACGACTACCCGCCGTTCTGCGTCGAGGCGGCCCGCCGCGTCGTCGCCGACGAGGGCAGCCTCGGGCTCGTCATCGGTGGCTCCGGCAACGGCGAGCAGATCGCCGCGAACAAGGTCCCCGGCGCCCGCGCGGCCCTGACCTGGAGCGTCGACACCGCGAAGCTGGCCCGCCAGCACAACAACGCGCTGCTCGCCGGCATCGGTGCGCGGATGCACGCCGTCGAGGAGATCGAGGAGATCGTCGAGGCGTTCCTCGGCACCGAGTTCGAGGGCGGCAGGCACCAGCGCCGCATCGACCTGCTCTCCGACTACGAGCGGACCGGCACCCCGCCGGCGCTGCCCGCGGAGTGAACTGACATGACCGGTGCACGCCCGGCGACCGCGCTGCTGACGCCGCTGGTGGCGTTCGGCGGTGCGGTGCTGGGCGTGCTCGTCCTCTTCTCCGCCCAGCGCGCGTTGAGCCCCTACCTGGTGGGCGGCCCCGGTGCGACCTGCACCGCGCCGGATTGCGCGCTGGGCGTCGGCCTGTGGCTGCTGGTCGGCGGATTCCTCGCGGTGTGCTTGGCGTTCGTCGCCGGGACCGCGGTGGCGCTGGTCAAGGGTGCGGCGCCGGGAGCGGTGCGCCGCGGCCTCGTCGTCGCCGGCTGCTGCGTGCTGGCCTACCTGATCGAATCGATCGTGCTGTGGGTGCTGTTCTGAGCGCGGCGCGACGGCCGGCGGCGTGCGATGCCTGAAGGCCACACCTTGCACCGGCTCGCCGGGCTGCACGATTCCCGCTTCGGCGGTCACCTGGTCCGGGTGTCGAGCCCGCAGGGCCGGTTCGCGGGCGGCGCCGCCCGGCTGGACGGGGCGCGGTTCGAGCGCGCCGAGGCGCACGGCAAGCACCTGTTCCACTTCTACGGCCCCGAGGCCGTGCACGTGCACCTCGGGTTGTACGGCACGTTCACCGAATTCCCGTTGCCACCGCAGGAACCGCGCGGGCAGGTGCGGATGCGGATCATCGGGCCCGGCTGCGGCACCGACCTGCGCGGCCCCACGGCCTGCGAGCTGATCACGCTCGACGAGGTGGCCGCGCTGCGCGACCGGCTCGGCCCCGACCCGCTGCGCGCCGACGCCGAACCCGAACGCGCGTGGGAGCGGATCTCGCGGTCCCGCACGTCGATCGCGGCGCTGCTGCTGGACCAGAAGGTGCTGGCCGGGGTGGGGAACGTGTACCGGGCGGAAGTGCTGTTCCGGCACGGCATCCCGCCGCGCACCCCGGGCCGCGAACTGGGCGAGCGGGCGTGGAAGCTGATCTGGACCGATCTGGTCGAGCTGATGGCCGACGGCGTGCGCGTCGGCCGCATCGACACGGTCCGCCCGGAGCACGAACCGGCGGCGATGGGCCGCGAGCCGCGGCAGGACCGGCACGGGGGAGAGGTCTACGTGTACCGGCGGGCGGGGGCGCCGTGCCTGGTCTGCGGTACGCCGATCGCCACCGCGGACCTGTCCGGGCGCAACCTGTACTGGTGCCCGGTGTGCCAGTCGACCCCCGCCACCGCGGGGTGAACGGCCCGTTCGCCCGGTGCGGGCTGGTGGGTGGCCCGTTCACCTGAGCGGAACCGGGTCTCAGAAGCCGAAGTCGCCCAGGTCGAAGTCGAAGTCCCCGAAGTCGCCGAAGTCGCCGCCTGGATCGTCGCCGCCGAAGTCGTCGGGGGCTCCGGGGTCTCCGCCGTCGCCGAGCGCGCCCGGGTCGCCGAGGTCCCCGACGTCCCCGGCCGCGGCCGCTTCCGGCACCCCGGCCATGCCGCTGAACATGGCGCTCATCAGCAGGAACGAACCTGCGCCCCAGGCTCCGGCGACCAGCGCGGGTTTCCACCACGGCTCGCTGTACCAGCCTTCGGGCACCGGGCGGCCCGCGACGCGTCCGCCGGGGTAGTAGTGCGGGGTGGTGTCGCCGGGGGTGGGGGAGGCGACCTGCTGCTTGCCGTCGACCTCGACCTCGCGGTGCTCGGTGACCTTCCCGGCCCCGTGGCTGAGGTCGGGCAGCTCGGGTCCGGGGTCGAGTCCCATCGCGGTGCGGGCGGCGCGCACGTAGTAGAGGCCTTCCATCGCGGTCTGCGTGGTGAGCCTGCACTGCTCCGCGGAGGACGCCTGGTCGAGCTGGGAGACGGCGGCTTGGTGCCGTTCGGCGGCATCGGCCATGGCCTGCTTCGAGGCGTCGTCGGTGCCGTCGATGTTGAGCACCTGTCCGCCGAGCCGCTCCACCCAGCGCCGCGCCTCGGCGCGCGAGTCGTCGAGTTCTCGCTGCTGGTGGGCGAGGTTCTGCCTGCGGGACCACCACACCGCACCGATGATCACGACCGCGGCGACGATGATCAGGATGAGTGCGCCCATGGTCCCTCCGAACCGATCCGGGGCGGACCTGCCGCCGCGTCCACACTTTCGACGGTACCCGTTCGGAGGAAGTGCCGGAGCGGTCGAGCAACCCTCAGCGACCGATCGATGACGCGAGGTGCCGCCCCCACCGCCACCTGCTGAACCGTGCGGCGAACCAGTTCCTCCGCCAGCGCCGAACCGCGAACCGGTCTTCCTATCAGCGGCGAACCAGCCTGCTCGCCAGCGGCGAAGCCGTCTTCCTGTCAGCGGCGAAGCCGCTGAGCAACGACCACCAGAGCAACCGGCACCGCCGCGGGTTCTCAGCGGTTCCCTCGCGAGGACGGCGTTTTCGCCTGTGGCGGAGCCACCGGTGAAAACGATCCCGCAGCGAGGGAACCGCTGAGGTTCCGCCACCGGACCGCTGTGCAACGGAGGTGGAGAAAGCTCAGCCCAGCGGGACTTCGGTGATGGTCTCCCACTCTGAGCAGGAGTGGTCCCGGTTGAGCCGCACCAGCGACACCGCGGAGCTCTTCGCGGTGGTCGGGTCGACGTCGGTGCCGCCGAGGGTGGCGACCGCGAAGATCGCGGGCCCTTCGGTGGTGGAGAACGCGAGGCTGATGTGCCGGTCGACCTCTTCGGGCTCGGCGGGCAGCTGGTCGGCGCCGAGCACGTCGGCGGTCGCGGCGCGCAGCCGTTCCCGCAGGTCCCACAGCGAGGTCTGCGGTTCGGCGGGCAGCGACAGCGATTCGGGCAGCACCACGGCGCGGTGGAAGGCCAGCGCGAGCGGGTTGAACCCGGCGAGGCGTTCGCGGGCGGCGGCGGCGAGTTCGTCGGTGCGCTCCGGTGGGACCTCGTCGGTGAACCCGACCTCTTGCACGAGGATGTGCATCCATTCGAGCGGGACGAGGTCGAACCCGGGCAGGTCGCGCAGCGCGTACTGGTACTGGTTCACCAGGTTGCGCAGCCCGGGCTGGTCGGCGAACGGCAACAGCCAGGCGTAGCTGGTGCGGCCGGAGTGCCATCCGGGTCGCCAGCGGGCGTGGTTGCGGACCTGGTCGGCGTGCGGCAATTCGGTCACCCTTCAAATAGTGCACCGGCAGGCGCCGTTGTGGGGCGACCTTGAGCTATCTCACGGTGGTGGTGTCGGTGCGGTCACCGCCGTGTTTCCCGTCCTGCGGGCCGGGTTTCCGCACCTGGTCGAGGGTGGCGGCGGCGTCGGAGTCGCGCACCCGCAGGGACAGCAGCAGTCCGGCGACGCCGAAGCCGATGGAGGCGAGGAACGCACCCCGGTAGGCGGCCATCTGCACCTGCTCGGCGGCGCCGGCCGCGGTCATGTCCACGGTGGACGCGAAGGCGGTGCTGAGCGTGACGAAGAGGGTGGCGCACACGGCGGTGCCGAGCGCGGTCGCGACCTGTCTGCTGGCGTTGAACAGCGAACTGGCGTGCCCCATCGCGGGCCCGGTGATGCGCGCGAACGCGGCGGTCTGCAGCGGCGTCATCAGCAGCCCCATCCCGAGGCCGAGCCACATGAGCAGCGCCACCAGGAACCACACCGGGGTGGTGGTGCCGAGCAGCTGCAGCGCGCCCCCGACCGAGATGATCATGCAGAACCCGATGAGCAGCAGCCTGCGCGGCCCGACGCGCCCGTAGATGCGGCTGACGACCTGGGTGGCGATGAGCATGGTCAACGCCTGCGGCATCAGCACCAGCCCGGATTCGAACGGGGTGTAGCCGCGCAGGTTCTGCAGGAACAGCGGCAGCAGGAACAGCGTCCCGAAGATCGCGCCGGTGGAGCAGATGAGCAGCGCGTTCCCGGTGCCGAACAGCCGGTCGCCGAGCAGCCGCAGGTCCAGCATCGGTTCGGGGGTGCGCAGTTCGCGCACCACGAGCCCGCAGATGAGCAGCACCGCGGCCAGCAGCACGCCCCACGCCGACGGCCGCCCCCAGCCGAGCTGGGCGCCCTGGTCGAGCGAGACCAGCAGCGTGGCCAGCCCCGCCCCGGCGAGCACGAATCCGGGCAGGTCGAAGCGGCCCGGCCGGTCGCGTTGCTCCTCCTTGAGGAACAGCACGGTGAACAGCAGCGCGACGGCGCCGACGGGCACGTTGATGAAGAAGATCCACCGCCAGCTGGCGTACTGCACGAGCACGCCGCCGAGCAGCGGCCCGAGCGCGGGCGCGACGGTGATCGGGATGGACAGCACCGCGGAGGCCTTGGCGCGCTCGTGAGCGGGGAACGCGCGGAACAGCATCGCCTGTCCGACGGGCACCAGCATGCCGCCGCCGACGCCCTGCAGGATGCGCGCGCCGATGAGCATCCACATCTCGGTGGACAGCCCGCACAGCACGGACGCGAGGGTGAACAGCACGATGGCGAGCTCGAAGGTGCGCTTGCTGCCGAACCGGTCGGCGATCCAGCCGGAGGACGGCACGAACACGGCGAGGCTGATCATGTAGCCGGTCAGCACCCACTGCAGGGTGCCTTCGCCCACGTGGAACTCCCGCCCGAGCGTCGCGAGCGCGACGTTGAGGACGGTCATGTCCAGGATCTGCATGATCAGGCCGAGGACGAACGTGATCCCGACCAGCCACTTGTACTCAAGACGTCGCACTGCTGTCCCCCGGCTCCCCTCCTGCGGCTGCGCTGCGCGCGCCGACCTCCAGGATGAGGCACACCACCGACAGGGGGCCACGGGGTTTCGCCGCCACCACCGCACCGGCCGCACCCGCACCAGCCGAAACGCCCGTTCCCGGGAAGAACGGGGAAAACCGGTGATCCGGCGAGCCGGAACTCGACGTGGAGCTCCGCAGCGGCCGAAGGGGAGGAAGCGCCCGAGTCCTGCGCGGAGAGTGGTGTAACGGATGCGGAGGGTGTCGTCGATTCGTTCTGCGACGGGCTCCTGATCCGGGAGCTGCGGGAAGGTGGAGGCACGCCATGAGCATCAACGACCGCGTCTACGAATTGGCGAACAAGGTGCTCCAGCAGAAGGCGGCCATCGAAACCGAAGAGGCGACCAAGAACGCGTTCGTGATGCCTTTCATCGGAACCGTCCTCGGGTACGACGTGTTCAACCCGTCGGAGGTCATCCCGGAGTTCACCGCCGACGTCGGGGTCAAGAAGGGCGAGAAGATCGATTACGCGCTGGTCCACGGTGGCGAGGTCCAGGTCCTGGTCGAGGCGAAGAAGATCGGGCAGCCGCTCAGGATCGAGCACTCGTCCCAGCTGTTCCGCTACTTCGCCGTCACGAACGCCCGCGTCGCCGTTCTGACGAACGGTCAGGTCTACGAGTTCTACACGGATCTCGACGCCCCGAACAAGATGGACGAGAAACCGTTCCTGGTCCTGGACCTCGGTGCCGTCGACCCCACGGTGCTGCCCGAGCTGGCGAAGCTGACGAAGGAGTCCTTCGACCTGGATTCGGTGCTCAACGCCGCCGGTGAGCTCAAGTACGTCGGGCAGATCAAGCGGGTGCTGGCCGCCGAGTTCCGCGAGCCGAGCGCCGAGTGGGTCAAGTTCTTCGCTTCGCGCGTGTACGAGAAGAACGTGACGTCGAAGGTGCGCGAGCAGTTCGCGACGCTGGTGTCCAAGGCTTCCGCGCAGTTCCTCGCCGAACAGGTCAACTCCCGGCTCAAGACCGCGCTCGGGGAGGACGCCTCGCCCGCCCTCCCCGAGTCCGTGGAATCCGGCGTGAGCAGGGCCGCCACCGGCGATGTCGTCGAAGGCACTGCGGATCCCGCGAAGGCGGCGAAGCTCGTCGTCACCACCGATGAGGAGATCGAGGGGTTCCAGATCGTGCGGGCGATCGTGTGCAGCGATGTCGACGTGGACCGGGTCGCCGCCCGTGACACCCAGACCTACTTCGGCATCCTCTTCGACGACAACAACCGGAAGCCCATCGCCCGGTTGTGGTTCAACCGCGCGCAGAAGTACCTCGGGGTGTTCGACGAGGACAAGAACGAGAACAGGGTGCCCATCGGTTCACCGCAGGACATCTACCAGCACGCCGACGTCCTCCGGAAGACGGTGTCGGCCTATCTGAACCGCGAAGCCTGACGGCCGGCCGTTCGGCCGCCAGGTCGGCGGCCGAACGGGCCGGGATCAGCGGCCGGTGGGGCGGTGGAGGTAGCGGCCTGCGGGGTCGCCGCGGACGGTGCCCTCGTCGAAGATCCGCCTGCCGCGCAGGAACGTGGTCTCGACGGTGGCGCCGATCTCCATGCCGCGGAACGGCGTGTACTCCTGGGTGGATTCGGAGTCGCCGGGGTCGACGACGAACGAGCGGTCCGGGTCGACGAGGGCGATGTCGGCGTCGAAGCCGGGCGCGATGTCGCCCTTGGTGGGCAGGCCGAGGCGCCGGGCCGGGTTGGTGGACAGCAGTTCGGCGACGGAGGACATCGGCAGCCCGCGCCTGCGGCCTTCGCCGACGAGGCCGGGCAGCAGGTATTCGGTGCCGCCGAACCCGGATTTCGCGGCGAACACGTCGGACGGGTCGTCGCCGAACTTCTTCTCCTCCTTGCAGCAGGCGTGGTCGGACACGACCCAGCTGACGTCGCCCGCCAGCAGGTGCTCCCAGAGGGCTTCGACGTCGGCGCGGGGCCGCAGCGGCGGGTTGACCTTGCCGCCGACGCCGTCGGCGGTGCTGACGTCGGCGAGCAGGTGGCCGATGGTGACCTCGCGGCGGAAGTCGACGTGCGGGAAGGCCTTCGCCATCACCATCGCCGCCTCCATCGCCTTCGCCGACGACAGGTGCAGCAGGTTGATGGTGGGCAGGCCCGTCTCGTGCGCGAGGTAGGAGGCGATGGTGACCGCCAGGCCTTCGGAGTGCGGCGGGCGGGACGCGCTGTAGGCCTCCAGCCCGGAGAGCTCGCCCTCCTCCTCCACGAGCCGGGTGTACGCGGTCATGATCTCCGCGGTCTCGCAGTGCAGCGACAGCGAGATCTGGTCGGCGATGTCCGGGTTGGCCTCGCGGGCGGCCTGGATGCCGCGCATGACGAACTCGAAGTGCGCGATGTCGTAGCGCTCGCCCTCGGGGATCATCAGGAAGTCGCTCTGGTCGGTGGAGCGCCCGTGCAGCCCGTGGCTGCCGTAGAACATGAAGATCTTGAACGAGGTGACGCCGTGCTCCCGGACCAGCGCCGGGATCTCGTCGATGTGCGAGGACTGCATCGGGGCGAGGTGGAACGCGTAGTCCACGTACGAGCGCCCCTCGGCCGCGCCGAGCACCTCGGGGAACACCTCGGCGTACGGGCCGCCGCGGTTCAGGTAGTACTGCCCGGTCCGCATGTAGGTGAGCGAGGTGGTCACCCCGCCCTGCGCGCAGGCGCGGCTCTCGGTGGCGGTGTCCTCGGCCAGCGGGTTGTAGATGCCCCAGTGCTGGTGGGCGTCGACGACGCCGGGGAAGGCGAGCAGCCCGCGACCCTCGTGGACCTCGGTGCCCTCCGGTACCGCCAGGTCCGGTCCGACCTCGGCGACGACGCCGTCGGCGATCGCGATGTCGGCGCGGAACGGTTCGCCGCCGCCGGGGCGGACGACTCGGACGTCGCGGACGATCAGGTCGGGTCGGGTCATCGGGCACCTTCCGAGGGGTTGCGGGTGGACCGGGCGAGGTGCCCGGCGGCCAGGTAGGCGAGGCCCAGCGCGGGCAGCAGTCCGTTGCCCGCCAGGTAGCCGGCCGCGCCGTGGCCGGAGATCCCGGCGGCGGCGCCACCGGAGGCGTACAGGCCGGGAACGGGTTCCCCGGCGAGGTCCAGGACGCGGGCGTGCTCGTCGACGAGCAGCCCGCCCTGGGTGTGGAACAGCGCCGGGACGATCTCGACGGCGTGGTACGGCGGGTGCAGCGCGGCGGTCGCGGCGCGGCCGAACCGGTCGGCGCGGGTTCCGGCGGCCACGGCGGTGAGCTCGGCGAGCTCCCGCTCCAGCGCCGCGGCGGGCACCCCGATCAGCCCGGCGAGCTTCGCCGGGTCGTCGGCGCGGCGCACGGCTCCGGCGGCGAGCACGTCCCGGTAGTCGCCGAAGGCGCGGCACAGCCCGTCGATCCGCTCGTCGAAGACCAGCCAGCCGCGGCCGCCGGGCCGCCCGGCGAGCACCGCGGCGTATTCGGAGTAGCCGGTCGTCTCGTCGCCGAACCGGGTGCCGCCGGAGTCGACGACGGCACCGCCGTGCATCACCGCCGTCCAGGTCACCAGGGTCCGGGCGGCCGCGGACAGCGCGGCGTGGCCCTGGTAGGCGTCGAGGAACCCGGTGGCGGCGCCGAGCTCCCGGCCGATCCGCAGCGCATCGCCGCGGGAGTGCTCGCCGCCGTGGTAGTGCGCGTCCGCGATCTCCGGCAGGTGGGCCGCGACGAGCTCGCGGTCGGCGCCGTAGCCGTTGGTGGCCAGCAGCACCGCGCGGGCGGTGATCTCCTCGCGCTCCCCGGCCGGGTTCTCCAGCACGGCGGTCCGGCCGTCCGGCGCCGGTTCGACGCCGACGAGCCGGGCCGGGGCGAGCAGGTCGATGCGCTCGCTGCGGTCCACCGCGTCGAGCAGGTGCCCGAGCAGCGCCGAACCGTGCCGCCCGGGGAGGCTGTGCACCCGCGGGACCGCGTGGCCCGGGTAATCGAAGTCGGTGGGCAGCTCGATCGGCAGGCCCACGTCGTCGGCCAGCCATTCCACGAGCTCGGCGCCCACCCGCGCCAGCGCCGCCGCGATGCGCCGGTCGGCGGTGCCGCCGGTCTTGCGGTCGACGTCGGCGAGGAACAGCTCGGGTGAGTCGGAGATCCCGGCGGCGGCCTGGAAGCGCGATCCGGGCCCCGGGATCATCGCGGTCGACATCGAGGTGTTGTTGCCGCGGCGGAAGTCCGCGTCCGAGTCGACCACCAGCACGTCGAGCCCCAGCTGCGCCCCGCGGATCGCGGCGATCAGCCCCCCGCCCGCTCCGGCGACCACGAGATCGACATCGATCGTCATCGCTTTCTCCTCACTACCAGCACGGTTCAATTTGTTTCGCTGAGCGGAACGAAATTGAATGCGGCTGGTGTTTCGATAAGAGCACTCTGCCTGGCTCTATGCAAGAACCTGCACGAATTTCTTGACATTGCGCGGTTCGAGCACTCACTGTCGTTCCGGTAAGCGGTACGACGATCGGGGCAATCGGAGGGGACGACGTGGCGGAGATGACCGGGGGCACCGGGGCCACCGAACGGGTGGCGGACGTGCTGCTGCTGTTCACCGACGGGCCGCCGACGCTCGGCGTGAGCCGGGTGTCCCGCGAACTCGGCCTCTCGAAGGCCGTGGTGCACCGCATCCTGCAATCGCTGACCGCGCGGGACCTGATCGCCTACGACGCGGCGAGCCGCGAGTACCGGCTCGGACCGGCCGCGGCGGCGCTGGGCAGCCGCGCGCTGCGCGAATCCGACCTGCGGGCCACGGCGCTGCCGTTCCTCGCCGAACTGCGCGACCGGCTGCACGAGACCGTCACGATCAGCGCGAAGGTGCACGGCGGCCGCGTCTACCTCGACCAGGTCGTCGGCACCCACGAGATCACCATGTCGGTGGAGCTCGGCCGCCGGTTCCCGCTGCACGCCGGATCGTCCGGCAAGTGCATGCTCGCCCACTCCGCGCCGGACGAGGTGGACCGGCTGCTCGCCGGGGAACTCGCCGCGCTCACCCCCGCGACGCCCACCGATCCGGCCGCGCTGCGCGCCGAGCTGGCGGAGATCCGGCGGCTCGGCTACGCGGCCTCCGAGGGGGAGCGGCAGAGCGACGCCGGTTCGGTCGCGGTCCCCGTGTTCGGCCCCGGCGGGCTCGTCGGCGCGGTCTCGGTGTGCGGGCCCCGCTACCGGGTGACCGACGAGTTCGTCGCCGCCACCGCACCCGAGCTGATCGAGACCGCGGACCGCGTCACCGCCCGGCTCGGCGGACTCGTCCCGCAGCGACCCGTCACCAGTGGAGGAACGCGATGACCCACGACCACCCCGCGGACTCGGTCCTCCCGGCGCTGGACGGCCTGAAGGTCCTCGACGCCTCCACCCTGTTCGCCGGGCCGCTGGCCGCCACGCTGCTGGGCGACCACGGCGCCGACGTCATCAAGATCGAGCACCCGCGCGGCGACCCGGCGCGGACGCACGGCGCGCAGAAGGACGGCGTCGGGCTCTGGTGGAAGATGCTGGCCCGCAACAAGCGGGCGATCACCCTGGTGCTGTCCACGCCGCGCGGCCGGGAGCTGTTCCTCGACCTCGCGGCCGACGCCGACGTGGTGATCGAGAACTTCCGGCCCGGCACGCTGGAGCGCTGGGGTCTCGGCTGGGAGGAGCTGTCCGCCCGCAACCCGCGGCTCGTGCTGGCGCGGGTGACCGGGTTCGGGCAGACCGGCCCGTACTCGTCGCGGCCCGGCTTCGGCACCCTCGCCGAGGCGATGAGCGGATTCGCCGCCATGACCGGGGAACCGGACGGGCCGCCGACGCTGCCGCCGTTCGGGCTCGCCGACGGCGTCGCCGCGCTCACCACCGCGTTCGGCATCCTCACCGCGCTGCGGGCGCGGGAGAGCACCGGGCGCGGGCAGGTGCTGGACACCGCGATCATCGAGCCGCTGCTGCACCTGCTCGGGCCGGGCCTGATCGCCTACGACCAGCTCGGGGTGCTGCAGCCGCGCACGGGGAACCGCTCGTCGAACAACGCGCCGCGCAACACCTACCGGTGCTCCGACGGCCGCTGGGTCGCGGTCTCCACCAGTGCCCAGTCGATCGCCGAGCGGGTGATGCGGCTGGTCGGCGCCCCGGAGCTGATCGAGGAGCCGTGGTTCGCCAGCGGCGCGGGCCGCGCCGAGCACGTGGCGGAGCTGGACGCGGCCGTCGGTTCGTGGATCGCCGCCCGCGACCGGGACCAGGTCGTCGCCGCCTTCGAAGAGGCGCAGGCCGCCGTCGCCCCGATCTACACCGCGGCCGACGTGCTCGCCGATCCGCACTTCAACGCGCTCGGCAGCATCGTGACGATCGACGACGAGGAGCTGGGCCCGGTCCGCTTCCAGAACACCCCGTTCCGGCTGTCGGACACGCCCGGTTCGGTCCGCACCACCGGCCCGCGGCTCGGCGCGCACACCGCGGAGGTGCTGGGGTCCCTCGGCGTCGACGCCGGTGAGCTGGACCGGCTGCGCGAGCAGGGGGTCGTGTGAGCGCCCTCGGCCGGGCGCGGAGCTGGCTGTACGTGCCCGCGCACCGGGAGGACCTGGTCGCGAAGGCCCTCGACGGGGCCGCCGACGCCGTGGTCCTGGACCTGGAGGACGCGGTCCCGCCCGCGGCGAAGGACCGCGCCCGCGGCTGCGCGGCGGCCCGCGCGGGCGAGCGGACCTGGGTGCGGATCAACGGTTCCGGAACCCCGTGGGCCGCGGCCGACGCCGAAGCGCTGGCCGGGTCCGGCGCCGCCGGGCTGCGGGTGCCGAAGGCGGAGGACCCGGCCGCGGTCGCCGCGCTGGCCGAGCGGACCGGGCTGCCGCTGCACCTGCTGGTGGAGAGCGCCCGCGGCCTGGAGCGGGCCTTCGAACTCGCCACCTGCCACCCGCTGGTCGCCGGGATCTCCCCGGGCGAGACCGATCTGGCCGCGGACCTGCGGATCCGCGACCGCGCCGAGCTCGGCTGGGCGCGGTCCCGGATCGTCACCGCCAACCGGGCGGCCGGGCTGCCCAGCCCGGTCGCCAGCGTGTGGACCGACCTGGCCGACACCGCGGGACTCGCCGCGGACAGCGCCGCCCTGCGCGACGCCGGGTTCTTCGGCCGCTCCGTGATCCACCCCCGCCAGATCGACCCCGTCCACCAGGCCTTCACCCCCGACGCGGACGAGGTGGCGCGGGCGCGGTCCCTGCTGGCCTCGGTCGGCGCCGCGGGCGACGCCGCCTGGGTGGACGCCGACGGCCGCTTCGTCGATCCGGCCGTCGTCGCCGGGGCTCGCTGGGTCGCCGAACTGGCCGATGAGCTGCAGCAGCACCACGAACCGGGCCGTGCCGCGGCCGGGAAGGAGAACCCGTGACCGACGCCCTGCTCGGCGCCGTGCGCGCCGGGACCCGCATCATCGAGCTCGGCCACCCGCTGTACACGGGGATGGCGGGCTCGCCGAACCACCCCGGATTCCGGATGACCCTGGAACGCCGCCACGGCGACGCGGTCCGCCCCGACGGCGGCTCGGCGTCCAACGAGGTGATCGTCACCGGCGGGCACACCGGCACCCACGTCGACGCGCTCGCCCACGTCAGCCACGACGGCAAGCTGCACGGCGGCGCCGACGCGGCTGAAGCGCAGCGCGGCGGCAAGCACACCGTGCACGGCGCGGAGACGATTCCGCCGATGGTGACCCGCGGGGTGTTCCTCGACGTGGCCGCGGTGCACGGCGTGGACGTGCTTGAACCCGGCTACGGCATCACCGCCGAGGACCTGGCGCTGGCCGCGGAGCGCGCAGGCGCCGAACCCGGTCCCGGCGACGTCGCCGTGGTGCGCAGCGGGTGGGGCGGGCTGTTCGGCGACCCGGTCGCCTACGTCGGCAAGGAGACCGGGGTGCCCGGGATGACCGTGGACGGCGCCGAATGGCTCGTCGAACGCGGCATCGTCGCCACCGGCGGCGACACCACCGCCTACGAGCAGATCCCGGCGGGCGCGGGGCACCGCGTGCTGCCGGTGCACCGGGTGCTGCTGGTGGAGCACGGCATCCACATCGTCGAGCACCTCGCGTTGGAGGACGCCGCCGAAGCCGGGCTGGGCGAGTTCCTCGCCGTGTTCGCCCCGCTGCGCATCGTCGGCGGCACCGGCGCCCCGGTGCGGCCGCTGGCGGTGGTGCAGCCGTGACCACTCCCGCGCAGCGGATCGGTGAGGTCGGCGCCCGGCTGGCCGCGGACGGCATCGAGGACGCGCTGGCCGACGACGTGGCGGGCCGGATCGTCGACGTGCTCGGCAATTCCCTCGCCGCGGTCGGCGCGGAACCGGCGCGGATCGCCGGGGCGGTCGCCGCCGAGTGGGGCGGGCACCCCGCCGCGACCGCGATCGGGCTGCCCGGCCGGGTGCCGGCACCGTCGGCGGCGCTGGTCAACGGAACCCTGGCGCACAGCCTGGACTTCGACGACACCCACCTGCCGTCGGTGCTGCACCCGTCGGCCTCGGTGGTGCCCGCGGCGCTGGCCACCGCGGAACGCACCGGCGCCGGTGGACGCGCGGTGCTGGCCGCGGCGGCGATGGGCATCGAGGTCACCTGCCGCCTCGGCATGGCCGGTTACGACGAGGAGCTCGGCAACTCGGTGTTCTTCGAGCACGGGCAGCACGCCACCGCGATCTGCGGCGCGATCGGCGCCGCCGTCGCCGCCGGGATGCTGCAGGGGCTCGGCGCGGAAGAACTGGCGTCCGCGGTCGGCATCGCCGCCAGCATGGGCGCCGGGGTCATCGAGGCGAACCGCACCGGCGGCACCATCAAGCGGGTGCACTGCGGCTGGGCCGCGCACTCCGGGGTCGCCGCCGCCGACCTGGCGCGGCACGGCCTCACCGGGCCGCCCACCGTGATCGAGGGCCGGTTCGGGTTCCTGCGCGCGTTCTGCGGCGAGCGGGCGCATCCGGAACGGGTCACCGACGGGCTCGGCGAGCAGTGGGAGACGCCGGGCGTGTTCTTCAAGCCCTACCCCTGCAACCACTTCACGCACGCCGGCATCGACGCCGCGCTGCGGCTGCGGGAGCGGGGCGTGGTGGCCGAGCAGGTCCGCGAGCTGGTGCTCGGGGTGCCCGCCCCGGTGCTGCGCACCATCGCCGAACCCGCCGAGGAGAAGCGGCATCCGCGCTCCGGCTACCACGCCGCGTTCTCCGGCCCGTACACCGTGGCGGCGGCGCTGCTGGGCGGCGGCGGGCTCGGCGTGTTCCACGAGGACTTCACCGACGCCGCCGCGGCCGACCCGCGGCGCCTGGACCTGGCCGGGCGGGTGCGGGTCGTCGCCGACGAGCAGGCCACCGCCGGATTCCCCCGGCAGTTCCCCGCCGTCCTCACCGCCGAGCTCGCCGACGGCAGCACGGTGACCGAGCGGATCACCGAGAACCGCGGCGGCCCCGGTCGCCCGCTGTCCGCCGACGAGCTGGCGGCGAAGTTCACCGGCAACGCGAGCCGGGCCGTGGGACCGGACCGGGCGGCGGACGTCGTCGCCTCGGTGTGGGACCTGCGCGCGGACCGCGCGGTCGCCGAGGTGCTGGACGGCATCCGCACCGCGCTCGCCGAGTCCGAAGTGGACGGCTGAACCGCGCACCGAGCACTGGCAGACAACGACGTCTCGTCCGCTCCGTTCGAACGGAACGAACGATTCCCCACCCGGAATCGAGGAATTCCCCATGAGCACACGGTTTCGCTTCGTGACGCTGGGGCTGGTGATCGGCCTCATCGTCATCAACTACATCGATCGCAGCGCGGTCTCCTACGCGGTGGAACCGCTGGAGCAGGCGTTCGGGATCACCACCGCGCAGTACGGGATCATCAGTTCCGTCTTCTCCATCGGCTACATGGTCGCCGCGTTCCTGTCCGGGCCGCTGGTGGACCGGTTCGGGACGCGGCGGGTGCTGCTGTCCGCGATCGCGCTGTTCTCGGTGACGACCGCGCTCATCCCGGTCGCCGGTTCGTTCGCGGGACTGCTGGTCATCCGGTTGCTGCTGGGCATCGGGGAGTCGCCTGCGTTCCCGGCGGCGACCCGCACGGTGAGCCGGTGGCTGCCGATCCGGGAACGCGGCGTGGCGCTGGCCCTGTGCGGCGGGGTCGCGGTCTCCGGGAGCCTGCTGATCTCCGGTCCGCTGCTGACGGGGCTGACCGATCTGGTGGGCTGGCGCGGCATGTTCTGGACGCTGGCGCTGTTCGGCGTGGTGTGGGCGGTGCTGGCGGCGCTGCTGCTGCGCGACCTGCCGTCGGAGTCGGCGCGGGTGAACGACGCGGAGCGGGCGCTGATCGCGGCCGGGCAGGAGTCCGATTCGGCGCCGGGCCGGTCCCGGGTGCGGTGGCGGCCGCTGCTGACCAACCGGAACCTGTGGGTGGTCGCGGGAGGCTACTTCGCGTGGGGCTTCATGTTCTGGGGCTTCATGTACTGGCTGCCGTCGTTCCTGTCGAACGCCTACGGGTTGAGCGTGGAGCAGGCGGGCGCGTTCTCCATCGCGCCGTGGGCGTGCGGCATCGTCGGCGCGCTGGTCGGCGGGTACGTGGTGGACCGGGTGTACCGGCGCAGCCCGCGGATCCGCACCCGGTTCGCGGTGATGGGGGTGGCGCTGCTGCTGGCGGGCTGTTCGCTGATCCCGCTCGCGATCGCGCCGACGCTGACGGTGGCGTTGATCTCGATCTCGCTGGGCGTCGGTTTCGGGTTCATCACCGGCGGCATCTGGTGGGTCGCGTCGATCGACGCGGCCCCGGACCAGCCGGGCAGCGCCGCCGGGTTCGCCGATGCGGCGTTCGCGTCCTCGGGGATCGTGGCGCCGTCGGTGATGGGGTTCATCGTGGCGGGCACCGGGAGCTTCACCAGCGGCTTCGTCGTGATGGCCGGGCTGGCGGTGGCGGGCGCGCTGCTGATGCTGCTGGTGCCGCGGGAACCGGTCCCGGCGGCCGGACCGGCGGCGC
Organism: Saccharopolyspora sp. MMCC62; assembly: GCF_057736575.1. NCBI lineage: Bacteria > Bacillati > Actinomycetota > Actinomycetes > Pseudonocardiales > Pseudonocardiaceae > Saccharopolyspora > Saccharopolyspora sp. MMCC62. The sequence continues at coordinate 311,379 of NZ_JBYKCM010000005.1, read as the reverse complement.
GAGCCGTGAGCGAGCGGGCGTGAGCGCGGCGGCGGTCCGGGAGGCCGTGACCGGGCTCGGCCGGTGGGTGTCCGAGCTGAGCTGGCAGGACGTGCCGGTGGAGGTGCGGGAGCGGCTGGCGACGGTGCTCACGGAGTCGATCGCGGTGACCGCGCTCGGTTCGCGGGAGCCGGAGCAGCGGGCGCTGGTCGCCGCGTGGGACGCGCCGGACGGGGTGTCCCCGCTGTTCGGGACGGGCCGCGCGGTCGCGGTGGACGCGGCGGCGTGGTTGAACGCGGTGGCCGCGGTGCGCCTGGAGCTGGACGACGGACACCGGCTCGCCGCGGGGCATCCGGCGGCGCACGGCTTCCCGGCGGTGCTGGCGCTGGCCGCCCGGCGCGGGGTGCGCGGTGCGGAGCTGTGCTGCGCCCTGCTGGCGGCGTACGAGGTCGCGGCCCGGTTCGGCCGGGCGACGCGGCTGCGGCCGGGCACCCATCCGCACGGCAACTGGGGGGTGACCGGTGCGGCGGCGGGCTGCGCGCGGGTGCTGGGGCTGGGCCCGGCGGAGACGGCGGCGGCGATCGACGCGGGCGGTGGCCTGCCGGTCGCGGGCCCGTTCGCGGCCGCGCTGGACGGCAACCCGGTGCGGGACGCCTGGGTCGGCGCGGCGAACCAGTCGGGGCTGGCGGCGGCGCGGCTGGCCGCGTCCGGGTCCGGGCTGGTCACCGGGGTCGCGGCGGACGCGTTGGGCGGCTTGCTGGGCGAGCTCGACCCGGCGGTGCTGGCCGGCGACGGCTGGGAGGTGCTCGGCGGCTACTTCAAGCAGCACTCGTCGTGCTCGTTCACGCACGCCGCGATCGATGCGGCGCTGGCGGTGCGGGACCAGGTGGGGCCGGATCCGGCGGACGTCCTGGTGGAGATCCACGCGCTGGGCGCCGGGCTGGACCGGACGAGCTGGCCGACGGCGCTGGCGGCGCGGTTCTCGCTGCCGTTCGCGGTGGCGACGGCGTTCCGGCGCGGTCGGGTCGGGCCTGCCGAGTTCTCGGCGGCGGCGCTGGCCGATCCGGCCACGGCCGAGCTGGCCCGCCGGGTCGAGGTGCGCGCGGCGCCGGACCTGGACGCCCGGTTGCCCGCGGAGCGGCCGGTGCGGCTCACCGCCTCCGGGGTCGTGGTGGAGCGCCCGAACCCGGTCGGCGATGCCGCCTACCACCCGTTCTCCGCCGCGGACCGGGTCCGCGTGCTGGGCGGGCTGCTGGGCGAGCCGGAGGTGGTGGCGGACGTCCGGGAGCGGTGCGCCGCGCTGCCGGACGCGGTGGACGCCGCCGCGGAGTTGCGCGCGCTGGGCGCGTTGTGCCAGGTCCGATGAGGAGGAACGCCATGCTCGTGCACGCCGTCACGCCGATCGTCGTCGGCCCGCGGGAGGTCGCCCGCAGGCAGGCCCGCTACGACGCGCTCTCGCCCGCGGGGGTGCGCGTGGTGCTCTCGGACCTGCCCGCGGGCGGCCCGCGCGCCCTGGAGTCCGCGGCGGACGTGCGCCGGTCGACGGAGCTGGTCGCGGAGTCGCTGGCGGCCGCGCCGGAGTGCGATGCGGTGCTGCCGGATTGCGTGCTGGATCCGGCGGTGCCCGCGGACGGCGGCCTGCTCGGCGGCCGCCCCGCGTTGGGCCTGCTCCGGTTGACGGTGGGGGCCGCGGTCGCGGCGGGACATCGGATCGGCGCGGTGACCCGCAACGCGGCGATCGCCGCCGAGCTGCGCCACCGCATCGACGACTACGGCTGGTCGCACTCCTTCGACGAGGTCGCGGTCCTGGACCTGCGGGTGGAGGACATCACCGACCCGGCCCGCTGGTCGGCGGCGATGAGAGATCCCCTGGAAGCGTTCGGAGCCGCGGGCGTCACCGCCGTCATCAACGGCTGCTCCGCGGTCGAAACCGAACAACCCCCCGGCACCCCCACCGTCCTCGACCCGATCAGAACGGCCCTGACGGTCCTAGCAGCCCTGACCCCCACCCCCTGACCAAGCCCCCAGGTCGCGCAACCCCCACCCCGCCGGCGAAGGCCGAAGGCCGAGAAAGGCGCCCCCAGCAAGGGCGAACCCGGAGCTCGGCCCCCGCAGGGAGATGCGAAGGGGAGACCGGCCAGCGCCAATGGTCCGGCACCCTGCCGCCCAGAACGCGCAGGCGAAAGCCGAGCAACCGAGGAACGACGCCGACCGGTCACCCAGCCCACCCACCGACGAAGGCCGAAGGCCGAGAAAGGTGCCCATCGCACTGTGGGGGTGTACGGGCGCGTCCCTGGTGGGGAGCTGCGAAGGGGAGTCCGGCCAGGGCTGATGGTCCGGCACCCTGCCGACCGGAGCGCGCAGGCGAAAGCCGAGCAACCGAGGAACGACGCGGGGCCGTCACCCAGCCCACCCACCGCCGAAGGCCGAAGGCCGAGAAAAGCGCCCACCGCACCGTGGGGGCGTACGGGGGCTCGGCCCCCGTATGGAAATGCGAAAGGGAGAGCGGCCAAGATCAAAGATCTGGCACAGCTCTCCCACGACCTGGAGCGGGCGACGGGAATCGAACCCGCGTAGCCAGTTTGGAAGACTGGGGCTCTACCATTGAGCTACGCCCGCATGCCCGGTCGGACGTCTCCCGGCGGTGTCCCGCCGCGGTCTTCCCGACCTTGCGTGCCCCAGCTTAACGGGTCGCGATAGGCTCTTCGCAACGCACCCGGGCGGTGGGGGTGCGGCGCAGGTAGGACGGGGTGTGGCGCAGTTTGGTAGCGCACTCGCTTTGGGTGCGAGGGGTCGTGGGTTCAAATCCCGCCACCCCGACGGTCCTTCGGGGAGGCGTGGTCGTGCGGCCGCGCCTCCTTTTCGCGTTCGGGGCGCTTCACGGAACGTGATCTTCGCGGGTGATTCGTTCGACTTCCGGTAACGGTGAGCAGTCGTGGCCCGATTTCGCGGTCGTGCACGTTCACGTTGCTGTGTCGAGGACCACGCGCCGGGTCCGGATCCCCGCCTTGGTGGTGGGGGTGTTGTTGGCGCTCGCGGTGCTGCTGCTGGTCGGGGTGTCGTTGTTCGTGGATGTCCCGGGTGGGCAGATGGCGCCGCCGACGGTGGGCATCGGGACCGCGGTGATCCCGACTCCGCTGGGGTCGTCGGGGCCTGGTCTGGGTGACGCCGTGTTCTCGGCGCCGCGCTGATCCGGCGCGGTGCCGGATGCCGGGTTTTCGCGTTCCTCGCGTGGAATCGGCGGTGGTGCGCGGGTTCGCGCGGGCCCGCGCGCACGCGACCCGTGGCCGGCTGAGGCAACCCCCGGGGGCCCGGGTCTCGCCTGGGCAATAGACTCGGAGGTCAGCCCGGCGTCGCCGGAGCGCCCCCGACGTGGGGTGGCGCTCCCGCCGGCACCGCCGGGGTTCCGAAGCACGTTCGCACTAGGAGACCACGTGAAGAGCACCGTCGAGCACCTGAGCCCGACGCGCGTACGGATCAACGTCGAGGTGCCGTTCGACGAGCTCAAGCCGAACTTCGACCGCGCGTACAAGGCACTGGCCAACCAGGTCCGCATCCCGGGCTTCCGGCCGGGCAAGGTTCCCGCCCGGGTGCTGGAGAGCCGCATCGGCCGGGGTCCTGTGCTCGACGAGGTCGTCAACGAGGCGGTTCCGGCGAAGTACATGGAGGCCATCAACGGCACCGAGGTGCGCACCCTCGGGCGTCCGGAGATCGAGGTCACCAAGATCGAGGACGGGGACCAGATCGAGTTCACCGCCGAGGTCGATGTGCGTCCGGAGATCACCGTTCCGGCGTTCGGCGAGCTGTCGGTGTCGGTGGACGACGTCGAGACGACCGAGGACGAGGTGCAGGAGCAGCTGGACGAGCTGCGCGCCCGCTTCGGCACGTTGACCGGCGTGGACCGTCCGGCGCAGCAGGGCGACTTCGTCAGCATCGACCTGTCGGCCACGGTCGACGGCGAGGACGTCGAGGAGGCGCGCACCAGCGGCCTGTCGTACGAGATCGGCTCCGGCCAGCTCATCGAGGGCATCGACGACGCGCTGATCGGCGCGTCGGCGGGTGACACGAACACCTTCAACACCGACCTGGTGGCCGGCGAGTACGCGGGCCGCGAGGCCGAGGTCACGGTGACCTTGGCGTCGGTGAAGGAGCGGCACCTGCCGGAGGCGGACGACGAGTTCGCCCAGATGGCCAGCGAGTTCGACACGGCCGAGGAGCTGCTCGCCGACCTGCGGGAGCGGCTGGGCCGCGTCAAGCGGATGCAGCAGGGCATGCAGGCCCGGGACAAGGTCCTGGAGGCGCTGATGGAGACCGTCGAGGTCCCGCTGCCGGAGAACGTGGTGCAGTCCGAGGTGGAGGTTCGCGAGCACGACGCGATCCACCCGTTCGACCACGACGAGGCGAAGTTCGCGGAGTGGCTGGAGCAGCAGGGCCAGACCCGCGAGCAGTTCGACGCGGAGACCCGCGAGGAGGCGGAGAAGGCGGTCCGCACCCAGCTGGTGCTGGACACGATCGCCGACGCCGAGAACGTCTCCGTTTCGGACAACGAGCTGACCGAGCGGATCATCTACCAGGCGCAGCGCTTCGGCGTGAGCCCGGACCAGTACGTCCAGCAGGCGCAGCAGTCCGGCCAGCTCGGCGCGATCTACGCGGACGTGCGGCGCAGCAAGGCGCTGTTCTCCGTGGTGCGCCAGGCCACCGTGGTGGACGCGTCCGGCGCTGAGCTGGACCTGGACGAGCTGTTCGGCTCGCAGGACGACGCAGGCGAGCAGCCGGAGGTCGTGCCGGGCGAGGTCGAGCAGGCCGAGGACGCGAAGTCCGACGCGAAGGACGATTCGGCCGCGGCGAAGTCCGAGTGACGGTTCTTTCGCGATGATTTCGCCGTGAGCGGAAGGATTCTGCGAACGGCGGGAGCAATGCACAAGCTCTGAGCGAACGTGGGCGGTACCGGGAAGCTGGTGCCGCCCACGTTCGTTAGGGTCGGTTGCAAGCGGATCACCGGAGACGGAAAAGCAAGGCGTTCCCAGCGGGTCGGCGGCCGCAGTCGGTGTGGCCGGTCCTTTGTGGAAGCCCCCATCGTGGAAGAAGGCAGGGGAGACGTGACGCAGCACCTGACTGTTCCGGCGTCGGACTCGACGCCGCACATGCGGTCGACGAACGGGCTCTCGCTCAACGACTCGGTTTACGAGCGCTTGCTGCGGGAGCGGATCATCGTCCTGGGTTCCCAGGTCGAGGACACCATGGCCAACCAGATCTGCTCGCAGCTGCTCCTGCTCGCGGCCGAGGACCCGGAGCGGGACATCTCGCTCTACATCAACTCGCCGGGCGGTTCGGTGACCGCGGGCATGGCGATCTACGACACCATGCAGCTGATCAAGCCGGACGTGGCGACCGTCGCGATGGGCTTCGCGGCGTCGATGGGGCAGTTCCTGCTGTCCGCCGGTGCTCGCGGCAAGCGGTTCACGCTGCCGCACGCGCGGATCATGATGCACCAGCCGTCGGCGGGTCTCGGCGGCACGGCTTCGGACATCGCGATCCAGGCCGAGGTGTTCACCAAGCACAAGCGGGAGATGGCGGAGCTGATCGCCGAGCAGACCGGCCAGACGGTGGAGAAGATCACGGCCGACTCGGACCGCGACCGCTGGTTCACGGCGGAAGAGGCCCGCGACTACGGCTTCGTGGACCACATCGCCTCCGCGGCGAACCTGCCCAGCTGACCGCGCGCCCGGAACCACTAACGAGGAGTCACCTGTCGTGAGCTCATTCCAGCTTCCGCAGTCCCGGTACGTGCTGCCCTCCTTCGTCGAGCGCACCGCGTACGGGGTGAAGGAGTCGAACCCGTACAACAAGCTGTTCGAGGAGCGCATCGTCTTCCTCGGCGTCCAGGTGGACGACGCGTCGGCGAACGACGTGATGGCGCAGCTGCTGTTCCTGGAGTCGGACGACCCGGACCGCGAGATCCAGATCTACATCAACTCGCCGGGTGGTTCGTTCACGGCCCTGATGGCCATCTACGACACCATCCAGTACGTCCGCCCGGACGTGCGCACGATCTGCCTGGGGCAGGCGGCGTCGGCGGCGGCGGTCATCCTGGCGGCGGGCACGAAGGGCAAGCGGCTCGCGCTGCCGAACTCCCGCATCCTGATCCACCAGCCGTCCACCGAGGGCATCTACGGCCAGGTCTCCGACTTGGAGATCCAGGCCAACGAGGTGCAGCGGATGCGCGACCTGATGGAGACGACGCTGGCCACGCACACCGGCAAGGACAAGGAGCAGGTCCGCCGGGACGTGGAGCGGGACAAGATCCTGACGGCGGAGCAGGCGCGGGAGTACGGGATCGTCGACGAGGTCCTGCCCTACCGCAAGCTGTCCGCGCAGTCCTGATCCGGTCGGCCCGCGTGGCGACCGGAGGTGGTGCCGCGGTGGCCTCCTCGCGCCCGGCCCGTCGGTTCGGCCGGCGGGATCGAGGTGAGGGGGTCGCCGCGCACCCGGGGTGGTCGCGGCACGGAGTGCCGCCGCTGCGAAGATGTTGATCTACGACGGTGCCTGCGCGGCGCCCTGCTCCGCTGATCACGGCGGTGCGGTGCGGGAAAGCCGCTCGCGGGAGCGTTCCGGTGAGTGGGATGCTGTGGTGCGCTCGACGCGCCGGGCGTCCGCGACACGCCGGGAGCGCGGCCACCGGCCGCCGCACCCGGTGCATGCCGGAGACTGGCGAGCAGCGGAGTCTGCGAGTCTCCCCGAATCCGGGGAGCGGCAGGTACCGTCGGAACGAGCACATACGGTCAGGCACGTCACCGGACGGCGTGTCGGAGGGGACGGGGTCAGCGGTCATGGCACGTATCGGTGACGGCGGCGACCTGCTGAAGTGCTCCTTCTGCGGGAAGAGCCAGAAGCAGGTGAAAAAACTCATCGCCGGCCCCGGCGTGTACATCTGCGATGAGTGCATCGATCTCTGCAACGAGATCATCGAGGAGGAACTGGCGGAGGCCGGTGAGGTCAAGCTCGACGAGCTGCCCAAGCCGACCGAGATCCACGAGTTCCTCGACCAGTACGTCATCGGGCAGGACCCGGCGAAGCGCAACCTCTCGGTCGCGGTCTACAACCACTACAAGCGCATCCAGATGGGTGAGCGCGCCCGGGACAGCCGCGAGGAGAACGTCGAGCTCGCGAAGTCGAACATCCTGATGCTCGGTCCCACGGGCTGCGGGAAGACCTACCTGGCGCAGACGTTGGCGAAGATGCTCAACGTGCCGTTCGCGATCGCCGACGCCACCGCGCTCACCGAGGCGGGCTACGTCGGCGAGGACGTCGAGAACATCCTGCTCAAGCTCATCCAGGCGGCCGACTACGACGTGAAGCGCGCCGAGACGGGCATCATCTACATCGACGAGGTCGACAAGATCGCCCGCAAGAGCGAGAACCCGTCGATCACCCGCGACGTCTCCGGCGAGGGCGTGCAGCAGGCGCTGCTGAAGATCCTGGAGGGCACCACGGCGAGCGTGCCCCCGCAGGGCGGCCGCAAGCACCCGCACCAGGAGTTCATCCAGATCGACACGACGAACGTGCTGTTCATCGTGGCGGGGGCCTTCGCGGGGCTGGAGAAGATCGTCGAGGACCGCGTGGGCAAGGCGAGCGTCGGGTTCGGCGCCCAGCTGCGCTCGAAGGAGGAGGCGAACTCCGCGGACCGGTTCTCCGAGGTGCTGCCCGAGGACCTGATCAAGTTCGGGCTGATCCCCGAGTTCATCGGCCGGCTGCCCACGGTGGCCAGCGTGACGAACCTGGACAAGCCCTCGCTGGTGCAGATCCTCACCGAGCCGCGCAACGCCCTGATCAAGCAGTACAAGCGGCTGTTCGAGATGGACAACGTGGAGCTGGAGTTCACCCGCACCGCGCTGGAGGCGGTCGCCGACCAGGCGATCCTGCGCGGCACGGGCGCCCGCGGCCTGCGCGCGATCCTGGAGGAGGTGCTGCTGCCGGTGATGTACGACATCCCGAGCCGCACCGACGTCGCGAAGGTCGTCATCACCGAGCAGACCGTCCGGGAGAACGTCAACCCCACGATCGTGGCCCGGCAGGCGACGCGGCGGGAGCGCCGCGAGAAGTCCGCCTGACCGCGCGCATCGCACGCACTGCCGCCGCCGTCCCGTTCCGGGGCGGCGGCGGTGTCATGTCCGGGTCCCGCGCGGGTGGTTTCCCGCTCCGGATCTCCAGATCGCCCAGCGGCACCGCGCGCCATGCATGATCATGCGGGATGGAGGTTGCGTCGTCCGGCTGGGGGAGGGCCGATGAGCGAGCTGCACGTGCTGCTGGTGCCGGGCGGGGCCGATTCCGGGCCTTGGCACTGGCAGCAGTGGCTGACGGCACGGGCGCGGGAAGCGGGCGCCACCGTCACCCGGTGCCCCGGCCCGGTGGAGCCGGCGGGGTGGACGGCCGCGCTGCGCGCCGAGCTGGCCGCGGTGTCGCCGGACGCGGAACTGGCCGTGGTCGCGCACCGCGGCGGCGCCCGCACCTGGCTGCGGCACGCGGCCGATCCGGGCGAGGACGAGGTGCGGCGGGCCGACCGGGTGCTGCTGGTCGCCCCGGCCGAGCCGGGCGTTCCCGGCGCGGGTCCGGACGTGCCGGGGGAGCCGGATGCGCCCGCGCTGCGCGCGGCGGGCGGTCCGACGCGGATCGTGGCGGGCACCGAGGACCCGGAGCTGTCGGTGTGCGCGGCGCACGCGCTCGCGCACCGGCTGCGGGTCGAGCTGGACGTGCTCGCCGACGGCCGCGGCCTGGACCTCGCCGCCGGCTACGGCCCGTGGCCGGCCCTGCTGCGCTGGGCGATGTACGGCTCGGTCCCGGTGGCCGACCGGTTCGGCACCGCCCCGCACGTCGCGGGCTGGTCCGCGGTGCCCGAAGGGGCCCGTTGACGGAGGTCATGACCGGCGCGACGTGGGTGAGCTCTCGGTCACGGCGGGGCAGGTCCGGTAGCGCCGACGGGCGTTGGCACGATGGACGGTCGGAGGGAACGAAGGCCCGGAGGTGCCATGCAGCGCGGGAAGCCGCGGAACGTCCCGATGCCGAACCGGCGCACCCTGCTCGCCTCCGGCTTGGCCGGGGCCGGGGCGCTCGGCCTGGGGCTGACCAGCGACACCGGTGGCGCGCTGGTGCCCGCCGAGCCGCTGCCGCTGGCGAAGCAGAGCAACGTCTCGGTGGAGCGGGTGCACTCGCAGGCCCGCAACCGCGAGGTCGAGATCGTCACCATGTACCCGCAGGGGGTGTCCCGGGACCGGATTCCGGTGTGCCTGATGCTGCACGGCCGGTTCGGCGACGCCCGCAAGTCGGCCGGTGGCCTGCCCAGCTGGCTCACCACGGCCGTTGCCACCGGCAAGGTGCCGCCGTTCGCGTTCCTCGCCGTCGACGGCGGCGGCAACAGCTACTGGCACCAGCGCTTCGGCGATGATCCGATGTGGATGCTGCTGGACGAGGTGCCGCGCTGGCTGGCGGAACGCGGCATCGGCGGCGACGACGGGCAGCCGTTCGCGGTGTCCGGGATCTCGATGGGCGGGTTCGGCGCGCTGCTCTACACCCGGCGCCGCAACGAGCTGGAGATCCCGGTGGAGGCCACCGCCGTGGTGTCCCCGGCGCTCATCACCAACTGGCCGGAGATGGCGCGGCGCCGCGCGTTCGCCGACGAGGCCGACTGGAGCGACATCGACCCGATGCGGCACATCCCGGAGCTCGGGAACGTGCCGCTCGGCGTGTGGTGCGGCACCCGGGACCGGTTCATCTCCGGCACCCGCAAGTTCGTCCGCAAGGCCCGCCCGGAGATCGCGTCCGTGAGCACCCCCGGCGGCCACAACAGCCGCTACTACCGGCTGGCGCTGCCGGAGGTGGTCGACTTCGTCGGCGGCTACGCGCCGGACAAGTCCGAGCACGGCTGACGCGGCGGGGTCCGCCACCTGCCGCTGAGCGCCGCAGGTCGGCGGCCCGCTCGCTCAGAGGACCGGGGTGGGTTCGGGTTCGAGGACGCGGTGGGTGCCGGTGTAGACGTTCATCGAGCTGCCGCGGAGGAAACCGATCAGCGTCATGCCCTGCTCGGCGGCCAGCTCCACCGCCAGCGAGGACGGCGCCGACACCGCGGACAGCAGCGGCACCCCGGCCATCGCGGCCTTCTGCACCAGTTCGAACGAGGCCCGCCCGGACACCATGAGCACGCAGCCGCGCAGCGGCACCCGGCGTTCCAGCACCGCCCAGCCGAGGACCTTGTCGACCGCGTTGTGCCGCCCCACGTCCTCCCGGCACACCAGCAGGTTCCCGTCGGCGTCGAAGAGCGCGGCACCGTGCAGTCCGCCGGTCGAGTCGAACACCTTCTGCGCGGCCCGCAGCCGGTCGGGCAGCGCGGAGAGGGTCTCCGGGGTGATCTCCAGCGGATCGTGCTCGGGGGAGTGCCGGGTGCTCAGCCGCACCGAGTCGAGCGCCGCCTTCCCGCACACCCCGCAGGAGGAGGTGGTGTAGAAGTTGCGCTCCACCGAGGTGTCCGGCGGCGCCACGCCCGGCGCGAGCAGGATGTCCAGCACGTTGTAGGTGTTGCGCCCGTCCGGCCCCGGGCTGTCGCAGTAGCGGGCGCTGTGCAGGTCGTCCTTGTCCGCGATGACGCGTTCGGTGAGCAGGAAGCCGTGCGCGAGCTCCACGTCGTGGCCGGGGGTCCGCATCGTCACCGACAGGGCGCGGCCGTTGACCCGGATCTCCAGCGGCTCCTCAGCGGCGAGGGTGTCCGGCCTGGTTCGGGAACCGCTCTCGGTCACGCGGAGCACGGGGCGCCGCACGGTGACTCGTCCCATCGTCAGCCTCCTGGGTCGGCTCGGCTCGGATGCCGCAACGGTCCCAGTATGCGCCGCGCGCCCGGGCTCCCGGCCAGGCGTCCGCGACTGCTCCGTTCGGGTGTGAGATCGGCACCGCCCGACCGGCGGAGGATGGTTCGGACGGGTGAGATCGCTAGGGTCTCGCGGGACACCGGACATGCGCCGGGGAACCCCGCTACAGCAAGGATTCCGATGCCCGACCTCGCCGCCCAGCCCCGCCAGAGCCTCCGCTTCGTCGAATCCGAGGAGCCCATCACCGAGCCGGTCACGAAGTTCGGCGGGCAGCCGGTGTGGCTGTCGACGCCGCAGTGGCCGATGTCCGAGGAGCACGGCAGGCCGATGCGGTTCCTCGGGCAGATCCGGCTGCCCGGCGAGCAGGTGCGCCTGGCCTACCTGTTCCTGACCGAGGACTACCCGGAGACGGCGGACGAGGTGGTGGACACGTTCGCGCCCGACTCGGGGGAGAACGCGTTCTTCGCCCAGCCCGGTGAGCCCGCCGACTTCTACCAGGTCGCGACGATCGCGAAGGGGCCGACGTTCGGGCCGGACCACCGGGTGGAGCTCGCGCCGTTCGACGGCGAGGTGGACGTGGACGACTTCGCGACGCGGCTCGGCGGGGCACCGCAGTGGCTGCAGGGCGACGAGTCGCCGGGGGAGCCGTTCCGGTTCGTGGGGCAGTTCGACAGCTCGGTCGACTTCCCGTTCGAGGTGGACTTCGGCGACGCCGGGGTCGGGTACGCGTTCCTCGACGAGGCCAGCGGGCAGGGCCGCTTCCTGTGGCAGTGCAGCTGATCTGACCTGCGGGTGTGCCGGGTGCCCGCGGCGGGTACGGCTGCGGCATGGCACGGGACGAGCTCGGCGAGTACCGGGACAAGCGCGACCTGGCGCGGTCGGGCGAACCCGGCGGTGGTGCGCCGGGGGAGGAGCCGTTGTTCGTGGTGCAGCGCCACGACGCCTCCACGCTGCACTTCGATTTCCGGCTGGAGGTCGGGGACGTGCTCAAGTCGTGGGCGGTGCCGAAGGGCCCGTCCACCGACCCGAGCGAGAAGCGGCTGGCCACGCCCACCGAGGACCACCCGCTGGACTACGCGTCCTTCGAGGGCACGATCCCGGAGGGCTACGGCGCGGGCACCGTCGTCGTCTGGGACACCGGCCGGTACCGGAACCTCACCGAGCACCGCGGGCGACCGGTGGAGATGGCCGAGGCGCTCGACCGCGGCCACGTGAAGGTGCTGCTGGAGGGGAGCAAGCTGACCGGCGCGTTCGCCCTCACCCGCGCTCCGCTGCGCGGCCGCGAGGAGTGGCTGCTGGTGAAGGTCGACGACGACGGCGCCGACCGGCGGCGGAACCCGGCGCGCACCCGGCCGGAGTCGGTGCTCTCCGGCCGCACCAACGCCGACGTCGCCGCCGGACGGGACGCGGAGCGGTGACCGGCACCGAAGCGCTGGCGGCCGGCGACGAGCGCATCGATCTGACGCACCCGGACAAGGTGCTGTACCCGGCGGACGGCTACCGGAAGCGGGACGTCGCCGAGTACTACCGGGCCGTCGCCGACCGGATGGTGCCGCACCTGCGCGGCAGACCGCTGACGATGCGTCGCTTCCCGGACGGGGTGGGCAGGCCCGGCTTCTTCCAGAAGGAGGCGTCCCTCCACTTCCCGGACTGGGTGCGTGTCGAGCCGGTGCCGCAGCGCGGAGCGGGCGGGCCGGTGCACCACGTGGTGTGCGACGGAGCGGCGACAGTCCTCTACCTGGCCACCCAGGCGTGCCTGGAGTTCCACGTGGGCCTGGCCGCCGTGGACGAGCCGGACCGGCCGCTGCTGCTGGTGGTGGACCTGGACCCGCCGCCGGACGCGGATCTCGCGGAGCTGCGGTCGGTGGTGCGCGAGTTCCGGGACCGGTTCGCCGACGCGGGCCTCGCCCCGCACCTGCAGGCCACCGGCGGGAAGGGCTTCCACGTGGTGGCGCCGCTGGCGGGCCGCCGCGGGTTCGACGAGGTGCGCGCGGCGGTGCGGGACATGGCGCAGGACGCGGTGCGCGCGTCGCCGGAGCGGCTCACCACCGAGCAGCGCAAGGACGCGCGGGGCGACCGGATCTTCCTGGACGTGGGGCGCAACGCCTACGGGCAGACGATGATCGCGCCTTGCTCGCTGCGCGCCCGCGACGGCGCGCCCGCGGCGGCGCCGCTGGACTTCGCCGAGCTGTCGAAGGCGACGCCGCGCTCCTACGGCCTCGCGAACCTCCCGCGCCGCCTCGCCCGCAAGCGAGATCCCTGGTCCGACCTCGCCGCCACGGCCGCCGACTTCCCGCGCCCCTGACGGCTCAGGCGGTGTCGCGGAGGTGGTGGGTGGCGCGGGCGGCGAGGAAGTCGGCGACGGCCGGGTCGCGGTGGTGCGGCAGCAGCGCGTTCGCCAAGGCGGTGAGGCGCTCGTGCACGCGGGCCGAGGACAGGGCGGGAGCTGCGGCGAGCACCGTGCTGCCGGTCGCCGCCGCCTCGTCGTAGCGCCCGGCGTCGAACAGCACCTGGGCCAGCGAGACGAGGCTCAACGCCTTGCTGCGCACCCGTTCCGGTGGCCGCAGCCCGACGGCTTCGCGGGCGTGCCGTTCCCCGCGGTGCAGGTCGCCGAGGCTGCGCCAGCACTCGGTGGTCTCGCTGGCCAGCGACGCCCGGTCGAACGGGGCGATCCAGCGGCAGGGTTCGTCGACGACGGCCAGTTGCTCCCGGGCCAGCGCGAGGCGCCGTTCGGTGCCGTACCGGTCGCCCTGCGCGGCCAGCGCCCGCGCGTGCAACGCGTGCAACCGGGCGACGAGGCGGGACGTGCCCGCGGTGCCGATGGTGTGGGTGAGGCCGTTCAACGCGTAATCGGCGGCGGACTTCGGCTGGCCGAGTTCGGTGGACAGGTGCGACAGCGAGGCGCACACCTCGGCCTGCAGCGCGTGGTCGGCGGCACCCGCGGCGAGCCGGTACGCGGTGTGGAAGTGCTCCCGCGCGGGCACGTCGTTGCCGCTGTCGTGCGCCATCCACCCGGCGAGCTCGACGACCGAGGCCGCCGCCGCCAGCACCTCGGCTCGCTGCGGTTCGGCCCGCACCAGCGGCAGCACCGCGGTGGTGAAGTAGTGCCGGACCGTCTCGTAGAGCGTGCCGCCGCCCACGCTGCGGTCGGCCGATTGGAAGGACGCCGACACCACCCGGATGGAGTCCACAGTGGACGAAGGGGCGCCGCTGGGTGCGCTGGTCGTGCCCCGGGGCCGGAAGCCGAGCGCCGCGTCGTCGACGGCGCCCAGCACGGCCCGCAACGCGGCCCGGTAGGCGGCGGTGGGCCAGCGCACCGCGCCCCGCTCCCACTTGGCGATGTGGTGCGCGTCGAGCGCCCACCGCTTGCCGGTGGACTCCAGCAGGTGGTCGTTGACGGCCTCGGCGAGCTCGGCGCGGGAGAGCGGTTCGCCGGGCGCCACCCGCGAGGGCAGGGCTTCCCGGGCGCGGCGCAGCCGCTCGTTGCGCTCGGGTCGGGGTCGGGCGGAGGAATCGCCGGTCATGATGATCAGCCTCCCAACGAGTACGGAGTGTATCCATCTCGTTCCGCTACGTCGTCGATCTTGCCCCGAGTTGCCCCGGACGGCGGGCGCCGCTGCCCCGAGTGCCGAGGTGGCCGCCCGTCCGCCGAGGTCCGCCGGGTTGCTCCGGTGCGCGCGGACCGGGGCCCGGCCGGTGAGCTCCGACGCGCGACCCGACCTGGCCGGTCCTCCGGCGGCTCCGGCGGCGATGCCCACGTTCGGCGGAGCGGGACCGCTGGATGGGCGGTACGCGGCCTCGCGGGCCCTGCCGATCTCGGTGGGATGGGGATCAAACGAGGGCGCTCCCACCTGTGCGGGAGCGCGCGGACGCTGTCCGGGCGTCCCTGCCGGAACAAGGTGAGTTCGAGCTACCCGTCGCGGTACTGCAAGGAGCACCGGTTCTGCGGACGTCGGGGGGCGTTCCGGGTGCACGCGGACGACGTCCGGGACCGGCGGCGGCGCGAGCGGGAGGCGATCGCCGTGCTCGTCACCGACCCGTGGCCGCGCACCGTCCAGCAGCGCTGCCTGGCCGTCGTGGACGGCCCGGCGTGGGAGGAGTTCCTGGCGGAGCGCGCGAGCCGGGCCTGCCGGGTCCTCGCCGCCCTCGCCGCCCGAGTGGAGCGGGCCGACCGGCTGCCGGTCGAGCGGCTGCACGACCTGGTGCTCGGCGAGGGGGAGCGGGACCAGGCGGTGCGGCGGGTCGCCGCCGCGGTCGCGGTCGCGGTGTCCCGCCGGGTCGGTGATCCGGCGGAGGTGGTGTTCGCGATCCGCCTGCTCGGCGTGTTCTCCTGCGCGTCCGTCGACCAGGTGGGGCGCTGCCCGTGCCGCCGCGCGATCGTGGAGCGGTTCGGGGCGCGGGCCGCGGCGGACAAGCTGGCGCGGGGTCTGCCGGACCGGCTCGCGGCCTGAACCGAGCGCTGTCGGCGGCTCCGGCGGACGGACCGCGGTGGAAACCCGGGCGGCTTCGGGGATCGCCGTCGCGGGGTGGCCGAGGCGCCGGGAGGTCCGGCCGCTGCTGGGGCGCGGGGTGCGCCGAGAGGTCCGGCTACCGCGGGGACCTGGGACGCGCCGGGAGGTCCGGCCATTGCGGGTACGCGGGGTGCGCCGAGGAGCCGGCGCCGCGGGGACCCGGGCACGCCGCCGGAAGCGCGGACGCTGGGAATCCCGGCCGCCGCCCGGGCTCAGGCCACCGTGCGATCTGGTGTGCTGTGCGATCTGGCCCGCTGCGCGAACCGGCCTGCCGTGCGATTCGATCTGCTGCGTGATCCGGCCGCTGTGTGATCCGGCCGCTGTGCGATCTGGCCCGCTGTGCGATCCGGTCCGGTGCGCGGTCTGGCCCGCTGCGCGATTCGGCCTGCCGCGTGATCCGGCCCGCTGCGCGAACCGGGCCGCCCGCGCGGTGCGGACGGCCCGGTTCGGTTGCAGTCGTGCGCGGATCAGCCCGCCGAGCGCTCCAAGCGGATCAGCACGGCCTTCGAGACCGGCGTGTTCGACTTCTCCGCCACCGCGCCGAGCGGCACCAGCGGGTTCGCCTCCGGGTAGTAGGCGGCGGCGCAGTCCCGCGCGGTCGGGTAGGCGACGATGCGGAACGCCTCCGCCCGCCGTTCCTCCACGGTGGCCTCACCGTCGGGTCCGGGCTTGCCCGGCCACTCGGAGACCATGTCCACCAGGTCGCCCTCGGCGAAGCCGAGCGCGGCGATGTCCTTCTCGTTGACCATGACCACCCGGCGCGCGTCCTCGATGCCGCGGTAGCGGTCCGAGAGCCCGTAGATGGTGGTGTTGTACTGGTCGTGGCTGCGCAGGGTCTGCAGCAGCAGCCGTCCTTCCGGCACCTCCAGCGGCTCCGCCTCGTTCACCGTGAAGTTGGCCTTGCCGGTGGTGGTGGTGAAGGTGCGGCTGTCCCGCGGCGGGTGCGGCAGCACGAAGCCGTCCGGGCGGCGCACCTTCTCGTTGTAGTCGGTGCAGCCGGGCACGACGGCGGCGATGTGCTCGCGCACCGCGTCGTAGTCCTTCTCGAACGCCTCCCACCGCACCGGGTGCCCGTCGCCGAGCAGCTTGCGGCCCAGCCGGGACACGATCGCCACCTCGGACAGCAGGGTGCCGGAGGCGGGGGAGAGCCTGCCGCGGGAGGCGTGCACCACCGACATCGAGTCCTCGACGGTGACGAACTGCGGCCCGGACTCCTGCACGTCCTTCTCGGTGCGGCCCAGCGTCGGCAGGATCAGCGCGGTGTCCCCGGCGACCGCGTGCGAGCGGTTCAGCTTGGTCGACACCTGCACGGTCAGGTCGCAGCCGCGCAGCGCCCGCTCGGTGCCTGCGGTGTCGGGGGTGGCGGACACGAAGTTGCCGCCGACGGCGAAGAACGCCTTGACCTCGCCGGCCTGCATGGCGTGCAGCGCGTCGACGGTGTCGTAGCCGTGCTTGCGCGGCATGGGGATGCCGAACTCGGCCTCCATCGCGTCCATGAACTTCTCGGGCATCTTCTCCCAGATGCCCATCGTCCGGTCGCCTTGCACGTTGGAGTGGCCGCGGACCGGGCAGACGCCCGCGCCCGGCTTGCCGATCATGCCGCGCATCAGCAGCAGGTTCACCGCTTCGCGGATCGTCGGCACGGCCTTCTTCTGCTGGGTGAGGCCCATCGCCCAGCAGATCACGGTCCGCTCGGACTCGATGAGCATCCGCGCGATCTTCTCGATCTGCTCGCGGGACAACGCGGTGGCCTTGAGCGTCGCGTCCCAGTCGATGTCGGTGGCCTGCGCGTAGAACTCGTCGAAGCCGTGGGTGTGCTGCTCGATGAACTCGCGGTCCAGCACGGTGCCGGGCGCGTCCAGCTCGGCCTTCGCCAGCAGTGCGGTCAGCGCCTTGAACAGGGCGAGGTCGCCACCGATGCGGATCTGGGCGAACTCGTCGCACAGCGCGGTGCCCTTGCCGACGACGCCGCGCACGTTCTGCGGGTTCTTGAACCGCATCAGCCCGGCCTCGGGCAGCGGGTTCACCGCGATGATCTTGCCGCCGTGGCCCTTGACCTTCTCCAGGGTGGAGAGCATCCGCGGGTGGTTGGTACCCGGGTTCTGCCCCACCACCATGACCAGGTCGGCGTGCTCGACGTCGGCCAGCGACACCGAGCCCTTGCCGATGCCGATGGTCTCGGTCAGCGCCGAGCCGGACGACTCGTGGCACATGTTCGAGCAGTCCGGCAGGTTGTTGGTGCCGAAGCTGCGCACCAGCAGCTGGTACAGGAACGCGGCCTCGTTGCTGGTACGGCCCGAGGTGTAGAACGCCGCCTCGTCCGGGTGGTCGAGCGCGCGCAGCCCGTCGGCGACGACGTCGAGCGCGGCGTCCCAGTCGATCGGCCGGTAGTGCGTGTCGCCGCTGCGCTTGATCATGGGCTGGGTGAGCCGCCCCTGCTGCCCCAGCCAGTAGTCGCTCATGCCCGCGAGCTCCTCGACGGAGTGCTTCGCGAAGAACTCGGCGTCGACGCGCCGGGTGGTGGCCTCCTCGGCGACGGCCTTCGCACCGTTCTCGCAGAACTCGGCGGGGCTGCGCTTGTCGCCGTCCGCCTCCTGCGGGTCCGGCCACGCGCAGCCCGGGCAGTCGAACCCGGAACGCTGGTTGAGCAGCGGCAACGTGAGCATGGTGCGGCCGGCGCCCATCTGCTCCCAGCCGCGGCGCAACGACACCATCACCGCCTTCACGCCTGCTGCGTGGTCCTTCGGGTGGTGCGTGGACAGCGCCGACTCGTCGATGTCCTGTTCGGGGGCTTTGCGCGACATGCCTCCCAGGGTCCCCCGTCAAGGTCGGGTCGGCACAGTCCGCGTGATGTGGTTCACACACCTGGCTCAACGCGGGAGGTGAGGCCCGGTGAGGCCGCCGCGGGCGGTTCGTAGAATCGGCGTGTGACACAGACCAGCGCACCCGCACAGCCCCGTGAACTTCCGTCGAGCTGGAACCCGGCCGACGTCGAGGCCGAGCTGTACCAGCGCTGGGTAGCCGCCGAGTACTTCACCGCCGACGCGCACAGCGACAAGCCGCCGTTCTCGATCGTGATCCCGCCGCCGAACGTCACCGGCAGCCTGCACATCGGCCACGCTTTCGAGCACACCTTGATGGACGTGCTCACCCGACGTCGCCGGATGCAGGGCTACGAGGCGTTGTGGCTGCCCGGCATGGACCACGCCAGCATCGCCGTCCAGGCCCTGGTGGAGCGGCAGCTCCGCGAGGAGGGCGTCGACCACCGCGAGCTCGGCCGGGAGAAGTTCCTGGAGCGGGTGTGGGAGTGGAAGGAGCAGCACGGCGGCTCGATCCTGTCCCAGATGCGCCGCCTCGGGGACAGCGTCGACTGGAGCCGTGAGCGCTTCACGATGGACTCGGGGCTGTCCCGCGCGGTGCAGACCATCTTCAAGAAGCTGTTCGACGACGGCCTGATCTACCGGGCGGAGCGCCTGGTGAACTGGTCGCCGACGATGCGCTCGGCGATCTCCGACATCGAGGTGGAGCACCGCGAGGTCGAGGGCGAGCTCGTCTCGATGCGCTACGGCTCCGGGGACGCGGAGATCGTGGTGGCCACCACCCGGGTGGAGACGATGCTCGGCGACACCGCGATCGCGGTGCACCCGGACGACGAGCGCTACCGGCACGTCGTCGGCACCGAGGTGGAGCTGCCGCTGACGGGCCGCAGCATCCCGGTCGTCGCCGACGAGCACGTCGACCCCGAGTTCGGCACCGGCGCGGTGAAGGTGACCCCCGCGCACGACCCGAACGACTTCGAGATCGGGCAGCGGCACGACCTGCCGAT
This sequence comes from Saccharopolyspora sp. MMCC62, assembly GCF_057736575.1. Classification (NCBI taxonomy): domain Bacteria; kingdom Bacillati; phylum Actinomycetota; class Actinomycetes; order Pseudonocardiales; family Pseudonocardiaceae; genus Saccharopolyspora; species Saccharopolyspora sp. MMCC62. The sequence continues at coordinate 292,207 of NZ_JBYKCM010000005.1, read as the reverse complement.
GCTCACGATCATGGACGAGCAGGGCCGCATCGCCCGCACCGGCACCGAGTTCGACGGCATGGACCGCTTCGAGGCCCGCGTCGCCGTCCGCGAGGCGCTGCGCGCCGAGGGCCGCATCGTCGCGGAGAAGCGCCCCTACCTGCACAGCGTCGGGCACAGCTCCCGGTCGAAGGAGCCGATCGAGCCGCGGCTGTCGCTGCAGTGGTTCGTCAAGGTCGGCCCGCTCGCGCAGGCCGCCGGGGACGCGGTGCGCGACGGCCGGGTCGCGGTGCACCCGCCGGAGATGGCGAAGCGCTACTTCGACTGGGTCGACAACCTGCACGACTGGGCCATCTCGCGGCAGCTGTGGTGGGGCCACCGGATCCCGATCTGGTACGGCCCGAACGGCGAGGTCGTGTGCGTCGGCCCGGACGAGGAGCCGCCGTCCGGCGAGGGCTGGTACCAGGACGAGGACGTGCTCGACACCTGGTTCTCCTCGGGCCTGTGGCCGTTCTCCACGATGGGCTGGCCGGACGAGACGCCGGACCTGGCGAAGTTCTACCCGACCAGCGTGCTGGTCACCGGCTACGACATCCTCTTCTTCTGGGTCGCCCGGATGATGATGTTCGGCCTGTACGCGATGGACGGCGTGCCGCCGTTCGACGTGATCGCGCTGCACGGCATGGTCCGCGACGCGCACGGCAAGAAGATGTCGAAGTCCGCGGGCAACACGGTCGACCCGCTGGAGTGGATGGACACCTACGGCACCGACGCGCTGCGGTTCACCTTGGCGCGCGGCGCGAACCCGGGCGCGGACGCGCCGATCAGCGAGGAGTGGGTCGCCGGCTCGCGCAGCTTCTGCACGAAGCTGTTCAACGCCACCAAGTTCGCGCTGATGAACGGTGCGCGGGTGCCGTCCGAGCTGCCGGCTCGCGCGGAGCTGACCGACGCGGACCGCTGGATCCTGGACCGCACCGACCAGCTGACGTCCGATGTGGACGAACTGCTGGAGGACTTCCAGTTCGCCAAGTCCACCGAGGCGCTCTACCACTTCACCTGGGACGAGTTCTGCGACTGGTACCTGGAGCTGTCGAAGGTCCAGATCGACGCGGGCGGTGACCGCGCGGAACGCACCCGCGAGGTGCTGGGGCACGTGCTGGACGTGCTGCTGCGGCTGCTGCACCCGACGATCCCGTTCGTCACCGAGACGCTGTGGACCACGCTCACCGGCCGCGAGTCCGTGGTCATCGCCGACTGGCCGAAGGCGGCGGGCACGTCCGCCGACGAGGACGCGGCGCGGCGGGTGGAGGCCACCCAGAAGCTCATCACCGAGATCCGCCGGTTCCGCTCGGACCAGGGCTTGAAGCCCGGCCAGCGGGTCGCGGCGCGGTTGAGCGGCCTGGACGCGCTCGGGTTGGTGGAGCACCTGCCCGCGGTGCGGTCGCTGGCGAAGCTGAACGAACCCGGCGAGGACTTCACCTCCTCGGCGTCGCTGGAGATCGGCCTGGTCGGCGGCAACGTCGAGGTGGAGCTGGACCTCTCCGGCGCGGTGGACGTGGCCGCCGAGCGCAAGCGGCTGGAGAAGGACCTCGCCGCGGCCCGCAAGGAGCTGGAGGGCACCGAGAAGAAGCTCGGCAACCCGTCCTTCACCGACAAGGCTCCCGCCGAGGTCGTCGAGAAGATCAAGGTCCGCCGCGAGACGGCGCAGACCGACATCGCCCGCATCGAGTCCCGCCTGGCGGCGCTGCCGACGGCGTGACCGCTCCGGTCCACACCTGAGGTGAACGGCCCGTTCGACCAGCCGCACTGGTCGGGCGGGCCGTTCGCCTTCCCGGGCTCAGCGCTCGGCGGCCGGGGCGGCGAGCTCCGCCAGCGCCCGCGTGCCCGCCGCCACGACGTGGTGTTGCGACGTGCCTTCGACACGCTCACCGGGCTTGCGGCATCCGGCGATGACGCGCTCAAGTTGATCCATCGCACGGAGCAGGAGATGAGCCGATGACGAATTCAGCGAACACCGGGTGGTTCAAGAGCAGGCGCAGCGCGGCGGCCAGCGACAACTGCGTCGAGGTGCGGTTCTGCTCGGGCGAGGTGGGCGTCCGCGACACGAAGGAGCGGTCGGGACCGGCGTTCGCGTTCTCGCCGGGTGCGTGGGGCGCGTTCGTGTCCGGCGCGAAGGCGGGCCGCTTCGACCTCCCGGCCTGACGTCTTGAGTTGGCCGAGGTGAGTGGCCCATTCGCCTCGTGAGGCTGGGCTGATGGGCCATTCACCTGGCGGGGCCGGGTTGTAAGACTGGAATGTGGTGGATCGGCTGGGGTCGGGAGGCGTGATGGACACCGGGTGGTTCAAGAGCAGCCGGAGTTCCGGCGGGAGCGACAACTGCGTCGAGGTGCGGATCTCGTCCGGCGAGGTCGGTCTCCGCGACTCCAAGGAGCGGTCGGGTCCGGCGTTCGCGTTCTCCTCGTCGGTATGGGGGGCGTTCATGGCGCAGGCGAAGGTGGGGCGCTTCGACTTCCTGTCCTGACGACCGGCGCCGCCGAGGTGAGTGGCCCATTCGCCTCGTGCGGCTGGGCTGATGGGCCATTCACCTGGCGGGCCGGTGAGGCTGGGGGAGTGGTGGGGCGGATGAGTTCGAGGAGGCGTGATGGACACGGGATGGTTCAAGAGCTCTCGGAGTTCTGGGGCCAGCGACAACTGCGTAGAGGTGCGGATCTGCTCCGGCGAGGTCGGTGTCCGTGACTCCAAGGAGCGTTCGGGTCCGGCGTTCGCGTTCTCGGCGGGGGCGTGGGGTGCCTTCGTCGCGGGCGCGAAGGCGGGCCGCTTCGACCTCCCGGCGTGACACCCCGAGATCGCCGAGGTGAGTGGCCCATTCGCCTCGTGCGGGTGGGCTGATGGGCCGTTCACCTGGGGCGGTTGGGGCGCGGGGTCGGGGTCGGGACTTACCGACGTAGACTTGAGCTGGACGTTTGTCGTCGGGGTAGGGGAGTGTGCCAGTTGTCCGGCACCGAATCCGGTGCGCTGCACGAGCTGCGCGTGGTGGAGGCCGAGCTCAACGAGCGCTGGCCGGAAACGAAGATCGAGCCGTCGCTGGACCGCATCCGGGCGCTCACCGACCTGCTGGCCGAGCCGCAGCGCAGCTACCAGGTGGTGCACATCGGCGGGACCAACGGGAAGTCCTCGGTCTCCCGGATGGTGGACTCGCTGCTGACCCGCATCGGCTTGCGCACGGGCCGCTACACCAGCCCGCACCTGCAGCTGGCCACCGAGCGCATCAGCATCGACAACAAGCCGATCACCCCGGAGGCCTACGTCGAGGCCTACCGCGACATCGCGCCGTACGTGTCCATCGTGGACTCGCACCACGACGTGAAGATGTCGAAGTTCGAGGTGCTGACCGGGATGGCGTTCGCCGCCTTCGCCGACGCGCCCGTCGAGGCCGCGGTGCTGGAAGTCGGGCTCGGCGGTGGCTGGGACGCCACCAACGTCGCCGACGCGCACATCGCGGTGCTCTGCCCGATCGCGCTGGACCACGCCGACTACCTCGGCACCGACCTCGCGGGCATCGCCCGGGAGAAGTCCGGGATCATCAAGCCGGACTCGATCGTGGTGCTCGCCGCGCAGACCGCCGAGGTGCAGACCCCCATCCTGGAGCGGGTCGCCGAGGTCGGCGCCACCGTCGCCCGCGAGGGCAACGAGTTCGGCGTGCTGTCCCGGACCGTGGCCGTCGGCGGCCAGATGCTGAAGCTGCAGGGCCTCGGCGGCACCTACGACGAGATCTTCCTGCCGCTGCACGGCGAGCACCAGGCGCGCAACGCCGCCCTCGCGCTCGCCGCCGTCGAAGCGTTCTTCGGCGCCGGGGCCGAGCAGAAGCTCGACCCGGAAGCGGTGCAGGAGGCGTTCGCCGGGGTCATCACGCCCGGCCGCCTGGAGCGGGTCCGCGCCGCACCGGCCGTGCTCGTCGACGCCGCGCACAACCCGCACGGCGCCCGCGCCCTCGCCGACGCGCTCAGCTCCGAGTTCTCCTTCCGCCGCCTCGTCGCCGTGATCGGCGTGCTGTCCGACAAGGACGTGCGCGGGCTGCTGCGGGAACTCGAACCCGTCGTGGAAGAGGTCGTGCTCACCAAGAACTCCTCGCCGCGGGCGATGGACCCCGACGAGCTCGCCGCCCTGGCCAAGGACATCTTCGGCGCGGAACGCATCGTCGTGGAGCCCCGCCTGGACGACGCCGTGGAGACCGCCATCCAGATGGCGGAGGAGACCACCGGCGATTCCGACACCGTCTCCGGTGGCGGCGTGGTGATCACCGGGTCCGTGGTGACCGCCGGTGAGGGGCGCGCCCTGTTCGGCAAGGAGCCGTGGTGACCGAGATCGGATCGTTCCTGTCCCTGCCCACCGCGCCGGACGGCGTGCGCGACCCGTGGAAGGGCCTGCGCGGCGTCATGGCGGGCACGCTGGTGATGGAGTTCCTCACCTTCGGGCTCGCGCTGCCCGTCGTGTGGCAGTTCGGCGGCGGCGTCACCGGCGTCGGGTTCTCCGCCGTCGCGGTGCTCACCGTGCTCATGCTCTTCGCCGGGTTCACCCAGCGGAAGCCGTGGGGGCTGCCGTTCGCGCTGGTGCTGCAGGTGGCGATGGTCGCCTGCTACCTGGTGCACCCGGCCGTCGGGATCATGGGCCTGCTGTTCGCGGCCGTGTGGGGCTACATGCTGTACCTGCGGCACGACGTGGCGAAGCGGATGCGCGAAGGCCGCCTGTACGACCAGCTCGGCCACCCCGAGGGCTACCCGCCGGAGCAGTGATCACCGCCTGGTCGGGTAATGGTGCATCATGATGCGGGTTGCGTATTCTCGCGTGCATGAGAACGACCATCACGATCGATGACGCCCTGCTCGATCAGCTCAAGATCAGGGCGGCTCAGGAGAACACGACGGTCAGCGCGCTCATCGAGGACGATGTCCGGCTAGGGGAACTGCGACGCGCTCAGCAAGCCGCGCCCGAACGCGGACGTTTCCGGCTGCGCACTTACGACCTGGGAAAACCCAGCACGGGCGTCGACATCAACGACAACGCGGCCGTGCTCGACGCCATGGAACGCCGAGCGTGATCGCCTGCGATGTCAACATTCTGATCAACGCGCACAACGTGTCCGCGCCGAAGCACGAGGAGTACGCGTCGTGGTTGGAGGACGCGCTCAACGGATCCACCCCGGTGGGCATCCCCTCGATCGTCTTCAGCGGGTACCTGCGCATCATCACGAACACCCGGTTGTTCCCTCGACGTTTCACGGCGGAGGAAGCGCTGGAGGAGATCGCGGCCATCCGGACGGCCCCGGCGTTCGTCTCGCTCGATCCGGGGCCGCGGCATTGGGAGATCTTCACCGAGTTGTGCCGCAAAGCCGAGGTGTCGGGCAACCACGTCCCCGACGCCTACCTCGCCGCCATCGCGATCGAGCACGGCGCGGAGTGGATCACGGCCGATCGGGGCTTCGCGCGCTACCCGGGCCTGCGCTGGCGCCATCCGCTGGACTAGGAGCCGTTCGGGAACGCGGGGCCGTTCGGCGACGGCACCTGATCGTGGCCTCGACGCCCGTGTTGATCATCGGTATCCATGGCACATGGAGATCAACAAGGATCGTGCGCAGGACCGGCAGCCGCCGCTGCGCACCCGCAGCTTCCCGTTCCCGCCCGGCGAACTCGCCGAACCCCGGCCCGGCATCGTCGTCAACGACGACGCCGCGCTGGTGGAATGCCTGGACACCGACCGGCGGCGCTGAGCGCCCGGGGTGTTCGGCGCGCCCGGGTGCTCAGGCGATGTCGATGACCGCGCGGCCGCGGATCTCGCGCCGGTTCAGCGCGTCGTAGGCGTCCTGCACCTCGTCGAAGGCGAACCGGCGGCTCACGGTGTCCTGCGGCCGCAGCTGGCCGCGCGCCACCATGTCCAGCAGCACCGGCATGTCCCGCTGCGGTTTCGCGCCGTAGGAGCCCTTGATCTGCAGCTTCCGCCGCGCGATGGTCGCCAGGTCGAACTCGCCGACGCTGCCCTTCGGGGCGATGCCGACCACCACGACCTGACCGCCCTCCACCACGGAGTCGCGGGCCACGCCGAACGTCGCCGGACTGCCCAGCGCCTCGAAGGCCACGTCCACGCCGCGACCGCCGGTGAGCTCCCGGATCGCCGCCGGCGCGTCCACCTCCGCCGAGTTCACCACGTGCGTCGCGCCCAGCGCGCTCGCCGCGTCCAGCTTGTCCTCGGAGATGTCCACCGCCACGATCGTCGACGCCCCGAACAGCGCGGCCAGCTGGATCAGCGAACTGCCCACCCCGCCCGCGGCGACCACCGCCACCGCATCGCCGACCCGCACGTCCGCGGCGTGCCGCAGCGCCCCGTAGGCGGTCATCGTCGAGCATCCCACCGAGGCCACGTCGGCCAGCTCCACCTCGTCCGGCACCTGGTACACCGAGGTCACCGGCGTCACCGAACGCTCCGCCAGCCCGCCCATCGAGTACATCCACACCGGCTCGCCGCCGGGCCGGAACAGCCGGGTCTGGCCGTCGTAGAGCAGGCCCTTCGCCCGGTTGTGCGCGAAGAACTCCAGGCAGATCTCCGAGTTCCCGCGCGTGCACTGCGCGCACCGGCCGCACGGCATGATGAAGCTGGTGACCACCCGGTCGCCCACCCGCACCCCGGTCACGCCCGGCCCGACCTCGGAGACGACGCCGGCGACCTCGTGGCCGAGCACGGCGGGCACCGGGAACGGCAGCTCGCCCTTGAGCACGTGCAGGTCCGAGTGGCAGGCACCGCAGGAGAGCACGTCGATCGCGACCTCCCCGGCCTTCGGGTGCGGGTCGGCGATCTCCTCGATGGTCATCGGCTCGTTCACGGCGGTGTGCACGGCTGCTCGCATCCGGACCTCCTCGTCGGACCGGCCGGTCGGTACGGCCGGGGGCGAATCTAGCCCGCGATCTCCGGCGGCACCAGGGGCCGGAGATTCAGCCGCTCGTCGCCCGCAGGTCGCCGGGCCGACGCCGGATCCGGGTACACCAGCGGGCGGACCGCGGCCGCGGGCCACCCCGCGGCCGATGATCACCGCGGCCGAGGTCAGCGGGTCCCCGGTCGCCCCGGGGGAGGGCATGTCACCTGCGCCGATACCCTTTTCCGCAACACGGGCGCGGAGAATCCGCGCCGTCCACCCGAAGGAGAGCAACGTGAGCGAGCGCACCCTGGTCCTGGTCAAGCCCGACGGGGTCGAGCGCGGCCTGGTCGGTGAGGTCATCGGCCGGATCGAGCGCAAGGGCCTCAAGCTGGTCGCGCTGGAACTGCGCCAGGTCGACGAGGACCTCGCCAAGCAGCACTACGCCGAGCACGACGGCAAGCCGTTCTTCGGCTCGCTGCTGGAGTTCATCACCTCCGGCCAGGTGCTGGCCGCCGTCGTCGAGGGCCCCCGCGCCATCTCGGCGTTCCGCCAGCTCGCCGGTGGCACCGACCCGGTCGAGAAGGCCGCCCCGGGCAGCATCCGCGGCGACTTCGGCCTGGAGGTGCAGTACAACCTGGTGCACGGCTCCGACTCGCCGGAGTCCGCCGAGCGCGAGATCAAGCTCTGGTTCCCCAGCCTCTGAGCGTCGACGGTCGCTGAGCACTGACGGTCGCTGAATGCAGGCGACCGCTGAATGCAGGCGACCGCTGAGGACAGCCGGCCTCCGGGCACTGATGGCCGCTGGGCGCCGACGGCCGCTGGACTCGGACGGGCCCGGGACTCGGACGGCCCGGGACTCGGACGGCCGCTGGGCTCGGACGAGACCGGGGCTCGGACGGGCCCTGAGCTCGTACGGGCTCCGAACCCGGACGGTCCCGGCGCGGTCCGACCGCGCGGCGCGACCGCCGCCGGGACGGACCGCGGCGCGGCCCCGGCACCGCTGATCGGGGCCGCGCCCACCACCCCCGGACCTGCTGCGACCCCGGCCACTACCCTGGCCGGTGTGAGTGTGGAGTCCGTGTTCGACCGCTTGGAGCCGCTGCTGCCCCGCGTCTCCAAACCCGTGCAGTACGTGGGCGGGGAGCTCAACGCGACCGTCAAGGAGTGGGACGCCACCACCGTGCGGTGGGCGTTGATGTATCCCGACGCTTACGAGGTCGGGCTGCCCAACCAGGGCGTCATGATCCTCTACGAGATCCTCAACGAGCTCTCCGACGTGCTCGCCGAGCGCACCTACTCGGTGTGGCCGGACCTCGAGGAACTCATGCGGGAGCACGGCATCCCGCAGTTCACCGTGGACGGGCACCGCCCGGTCGGCGCCTTCGACGTGCTCGGCGTCAGCTTCGCCACCGAACTCGGCTACACCAACCTGCTCAGCGCACTGGACCTCGCGGGCATCCCGCTGCACGCCGTCGACCGCACCGAGGAGCACCCGGTGGTGCTCGCCGGCGGGCACGCCGCGTTCAACCCGGAACCGGTCGCCGACTTCCTCGACGCCGCCGTGCTCGGGGACGGCGAGGAATCGGTCCTGGAGATCACCGCCGCCATCCGGCGCTGGAAGGACGAGGGCCGCCCCGGCGGGCGCGACGAACTGCTGCTGCGCCTCGCCGAGAGCGGTGGCGTGTACGTGCCGAAGTTCTACGACGTGCGCTACGCCGCGGACGGCACCATCGCCGAGGTCGTGCCGAACCACGAGCGCGTCCCGTACCGGGTGTTCAAGCGCACCACCATGGAGCTCGACGAGTGGCCGTACCCGAAGCAGCCGCTGGTGCCGCTCGCCGAGAGCGTGCACGAGCGGATGAGCGTGGAGATCTTCCGCGGCTGCACCCGCGGCTGCCGGTTCTGCCAAGCCGGGATGATCACCCGGCCGGTGCGGGAGCGCTCGCCCGAGGGCATCGGCGAGATGGTGCAGAAGGGCCTCGAAGCGACCGGGTTCGAGGAGGTCGGGCTGCTGTCGCTGAGCTCCGCCGACCACTCCGAGATCGCCGAGGTCACCAAGGGCCTCGCCGACCGCTACGAAGGCTCCAACACCAGCCTGTCGCTGCCGTCGACCCGCGTCGACGCGTTCAACGTGGACCTCGCCAACGAGCTGTCCCGCAACGGCCGCCGCTCCGGGCTCACCTTCGCCCCCGAAGGCGGCAGCGAACGCATCCGCCGCGTCATCAACAAGATGGTGTCCGAAGAGGACCTCATCCGGACCGTGTCCGCCGCGTTCGCCAACGGCTGGCGGCAGGTGAAGCTGTACTTCATGTGCGGCCTGCCCACCGAGGAGGACGAGGACGTCCTGCAGATCGCCGAGATGGCCAAGGAGGTCATCCGGGCCGGTCGGCAGGTCTCCGGGCGCAAGGACATCCGCTGCACCATCTCCATCGGCGGGTTCGTGCCCAAACCGCACACCCCGTTCCAGTGGGCCGCGCAGTGCGACCCGGAGACCGTGGACGAGCGGCTGCGCAAGCTGCGCCACGCCGTCAACTCGGATCGCTCCCTCGGGCGCAACATCGGAATGCGCTACCACGACGGCAAGCCGTCGCTGGTCGAAGGACTGCTGTCCCGCGGTGACCGCAGGCTCGGCGCCGTCATCGAGCGGGTGTGGCGCGAGGGCGGCCGGTTCGACGGGTGGAACGAGCACTTCTCGTACCAGCGCTGGGTGGACTGCGCTGCCGAGGAGCTCGCGCGGTTCGACGTCGACGTCGCCTGGTACACCACCCGGGAACGCGCGGAGCACGAGATCCTGCCGTGGGACCACCTGGACTCCGGGCTGGACAAGGAGTGGCTCTGGGCCGACTGGCAGGACGCCCTCGACGCGCGGGAGCAGGACGACTGCCGGTGGACGCCGTGCTTCGACTGCGGGGTGTGCCCGACGATGGGCACCGACATCGAGATCGGGCCGTCCGGGCGCGTGCTGCTGCCGATCAGCCCGGTCGGCAAGGGCTCCCCGGTCAGCAATCCGGCGTTCACCGAGTGAGCGCCAGCCCGGCCGGCCTCGGTCGGCCGGGCTGGGACCGGCCGCGAACCGGGCCGGTGGAGCTCGCCGCGCCTGCCGGGCGGCGGTCCTAGCCGTCGCGCCGCGCCGCGTTGCGGAACTGCCGCGGCGAGGTCCCCACCACGCGCCGGAACGCCGTGCTGAAGGCGCTCTCCGAGCGGTAGCCCGCGGCGGCCGCCAACTCCGAGAGGGTGCGGTCGCCGGTGCGCAGTGCGTCGCGGGCCAGCCGCATGCGCCACTCGATCAGATAACCCAGCGGGGCCGTGCCGACCTTCTCCTTGAACGTGCCCGCGAACGTGGACCGCGACATCCGGCTGATCTCGGCGAGCTCGTCCAGGGTCCACCGCCGCCCGACGTCGGCGTGCATCGCCCGCAAGGCCGCGCCGATCCCGTCGTCGGCGAGGGCGGCGAGCCAACCGCCGGGTCGTTCGACGTCGTCGGCGTGCGCCCGCAGCATGTGGACGAAGATCATCTTCGCGATGTGCTCCAGCATGAGGGAACGTCCGACGCCGCTCGACTCGATCTCCGCGACCAGCAGGGAGGCGAGGTGCATGAACAACGGTCCCCTGGGGTCCTGCGCGCGGACGAGCACCATCGGCGGGAGCACGTCGAGCAGCAGTGCCGCGTCGTCGGCGGCGAACGTGAAATCGACGCCGCACGTGTAGGTGTCCTCATCGGTGGCGGCTCCGATGCGGAACCCGCGGCCCACCGCGTTGGGCGGCAACGTCGCAGCCGCCCTGGGCGCCGCGTCCAGCGAGCTGCCCAGCACGTACGGCGGCGGGTTGCCGAGCAGGTAGAAGTCCCCCTCGCGCAACAGCACCGGTTCTAGACCGTCCAGGCTCAGCCGGCATTCGCCGTCGACGACGACGCCGAGCTTCACGTGCGGGAAGGGGTCGTACCGCACCGCCCACCGGCCGGCGGCGTGCAGCGGTGCGGGCACGACGGCCCGCGGGTGGAGCAGCTCCATGACGTCCACGAGCGGATCACGGGTCCCCAGCTCCTGACCGCCGGACGATGCGTAAAGAAGTTCGGACGCCACGTTATGGACCGTATCAGCGCCTGGCGGCAGGGTGATCTGAGCGGGAATGCGCTCGGGGTGATCCGAACGCGTTCCCCGGTGCGGACATCGAGCCAGGGAGTGGTCGGAACCATGCGTTATCGATTTCTGGGGCGGTCGGGACTGCGCGTCTCGGCGTTGGCGCTCGGAACGGGGAATTTCGGCGGCGGATGGGGGCACGGCGCGACGGTCGCGGCGGCTCGCGACATGTACGACCGGTATCGCGCGGCCGGCGGGAACTTCATCGACACCGCCACGAACTACCAATTCGGCGACGCCGAGGAATACCTGTCGGACATGATCGCCACCGATCGCGAAGACGTCGTCCTGGCGACGAAGTACTCCATGGGCACGACGATCGACAGCGGCCTCCAGATGACCGGGAACGGCCGGAAGTCGATGGTGCAGTCGCTCGAGGCCAGTCTTCGGCGGCTGAAGACGGACCGCGTCGACCTGCTGTGGGCGCACGCGTCGGACGGCGCGACGCCGATCGAGGAGATCATGCGGGCCTTCGACGATCTGGTGCGCTCGGGAAAAGTCCTGCACGTGGGGTTGTGCAGCTTCCCGGCGTGGCGGGCCGCGGCGGGAGCGACGATCGCCGCGCTGCGCGGATGGTCGCCGCTGGTCGCGATCCAGGTCGAATACAGCCTCGTCGAACGGGCGGCGGAACGTGACCTGCTGCCGATGGCGGACGCTTTCGGAATGGGCGTCCTGGGCTATTCGCCGCTCGGCGGCGGCGTGCTGACCGGGAAGTACCGCCGCGGCGAGAGCGGCCGCGCGCAGAGCTCGATCAGCAGGTTCCTGCACCGCGAATCCGACGGGAACAAGGCGGAGGTCCTCGACGTGGTGGAGGCCGTCGCCGAGGAATCCGCCACGACTCCGGAGGAAGTGGCGATCGGGTGGTCGATGGCGAAGGGCGTCATCCCGATCATCGGCCCGCGGACGGCGGATCAGCTCCGCACGAACCTCGCCGCGGCGGAGCTCCGGTTGAACCCGGAGCAGGTCGCCCGATTGGACGCCGTCAGCGCGTTCCCGCTGGGCTATCCGCAGGAGCTGCTGGCGGATCCGGGATCGATCAACGCCATCACGGGCGGCAACGCGGACCTGCTCGACGTCCCCCGGCACGGCGTCCGGTAGCGGACGGCGGCGCGCCCCGGAGACCCGTCGGCCCGGGGCGCCGCGTCACCGGACGGGGCCGCGCCGTGCTCCGGACCGGCGTTCACCCCGCCACCGCGGCCTGCGCGTCCACCAGGCCGTGGCCGTAGAAGCCGTTGTAGGTGGCGTAGCCGCGGCACAGCGCGTCCTGCAGCCCGTCGCCGTCCAGGTCGTAGTCCGAGGGGCAGGGCAGCGGCCGCGCCGTCTCCAGCAGCGTGCGGCGCAGCTCCGCGGCGCTCGCACCCGGATCGCGGGCCGCCAGCAGCGCCGCCACACCGGCCACGTGCGGTGCGGCCATCGAGGTGCCGCAGGTCGAGCGGTAGTCGCCGCCCGGCACCGTGGAGCGCACGCACTGCTCGTCGCGCTGCTCCCCGCCCGGCGCGGCCAGGTCCACCGCGCCCAGCCCGTACGAGCTGTACCCGGACTTGACCTCGTCGGGGCCGACCGCCGCCACCGAAACCACGTCGTCGAGCCCGGCGGGCACGGCCTCGCACACCGGTTCGCGCTCCGGCGGCACCGCGGTCAGGTCGGTCCGCTCGTTGCCGACGGCGGCGACGGTGAGCACGTCCCGCTCGGTCGCGTAGCGGACCGCCCGGCGCACCGCCTCCTGCGGCACCGGGGACCCGGCGCGGGAGCAGCCCAGCTGCGCGGACTCCACCAGGAAGCTGCTGTTCACCACGTCCACGCCGTGCTCGGCGGCCCACACGAACCCGCACACCGCGGCCTCCGGGTGCACGTACCCGTCCCCGTTGACCACCCGGATCGAGGCCAGCCGGGCCTCGGGGGCGACCCCGGTGACCTCGGCGCCGTCGTCGGCGGCGGCGATGATGCCCGCCACGTGGGTGCCGTGCGCGTCGCCTTCCGGCGCGGCGTCCAGCTCGGGGTCCTCCGGGGTGAGGCAGTTCGCCGAGCGGGACACGTCCACCGCCGCGGCCAGTTCCGGGTGCGCCGCGTCGATGCCCGAGTCGAGGACTCCGACGACGGCGCCCGCGCCGCGGGTGGTGGCGTGCGCTTCCCGGGCGTGGACGGCGCGGAGGTTCCACTGCTCGGCGCTGGAGGGCCCGGTGCCGGAGTCCTGCTGGGCGCCGCCCGCGTCGTCGTCGCCCGCTTCGGCGCGGTCGGCGAGGACCTGCCGCTCGGCGCTGTAGGCGCGGTCCCGCCCCATCCGCGCGGTGAAGTCCGGTTCGGCCGAGTCCACCACGCCCACCCCGATCTCCGGGTAGTACGCGGCCGTCGAGCCGCAGTCGGCCGCCGTCTCGGCCGCCGCCGCGGTGCGGGACAGGCCGGGCTCGAACAGCACCACGTAGCGCAGCTCGGGCCCGTCCGCGGTGCAGGACCGGGCCGGTTCCGCGTCGGCTGCGGGGCCGGTGCCGACCAGCAGACCCAGCAACGACAGGCTGGTCGCGGCGACGCCGGCCGACCGGGCGAGGGGCACGTCGAACCTCCCACGTGACCGGGCGATCGCCCGCTGGCGGCCGCCGGGACACGCGCGACGGTAGCCAGCTCGCACCGGGCGGTACAAGGGCCGGACGAACATACCGCGCGGTCCTCGACCACCTGCGCGGAACCAGGCGGTACCGTCGGGGCACGGCCCGGTGGCTCCGCTCCCGGACCGTCGCTGATCGCCACCGGCCGCCTCGTGCGGCCGCACCCGGGAGGAGCCCTGGTGAGTCGCCGCGACCACCCCAACCCGTCCGCGGCGCCGGTGCAGAAGCTGCGCCTGCGCTACGCCAAACGAGGACGCCTGCGGTTCAGCTCGCACCGCGACCTCGCCAGGGTGTTCGAGCGGGCGGTGCGCCGCGCGGGGGTACCGATGGCGTACTCGCAGGGCTTCAGTCCGCACCCCAAGATCTCCTGGGCCGGTGCGGTGCCGACCGGCGTGGCCAGCGAAGCCGAGTACGTCGAGCTCCAGCTGGTGCAGGAGGTGGACCCGGAACTGCTGCGCTCGGAGCTGAACCGGGTGCTGCCACCTGGGATGGAGCTGGTCGAGGCCGTGGTCGCCGGGCCGGGAGCGCTGGCCGAACGCCTCACCGCGAGCCGCTGGGCGATCGAGCTGCCGGACATCGGCGTCGAACCGCTGCGGGCCGCCGTCGCCGCACTGCTCGCCGCCGAGTCGGTCGAAGTGGAACGGATGACCAAGGACGGGCGCCGGACTTTGGACGCCCGAGCGGCGCTCGTGTCGGCGGAAGTCCTGGACAGTGCAGATCCAACTGCGGTGCGTGACCAAGATTTCGCTTCCGTCGCCCAAGTGGACGATTGGCCGAAGGGTCGTGCACCGTATGGGATACTCGTAACGGTCGTGCGGCAGACAACACCCGTCGTTCGACCCGACGATGTGCTGAACGCTCTGCGCGTCGTCGCCGATCTGGACCCGTCCGCGGCCGCTCGAGCGACCCGGTGGGAACAAGGTCGGCTCGACGACGAGGGAGGGCTCGCCGACCCGTTCGCCCAGGACAGGGCGACGGCCGTGGCCCATCGGGAGACAATCCCGGCCGGGTGACGTGCCAAGGCGCGGACACCGTCGGACCCACCGTGGGACTTCCCGGTTCACCCAGATCCGGGACGGAGGGGACCAGCAGAATTGCCGTCGCCCACGGGCGACGGAAGACCGCAGAACGCACATGCTCCTGTGCGGCCGCGTCCACGGACGCGCCCGGGGGCGGAGGAGTTGAATGTCGAACACGGAAACGCCCGCTGGGAACGCCAGCGGGCCATCGCCCACATCCACCCGGGAAGGCGGCTCGGACACGTTCGAGCTGCCCGCCAAGCTGCGCGTGCACGCGCTGGCGAAGCTGCTGGGCGCCAGCAGTCGGGAGGTCATCACCTCCCTCGATTCGCTCGGTGAAGCCGTGCGCAGCGCGCAATCCAACATCACGCGCGAGGTCGCGCTCCGGGTGGTCCAGCAACTGCGCCCCGAACAGATCGTCGACGAGGCCGCCGCCGAGCGGCAGCCGGCCGAGGACGCCCGGGGGACGGCCGCGGCCGAGCGGCCCGCCGAGCAGGACGCGGCGCCCGAGCAGGCTGCCGAGACCACCCCGCTGAACCCGGTGTTCGCGGCCCCGCAGGCGATGTTCCTCGCCCCGGAGCCCGTCGCGGCCCGCCCCGCGCCCGCCGCGCCGAAGCCGGAACCGGCAGCCGAGACCGGCGACGACCAGGACGATCAGGACGACCAGGACTACTCGGGCGACGGCGACCACTCCGCCGACGGCGAGGACTCCGCCGACGGCGACGACGAGAACGGCGGCCGCCGCCGTCGCCGCCGCGGCCGTCGCGGCCGGGGCCGGGGCAAGGGCGGCGAGGGCGAGCAGTCCGACGCCGCCGACGAGCAGCCCGAGGAAGAGGCCGACAAGCCCGCCAAGCAGGACAAGGGCGGCAAGGGGCGCAAGGACTCCCGCAAGGACGGCGGCCGCAAGGACGACGCGCGCGAGGACTCCGGCGACACCACCGCCGAGGACGAGAAGGACGGCAAGTCCGCCGACGCGCCCGCCGACGGCGGTGGCGAGGATTCCAGCCGCCGTCGCCGCCGTCGCCGCCGCCGCAAGGGCTCCGGGGACGACGACGGGCCGTCGCGGGACGACGATCCGCCGAACACCGTCGTGCACGTCCGCGAGGAGCGGCAGCAGGACCACGGTCGCCAGGAGAGCAGCGACGACGAGGTCCGCGCGATCAAGGGCTCCACGCGGCTGGAGGCCAAGCGCCAGCGCCGCCGCGACGGCCGCGAGGCAGGCCGCCGCCGCGCCCCGGTGCTGTCCGAGTCCGAGTTCCTCGCCCGCCGCGAAGCGGTGGACCGCAGCATGGTGGTGCGCGAGAACGGCGACCAGACCCAGATCGCGGTGCTCGAGGACAACGTCCTCGTCGAGAACTTCGTCACCGCCTCCGGCTCCGGTTCGCTGGTCGGCAACGTGTACCTGGGCCGCGTGCAGAACGTGCTGCCCAGCATGGAGGCCGCGTTCGTCGACATCGGCCGCGGCCGCAACGCCGTGCTCTACGCCGGTGAGGTCGATTGGGACGCCGCCGGGCTCGCCGGGAAGGCGCGCCGCATCGAGCAGGCCCTGTCCACCGGCGACAGCGTCCTGGTGCAGGTCACCAAGGACCCCGTCGGCCACAAGGGCGCGCGGCTGACCACCCAGATCAGCCTGCCCGGCCGGTTCCTGGTGTACGTGCCGGGCGGCGGTGCCACCGGCATCAGCCGGAAGCTGCCGGACAACGAGCGCAAGCGGCTCAAGGAGATCCTCAAGCGGATCGTCCCGGACAACGCCGGAGTCATCATCCGGACCGCCTCCGAGGGCACCAGCGAAGAGGCCCTGGACCGCGACGTGCGCCGCCTGCAGGCCCAGTGGGAGGTCATCAAGGAGAAGGCCGACACCCCGAAGGCCCAGGCGCCGCAGCTGCTCTACGAAGAGCCCGACCTGCTGATCAAGGTCGTGCGGGACCTGTTCACCGAGGACTTCTCGTCGCTGGTCGTCCAGGGCGGCGACGCCTGGGACACCATCGAGGCCTACGTGCAGCACGTGGCGCCTGACCTGATGAGCCGGCTCACCAAGCACACCGGCAAGGGCGACGTCTTCACGGATCAGCGGATCACCGAGCAGATCGCGAAGGCGCTGGACCGCAAGGTCTGGCTGCCCTCCGGCGGCTACCTGGTGATCGACCGCACCGAGGCGATGACCGTCATCGACGTCAACACCGGCAAGTTCACCGGCTCGGGCGGCAACCTCGAGGAGACGGTCACCAGGAACAACCTGGAGGCGGCCGAGGAGATCGTGCGCCAGCTGCGGCTGCGCGACATCGGCGGCATCATCGTGATCGACTTCATCGACATGGTGCTGGAGTCCAACCGGGACCTGGTGCTGCGCAGGCTCACCGAGTGCCTCGGGCGCGACCGCACCCGGCACCAGGTGGCCGAGGTGACCTCGCTCGGACTGGTGCAGATGACCCGCAAGCGGGTCGGCACCGGTCTGCTGGAGGCCTACAGCAGCACCTGCGAGCACTGCCGCGGGCGGGGCCTGATGGTCTCGACGGACCCGGTGGTGCACCAGCACGGCGGTGGCTCCGGCAACGGCGGCGGTGGCGGCAACGGCGGCGGCTCGCGCCGGAACCGCAACAAGGGCAAGCACGACGGTTCCGGGGACTCGGACGGCGCGCAGCACGCCGAGCGGAACGGGACCGTGCAGGAGCAGTCGTCCAAGGACGGCAAGCAGGAGTCCGGCAAGGATTCCGGCGGCAAGCAGGACTCCGGCAAGCACGAGCAGGCGAAGGGCTCCGGCAAGCACGAGTCGGGCAGGCACGAGTCGGGCAAGGACTCGGGCAAGCAGGACGGCGGCAAGCACGACTCGGGCAAGCACGACTCCGGGAAGCGCGAGCAGGGCAAGCCGGAGTTCGCCGAGCACGGCGCCGAGCAGAACGGCGCCAAGGCGGACGGCGGCAGGCAGGACGCTGGCAGGCAGGACTCGGGCACGCCGGATCAGGCCAAGCAGGACCGGGCCGAGCAGGACTCGGGCAAGCAGGACTCCGCCAAGCAGGAGTCGGGCAAGCAGGAGTCGGGCAAGCCGAACGAGGCCAAGCCCGCGCAGCAGGAGCAGACCCGGCCCGCCGCTCCGGCCGAGCAGCCCGTGAAGCAGCCGGAGACCCCGGCCGCCCAGCAGTCCAGCCCGGACACCGGCGAGACCAACGGCCGCTCCCGGCGGCGCAAGGTCAGCCGTCCGGCGGGCAGCGCGGGAACTCCGGCCGAGCCGGTGGTCCTCGCGGTCGAGAAGCCCGCCGAGCCCGCCACCAACGGGGTTCCGGAGGTGCCGGCGCCCGCCACGGCCTCGGTCACCCGCAGGCCGCGGCGCCGGGCGGCGTCCCGGGCCGCGGGCGCGCCGGTGAACTCCCCGGAGGCCGTCCCCGGTGATGCCGCGGACGCCACCGCCGGAGCGAACTCCGAGAGCTGAGCAGCACCGCCGCGGGCGGGGCCGGGAACTTCCCGGCCCCGCCCGCGGTCGTCTCACCCCTGTCCGAGCCCTGGCGCCGTCACCAGCGCGGCGCGAACCGCACCACGTCGACCTCGGCCGTCCCGGTCAACCCGGGGTAGTGCGCGGCCAGCGCCGCGCGCAGCTCGGCCAGGCCGGCGAACCCGTCCAGCACCGCGTCCTCGTCGGTGAGCGCGTCCGCGGCCTTGCGCGATGCTCCGGTGATCTCGGCGGGCAGCGTCGTCGCCGACCCGTCCGCGTGCTCGAACACCAGCCGCACCGGTCCGGTCCGCACCGGGTCGTGCACCCGCACGGTGCTGCGCTTGGAGCCGTCGCGGACCGCGTCCAGGTAGCCGTCCCACAGGTGCAGCGCCGGTGGCGGCCCGTCCGGCGCGTAGTCCCGGTAGTCGTAGGGCAGCGGCAGCAGGTCGGCGATCGGCACCGCTTCGAGGCCGTTCTTGCCGTGGACGATCGCCCGCGAGCCCGGGAAGTAGTCGTAGAGCTGCTGCCTGCACCGGCCGCAGGGCGGGATGACCTGCCTGCCCCGGGCCAGCACCGCCACCATCGTCGTCAGCGGTGCGGACCCGGAGGCGGCGGCCTGGCCGATCACGACGGGTTCCGCGCAGGGACCGCCGGTGAAGTGCGAGACGTTCATCCCGGTGAAGACCTCGCCCCGCTCGTCGTAGGCGGCGGCCGACACCTGGTGGTCGTCGTTGAGCGTGGCGCGATCGAGCACTGCGGTGGCCCGCCGCACCAGTTCGAGGTCCGCATCGGTGAGCATGGGGCCCGATGCTAGGCGGCGGCGTGCCGCCTCGTCTGCTCCTTTTCCCGCGGCCGGACGAGTTCTCGCGACCGGATGAGCGCGGTGCGGGCAGGGCTCACGCGGTGGAGCGAGCGGGCGCGGTGTCCGCGGCGACCAGGTCGGTGACGTCCGCATCGCGCCCGGTGCGGTGCAGCACCAGCTCCGCGAGCAGCCCGGTGGAGATCATCTGCACCGCGAAGATCTCCAGCAGGATGCCCAGCGTCAGCAGCGGCCGCGTCCCGATCGACTGCTCGGTGAACACCCACACCCCGGTCAGGTACAGCAGGATCAGGGTGCCCGCCGTGCCCGCGGCCATGCCGAGCCCGCCGAACAGGTGCGCCGGCCGCCGCCCGTAGCGGGTCAGCGCCACCACGGTGAGCAGGTCCAGCGCGCCGCGCACGTAGCGCTCCAGCCCGTACTTGGAGGTGCCGTGCTCGCGGGCCCGGTGGTGCACGGCCAGCTCCCGCACCCGGTAGCCCAGCTGGTGGGCCAGCGCCGGGATGTAGCGGTGCAGCTCGCCGTACAGCGGCACCCGCCGGTACACCTCGGTGCGGGCCGCCTTGAGCCCGCAGTTGTGGTCGGAGAGCCGCAGCCCGGTGATCACGCCGGTCATCCAGTTGAAGAACTTCGACGGCAGCCGCTTGCCCAGCGGGTCCTTGCGCTGCGCCTTGTGCCCGCTGACGAGGTCGGCGCCCGCGTCGAGCTCGGCGAGCAACCGCGGCACCTCGGCCGGGTCGTCCTGCAGGTCGGCGTCGAGGGTGACCAGCAGCCGCCCGCGCACTTCGCCGACGCCCGCGGCGAGCGCGGCGGCCTTGCCGAAGTTCCGCCGCATCCGCAGGCCGCGGATGCGCGGGTCGGCGGCCGCGTGCTCGGTGATGACCCGCCAGCTGTCGTCGGTGCTGCCGTCGTCGACGACGAGCAGCTCCCAGCTGCGCTGCTGGGCGTCCATCACGGCGGTGATCTCGGCGAACAGCTTCGGCAGGCTCGCGGCCTCGTCCTTCGCCGGGGTCAGCAGGGACACCTCGACGGTCGCGGCGGATTCGCTCACGAGGTCACCTCCGGGTGTTCGGTGAGCGGGCGGATCCACCAGCCGTCGGGGAAGCGGAACGCGACGCGCAGCGGGCCCGCGGTGTCGGCGGGGACCACCGCGCGGTAGCCGAGGCCGATCTCGATGCCGGGGGTCTGGCCCTCGGCGTCGGAGCGGGGGATGTCCACCACGCCGCCGCCGACGACTTCGCCCTGCTGGTCGAGGACCGCGACGCACCGGGCGCGTTCGATGCCGGAGATCGCCCAGCCCTTGAGCATCCGGGCACCTCCCTGCACCTGGTCGGTCTCCACGTTGAGGACCACGTCCCAACCGGCGGGCCGCGGTTCCCGGTAGCTGCCGATGCTGGGCACCCGCCAGTCGGCGGTGCTCACCCGCGAGCCGATCTCGACGCCGTCGCCGCAGCCGAGGGTGAACTCGTCGGAGAACGGGTAGTGGCCGAGCGCGCGCAGCCGCGGCAGCAGCCGCTCGGGGGACGGGAAGCGGTCGGTGAACGCGTCGGTGGTGCCGACCTTCGCGGCGACCGCGAGCAGGTCCTGGTTCGGCGCGTCCTCGCGGACCGCCTGCGCCATCGGCGCGCCCAGCGCGACGGTGCCGAGCACGGTGGTGAACACCGCGATCGACCGGACGCCGGGCCACCGCGCCCAGGCGACGGCGATGACCAGCACCGCGATCCACAGCGCCGCGGTCATGCTGTTGTACCGGCTCTGCAGCCCGGCGGATTCGCCGAACGCGGCCCGCGAACCGGAGATCATCACCGCGCAGCCCACCGCGTACACGGCGAGGCCCCACCAGGGCGCGCTGGCCGCGCGGTGCTCCGGGCGCAGGCAGCCGGGCAGGTGCAGCGCGAGGACCGCCAGCCCGGCGACCCCGGCGACGAGCGCCAGCGACGGCTCGGTGCCGGTCCACACCATGCCGAGCATGCTCAGCCCGGCCAGCAGGGCCTGCGCCGGATCGTCGGTGGGGGAGGCCCCGCCGCCGCCCTGCGGCCCGCGCAGCAGCAGCCAGGCGGCGACCACGACCACGCCGACGACCATCGGGGTGGCGACCCGCCCGCGCCGCTCGCCGCGCATCCAGCCGACCACCGACAGCGCGGGCCACACCGCGAACGAGGTGCCGTAGCTGATCGAGGCCAGCAGTCCCAGCAGCACCGCGGGCAGCAGCCGCCCCCGCTGCATCGCCAGCAGGGCGCCCAGCACCAGCAGCATCGCCAAGATCCACGAGGCGCCGCTCATCGAGCGCACGAAGTTGTGGATGCCGTGCGGGTTGAACACCAGCGTCGAGGTCGCCACCAC
Source organism: Saccharopolyspora sp. MMCC62 (assembly GCF_057736575.1). NCBI lineage: Bacteria > Bacillati > Actinomycetota > Actinomycetes > Pseudonocardiales > Pseudonocardiaceae > Saccharopolyspora > Saccharopolyspora sp. MMCC62. The sequence continues at coordinate 270,973 of NZ_JBYKCM010000005.1, read as the reverse complement.
CAGCGCCGCCCGCTGCCACCGGCCGAGCGAGGCGGGCAGCATCACCGACACCAGCAGCACGCAGCCCACGCCGAACGCCAGCACCACCAGCCCCAGCGGGTGGTTGAGCCCGTGCCCGAACCGGGCGCTGAGCCAGAACAGCAGGCTCGGCAGCACGAACGGGTGCTCGTTGCGGAAGCCGAACAGCGCTTCCGGCCGCAGCGAGCCGTCCTCGCCGGTGATGTCCAGCAGGACCCACCAGTAGTCGTAGAAGTGCAGCTGGGGTGCGCGCAGCACCTCCCGCAGCATCATCAGCGGCGGTACGAGGGCCGACAGCAGCAGCAACCGGGGCCCGAGCGGACCTTCGCGCAGCCGCCGGAAGCGGTCGCGCGCCGGGTCGTCCCGGCCCTCGGCTGCGGTGTGCTCGTCGCGCCCCGGAACGGACTCGGCGGCGATCTCGGTCACGCGAATTTCCCCATGTCACGGTCGAACGGCGACCCACCGTAGCAAGCGGTCCGGCGCGGTCCGGGGCTTCGCCCGCATTGATCGGTGCGCCGTTCGCCACGTCCGGCGGGCGGGTCCGACGGGCGGGTTCCGGGGGTGCTCGCCGGGCCGGGCAGGGCTTGGCATACGCTGTCGTCCTGCCCGCTCGCGGCTGCTCCGACCCCTCGCGGTCGGGAGCCACCGGGTGGTCTGTATGCTGTGTGAGCACTTCTCGCCGCCGGACGGGCGGAGAGGCAAAACGCCTGTAGAACCCGGTGTGCCCCTCGTGGGGACGAGGGTCGCGACACAGGAACCCCCCGAAGCCCGGCCTGGCCGGGCGGTAGGAACTCCGGTTCGCCGGAGAGGGCGTCAACGGGTGAACCAAGCGAACCGAGTAGCAGGAGACTTCCGACTCATGTACGCGATCGTCAAGACCGGCGGCAAGCAGTACAAAGTGGCGGTCGGGGACGTCGTCGAGGTCGAGAAGCTCGAAGGCGACTCCGGCACCGAGGTCACCTTCCCGGCTGTTCTGGTCGTCGACGGCACCGACGTCACCGCCGACGCCGACGCACTGGCGAAGGTTTCGGTGACCGGGAAGCTGGTCGAGCAGACCAAGGGCCCCAAGATCCGCATCCACAAGTTCAAGAACAAGACCGGATACCAGAAGCGCCAGGGTCACCGTCAGAAGTTGACCCGCGTTGAGGTCACCGGCATCACCAAGTGAGGACCTGAGTAGTCATGGCACACAAGAAGGGCGCTTCCAGCTCTCGCAACGGCCGCGACTCGAACCCCCAGTACCTCGGGGTCAAGCGCTACGGCGGCCAGGTCGTCAAGGCCGGTGAGATCCTGCTCCGGCAGCGCGGCACCAAGTTCCACCCCGGCCTGAACGTCGGCCGCGGCAAGGACGACACGCTGTTCGCGCTGTCGGCCGGTGAGGTCGAGTTCGGCAGCAAGCGCGGTCGCAAGACCGTCAACATCGTGCCGGCCGAGGTCGTCTGACCCGGCTCTCGGCACTAGCAGTTCCCGACGAGGGGCGGGTCCGGTCTCTGCACCGGCCCGCCCCTCGTTCGCGTTCGCGGAACGCATCGAATGTCAGCACTTCCCGCACCTGGAGGGACTCGTGTCGCGGTTCGTTGACCGCGTGACCATCCACATCGCCGCAGGCGATGGGGGCAATGGCTGCGCCTCGGTCCACCGGGAGAAGTTCAAGCCGCTCGGCGGCCCGGACGGTGGCAACGGCGGTCGCGGCGGTGACGTGCGGCTCGTTGTCGACCCGGGCGTGCACACGCTCCTGGACTTCCACCACCGCCCGCACGCGACCGCGGCCAACGGCAAGCAGGGCCGCGGGAGCCTGCGCAACGGCGCGATCGGCGACGACCTGGTGCTGCCGGTGCCGGACGGCACGGTGGTGCTCACCGCGGACGGCGAGGTGCTGGCCGACCTGGTCGGGCCGGGCACCACGTTCGTCGCGGCCGAAGGCGGCCGCGGTGGGCTGGGCAACGCGGCGCTGGCCTCGAAGGCCCGCAAGGCGCCCGGTTTCGCGCTGCTCGGCGAGCCGGGCGGCGAGCACGAACTGGTGCTGGAGCTGAAGTCCGTCGCCGACGTGGGCCTGCTCGGCTTCCCGTCGGCGGGCAAGTCCTCGCTGATCTCGGTGGTCTCCGCGGCCAAGCCGAAGATCGCGGACTACCCGTTCACCACGCTGGTGCCGAACCTCGGCGTGGTCACCGCGGGCGAGACGGTGTTCACCGTCGCCGACGTGCCCGGCCTCATCCCCGGCGCCAGCGAGGGCCGCGGGCTGGGCCTGGACTTCCTGCGGCACATCGAGCGGTGCGCGGTGCTGGTGCACGTGGTGGACTGCGCCACGCTGGAACCGGGCCGCGACCCGCTATCCGACGTGGATGCGCTGGAGGAGGAGCTGGCCCGGTACACGCCGGCGCTGGAGGGCGAGCACGGCGACCTCGGCGACCGGCCGCGGCTGGTGGTGCTGAACAAGGTGGACGTGCCGGAGGCGCGGGAGCTCGCCGACCTGATCCGCCCCGACCTGGAGGCCCGCGGCCTGCGCGTGTTCGAGGTGTCCACGGCCAGCCACGAAGGCCTCCGCGAGCTCTCGTTCGCGCTGGGCGAAGAGGTCGAGCGCTACCGGGCGTCGCTGCCCGAGCCGGAACCGGCGCGGGTCGTGGTGCGCCCGCACGCCATCGGCGACAGCGGCTTCACGGTGGAGACCGATCCGGAGGACGACGAGGCGTTCATCGTGCGCGGCGAGAAGCCGGAGCGGTGGGTGCGCCAGACCGCGTTCGACAACGACGAGGCGGTGGGCTTCCTCGCCGACCGGCTCGCGAAGCTCGGCGTGGAGGAGGCGCTCGGCAAGGCGGGCGCCGAACCGGGCAGCCAGGTCACCATCGGCGGCGTCACGTTCGACTGGGAGCCGTCCACCCCGGCCGGGGTCGCCGCCGTGCTCACCGGCCGCGGCACCGACTCGCGCCTGGACGCGACCGACCGGATCGGCGCGTCCGACCGGAAGGCGGCGAAGAAGGCGCGCCGCGGGAACCTCGACGCCGAAGGCGGCTACGCCGGGGGAGCCGAGGAGGACGAGTGACCGGCGCGGTGCAGTCCTCGCCGACCCGGGAGTCGATCGCGGCGGCGCACCGCATCGTCGTCAAGGTCGGTTCGTCCTCGCTGACCACCGGCAGGGGAGCGCTGGACCAGGCGCGGCTCGCGTCCCTGGTGGACGCGGTGGAGGCGAGGGCCGCCACCGGCTGCCAGGTCGTGGTGGTGTCCTCCGGTGCCATCGCCGCCGGGATCGCCCCGCTGGGGCTGCGCCGGCGCCCGCGGGACCTGGCGACGAAGCAGGCCGCGGCGAGCGTGGGGCAGCAGGCGCTGGCCCACGCCTACGCCGAGTCCTTCGCCCGCTACCGGCGCACCGTGGGGCAGGTGCTGCTCACCGCCGACGACGTGGTGCGGCGTTCGCACTACCGCAACGCGCAGCGCACGCTGAACCGGCTGCTCACCCTCGGCGTGGTGCCGGTGGTGAACGAGAACGACACGGTGGCCACCGCGGAGATCCGGTTCGGCGACAACGACCGGCTGGCCGCGCTGGTGTCGCACCTGGTCGGTGCGGACGCGCTGCTGCTGCTGTCCGATGTGGACGCCTTGTACGACGGTGATCCGCGCGGCGGCGGGGCGTCGGCGATCCGCGAGGTCACCAGCGCCGCCGACCTGGCCGGCGTGGACGCGGGCGCCTCGGGTTCCGGGGTGGGCACCGGTGGCATGGCCTCGAAGGTGGAGGCGGCGCGGGTGGCGTGCACCGCGGGCATCCCGGTACTGCTGACCTCGGCGGCGCAGGCCGCGCGGGCGCTCGGCGACGCCGACGTGGGCACCGCGTTCGCGACCACCGGCAGCAGGCTCTCCGCCCGGCGCTTCTGGTTGGCGCACGCGGCGGGGGCGCGCGGCCGGTTGTGGCTCGACGACGGCGCGGTCTCGGCCGTGGTGCGGCGGCGCCGTTCGTTGCTGGCGGCCGGGATCACCTCGGTGGAGGGCGCGTTCGACGGCGGGGACGTGGTGGAACTCGTCGACCCGGCCGGGGCCGTGGTGGCGCGCGGCGTCGTCGCTTATGACGCGGCGGAACTGCCCGAGCTCATCGGCCGGTCCAGCCACGAACTGCCCGCCGAGCAGCGCCGCGAAGTGGTGCACGCCGACGACCTGGTGCCGCTGCGCTAGCGCAGCTCGCTGCCCCGGGTCTCCGGCAGCGCGAGGATCACGAAGAACGCGAGGACGGCCGCGGCCGCGATGTACCAGAAGAACAGCGCCTCCGCGCCGAACGCGGCGAACGCCTGGATCACCAGCGGCGCCGTCCCGCCGAACACCGCGACGGTCAGGTTGTACCAGGCGCCGATGCCGAGACCGCGCAGCTCCGTCGGGAATAGCTCCGACATGATCGCCGGTGCGATCGAGGTCATCGCCGAGTAGAGCCCGACGCCGACGCAGAACACCACCAGCAGCCCCCCGAGGCCCGGCCCGACCAGCGCGGACAGCGGCACGATCAGCACCGCCGTCGCGGCCGACCACACGAGCAGCTGCGGCTTGCGGCCGAACCGGTCGGAGAGCGCCCCCATCGGGTACTGGAGCGCGATGAACAGCACCGTCGCCATCGACAGCGCCAGGAACACGTCCGTGGCGTCGGCGTGCCGGGTGTCCACGGCGAACGGGGTGAGCGCGCTGAAGAACGTGTAGTAGCAGAGCGTGGAGAGCATGCTGAACCCGATGAGCATGCCCACGGCCTTCGGGTGCCACCGCAACGTCGTCCACAGTGGACTGCGCAGCGCTCGCGCCTTCTCCCGGTTGTCGGCGAACTGCTCGGTCTCCTCCAGCGACCGCCGCAGCCAGATCCCGATCAGGCCGAGCACACCGCCGACGACGAACGGGATGCGCCAGCCGAACGCGGTCAGCTGCTGCTCGCTCAGCACCGAGGTCAGCAGGTACCCGAGCAGCGAGGCCACCAGCAGCGCCGCCCCGGTGGAGATGTAGAAGAACGCCGAGTAGCGGCCGCGCCTGCTCGCCGGGGCGATCTCGGCGAGGTAGGCGGAGGCGTTCGACACCTCGCCGCCCAGCGACAGCCCCTGCCCGACGCGCGCCAGCACCAGCAGCGCCGGTGCGCCCCAGCCGATCAGGTCGAAGGTCGGCAGCACCCCGATGAGCAGCGAGCCGCCCGCCATCAGCACGATCGTCAGCAGCATCGCGGTCTTGCGCCCGCGCAGGTCGGCGAACCGGCCCAGCAGCCAGCCGCCGAGCGGGCGGAAGAAGAACGCCAGCGCGAACGTCGCCAGCGTGTTGACCAGCGCGAGCTCACCGGGGAAGAAGCGGGTCGCGAAGTACACGCTGAACGCGCTGTAGATCGTCCAGTCGTACCACTCGATCGCATTGCCGATGCTGGCCGCGACCAGCTTGCGCACCGGAAGCCGGTGCCGCTCCGGCACTTCCGACCTCGACGTGACCATCCGCAGCCTCCCCCGCACAGATCGCGCCACACTATGGCGGCCCGCGCCGGTTGGGAACCCTTCCCAGCCCCCGGGAACCTCGGTCAGCCGGTCGAGGCGAGGGTGAACGGCAGCACCGCCGGGGCGCCCGCGAGCCGCAGCGTGCGGGCCACGATCGCCGCGGTCCAGCCGGTGTCGGCGTAGTCGTCCATCAGCAGCACCGGGCCGTCCAGTTCGGCCACTCGCGCCGCGAGCTCGTCGGGGATCTTGAACTGGCCGCGGAGCGAGCCGACGCGCTGCGCGCTGTTGCCCCGCCGCGGCGTGCCGTCCGGATTCGTGGCGACCTCGCCGAGCAGCGGCAGCCTGCCGATGGTGGCGATGCGCTGCGCGAGGCTGCGCACCAGCAGCGGCCTGCTGTTCGAGCCGATGGAGATCACGCCGACCGGCCGCTGCTCCCACTCCCACGAGGCGAGCACCTGCACGCACGCCTGGAACAGGTCCTCCGGCAGCTCCTGGTCCGGGACGCCGGTGCCCAGCAGGTCGCGCAGCCGGTTGCCCCAGCCGATGTCGGTGAGCCTGCCGACGGCCCGCCCCTGCTCGGCGCGTTCCGCCGCGGGCAGCCGTCCGGACACGGGCACGCCCAGCGCGTCCATCCCGGTCGGCCACAGCTTGCGCGGCTCCAGCTCCACGCCGGGGCGGCGCAGCCGCTCGTTCGCCCGCTGCACCACCTGCTCGTCGACCTCCGCGGAGTGGTGCTCGCCGGTGCAGTTGTCGCAGCGCCCGCACGGTTCCGCGTACGGGTCGTCGAGCTGGCGGCGCAGGAACTCCATCCGGCAGTCCGCGGTGGCGAGGTAGTCCAGCATCGCCCGCTGCTCGGCGGCGCGTTCCGCGGCGATCCACCCGTAGCGCTCGGCCTCGTAGGTCCACGGCTCGCCGGTCGCCTCCCAGCCGCCCTTGACCCGGCGCACCGCGCCGTCCACGTCGAGGACCTTGAGCACCATCTCCAGCCGGGACCGGCCCAGGTCCACGCGCGGCTCCAGCGCCGCGGTGGACAGCGTGCCCCCTTCGGCGAGCGCGTCGAGGATGGCGCGCACGGTCGGCTCCGGCGGGAACGCCATCGACGCGAAGTAGCGCCAGATCTCCTGGTCCTCCGGGCCGGGCAGCAGCAGCGCCTCCGCCCGCCGCACGCCGCGACCGGCGCGACCGATCTGCTGGTAGTAGGCGATCGGCGAGGACGGCGCCCCCAGGTGCACCACGAACCCCAGGTCGGGCTTGTCGAAGCCCATGCCCAGCGCCGAGGTGGCGACCAGCGCCTTCACCCGGTTCGCCAGCAGGTCCTCCTCGGCGCGCTGCCGCTCCTCCGGATCGGTGCGGCCCGAGTAGGACGCCACCTCGAAGCCCTGGTCGCGCAGGTAACCGGCGACCTCCTCGGTGGCGGCGACGGTGAGCGTGTAGATGATCCCGGAACCGGTGAGCTCGCCGAGGTTGCCGGCCAGCCACGCCAGCCGGGCCTGCGCGGTCGGCAGCGACACCACGCCGAGCCGCAGGCTCTCCCGGTCGAGGGTGCCGCGCAGCACCAGCGTCTCCTGCGGATCGCTGAACTCGCCGCCGACGCCGAGCTGCTCGGAGACGTCCTGCACCACCCGGTCGTTGGCGGTGGCGGTCGTGGCCAGCACCGGCACGCCCTCGGGGAGCTCGCCCAGCAGCGTCCGCAGCCTGCGGTAGTCCGGGCGGAAGTCGTGGCCCCAGTCGGAGATGCAGTGCGCCTCGTCGACCACCAGCAGGCCCGCGCTCTGGGTGAGCTCCGGCAGCACGGTGTCCCGGAAATCCGGATTGTTCAGCCGTTCGGGGCTCACCAGCAGCACGTCCACGTCGCCGACGGCGATCTGCTCCTCGATGGCCTGCCACGCCTGCGGGTTCGCCGAGTTGATGCTGGCGGCCCGGACCCCGGCGGCCTCGGCCGCGGCGACCTGGTTGCGCATCAGCGCCAGCAGTGGCGAGACGATCACCGTCGGGCCTTCGCCGAGTTCGCGCAGCAGCGCCGTGGCCAGGAAGTACACCGCCGATTTGCCCCAGCCGGTGCGCTGCACCACGAGCGCGCGGCGGCGGTGCAGCACGAGCGCTTCGATGGCGCGCCACTGGTCGTCGCGCAGCACGGCGTCCGGACCGGCCAGCGCGCGGAGCCGTTCGTCGGCGAGTTCCCGCAGGGCTTGTTCGTCCACGCCACGATTCCTACCGGACGGCTCCGACGCGCCCGGCACCGCCTGCCGGTTCGTCACCAGCGGAACTCCGTTGCGCCGCCCCACTAGGCTGGGTGCGTGACGACGAGCATCGATGCCTCCACCGACCAGCACGCGCAGGCCTCCGGCGACGAGCTCCGCGAGCAGGTGCGCACGGCGGCCCGCGCCGCCCGCGACGCCGCGGCGGAACTGGCCCTGCTGCCGCGCGGCGCCAAGGACGCCGCGCTGCACGCCATGGCCGATGCGCTGGTCGAACGGGCCCCGGAGATCGTGGCGGCGAACGAGCTCGACGTCGCGCGGGCCGAGGAGAACGGCACCGCCGCCGGGCTGATCGACCGGCTGCGGCTGACCACCGACCGCGTCGCGGGCATCGCGGACGGCCTGCGCACCGTCGCCGGGCTGCCGGACCCGACCGGTGAGGTGGTGCGCGGCAACGTGCTCGCCAACGGGCTGCAGCTGCAGCAGGTGCGGGTGCCGCTGGGCGTCGTCGGCATCGTCTACGAGGGCAGGCCCAACGTGACCGTGGACGCGGCCGGGCTCACCGCGAAGTCGGGGAACGCGGTGCTGCTGCGCGGTTCCGCCTCCGCCGAGCGCTCGAACACCGCGCTGGTCGCGGTGCTGCGCGACGTCCTCGTCGAGCAGGGGCTGCCTGCGGACGCGATCCAGCTGCTGCCCAGCCACGACCGCGCCTCGGTGCGGCACCTGATCACCGCGCGCGGGCTGGTCGACGTGGTGATCCCGCGCGGCGGCGCCGGACTGATCTCGACCGTCGTCGAGCAGTCCACCGTGCCCACCATCGAGACCGGCGTCGGCAACTGCCACGTCTACGTCGACGCCCGCGCCGACGTCGACACCGCGCTGCGCATCCTGCTGAACTCCAAGGCCCGCCGCCCCAGCGTGTGCAACGCGGCCGAGACGGTGCTGGTGCACCGGGACATCGCCGCCGAGTTCGTGCCCCGCGCCGTCGCCGAGCTGCGCGCCGCGGGCGTCACCGTGCACGGCGACGAGGAGGTCGCCCGGCTCGGCGGCTCCGGCGTCGTCGCCGCCGAGGAGTCCGACTGGGACACCGAGTACGGCTCGCTGGACATCGCCGCCGCCGTCGTCGACTCGCTGCAGGTCGCCACCGAGCACATCCGCGCGCACGGCTCCGGGCACACCGAGGCGATCGTGACCGACGACGTGCGGGCCGCCCGCTCCTTCACCGCCCGCGTCGACTCGGCGGCCGTCATGGTCAACGCCTCGACCGCGTTCACCGACGGTGCCGAGTTCGGCATGGGCGCCGAGATCGGCATCTCCACCCAGAAGCTGCACGCGCGCGGCCCGATGGGGCTGCCGGAGCTGACCTCCACCAAGTGGCTCGTGTACGGCGACGGGCACGTGCGCCCCGCGAGCTGAGACCGCCGGTGACCGATCCCCGGGGTGGGATCGGTCACCGTCAGGACGTTCATCGGGGCTGGTCGAGGCGTCGCTCGTTTAGGGTCTGCAGTCATGACTCGTCGGCGCCGTATCGGGGTCATGGGTGGCACCTTCGACCCGATCCACCACGGCCACCTCGTAGCGGCCAGTGAAGTGCAGGCCCAGTTCGGCCTCGAACAAGTGATCTTCGTGCCGACCGGTCAGCCGTGGCAGAAGGGCCACGAGGCGGTCAGCCCCGCCGAGGACCGCTACCTGATGACGGTGGTCGCCACCGCCTCCAACCCGCGGTTCCTGGTCAGCCGGGTGGACGTGGACCGCAGCGGCCCCACCTACACCGCCGACACCCTCAGCGACCTGCGCGCGCTGTACCCGGACGCCGAGCTGTACTTCATCACCGGCGCCGACGCGCTGGAGCAGATCCTGTCCTGGCACCGGGTGGAGGAGCTGTTCGACCTCGCCCACTTCATCGGCGTGACGCGCCCCGGCTACTCGCTCAACGGCGCGCACCTGCCGCAGGGATCGGTGTCGCTGGTGGAGATCCCGGCGATGGCGATCTCCTCCACGGGCTGCCGCGAACGCGTCCACGCCGGACTGCCGGTCTGGTACCTCGTCCCCGACGGGATCGTCCAGTACATCACCAAGCGCGGCCTCTACCGCCCGGACGAGGGCGGGCCAGCCCCGGAATGGGGTCCGTGATCGTCCGGTACGACCTCGGTACGACTCGCTCGGGATCGCCCGCGTAGCGCCACGTCGGCCGAGGTGCACGTGCTGTCGATCGCTCCAGGTCAGTCGTGCGCGTAGGCGTTCAGCGGGTCCGCGCGGGGGGAGATATCGGCCTGCGCGCCGGTGTCGTCGTGCTGCGCGAGCCTGCGCGGCGCCGGGTGCGCGTCCGACAGCGTTCCGGCTCGTCCGGCCGAACTCGCCGCCGCGTCCGCGCCGCTCCGGGCGGAGGTCGGGACCACGACGGACGCAGCCCTGCGGCGTCGTGCGCGCCCGCGGTGGAGATCGACATCGGCGAGGCCCGCCGCGGTCAGAGCACCTTCTCGAACAGGGTGACGCTGAACAGGCCGTCGGTGAAGTCGCGGCGTCCGACCTCGCGGAAACCGAGGTCGCGGTAGAAGGCGCGGAGGACCTCGTTCGATTCGCCGCAGTCCAGCCGCAGGAACCGCGCCCGACTCGCCCGATCTCGATCGCCTGCCTACCGCAGCAACGAAGCGCCGAGCCCGTGCCCGGCTTTCCGCCGGCTCACCACGAGGCCGGGTACGTAGACGGCCGGTGTGGGGTCGTCGCCCCAGAAGGCCGGGTCGGAACGGAGGATCCGCAAGGCCGCGACGAGACCGAGATCGGCGTCGCGCAGGACGTACCACTCCCGTCGCGCGATCTGGGCCGCGATGTCGTGCGGGCGCACCTCGCCGGGTTTCCACTGGTCGACGTCCTTCACCCGGAGCCAGTCCTCGAGCTCCCGCCGAAGCCGGTGGAGACCGGGCACGTCCGCCGACATCGCCGGTTGGAGGGACGGTGTCCGCGCATGAGTCACGAAAGCCGACGTAGCGGTCCGGAACCGGCGCGCGGCCGTCGTGCGGAACCACTCGCGCCCCCGTCCAGCAGCCGGTGCCGGGCGCTCATCCGGTGGCAGTGGTACGACCCCGAGCACCGGACCCGGTATGCCGCCAAGACTGCGGTCAGGTCAGGTCCAGGGCGAGCAGGACGTCGTCGACGTAGGCCCCGCCCAGCAGGAACTGCTCGCGCTCGACGCCCTCGACCCGGTAGCCGAGCCGCTCGTACAGCCGCTGCGCCCGCGCGTTGCCGCCGAGCACCCGCATGGTGATGCGACGCGCGCCCCGGGCGACCGCTTCCGCGCGAGCGGCGCCGAGGAGCTCGGTCCCGGCCCCGCGGCCCTGGTGCTCCGGTGCGACCGACAGACCGTAGACCTGCTGCACGTGCGCGGCGGCCGCGCCGAGCCGGGGCTGGGCCGCCGCCATCGGGACGAGCTTGATCAAGCCGATCGGCTCGTCCGTGGCGAGCGCCACGAGGACGTTTTCCGGGACGACCGGCTCGCGGAAGAACGGGGCGTCGGCGGCGGGTCGGGGGAACACGGATGATTCCGGGGTCCACGCGGCGCGCACGATCCGCGCCAGCGCCCGCTCGTCGTCGTGCCGTGCCGAACGCGTCCGAATCTCGTCTCCTCGCACCGTTCCAGTGTCCGATCGGCGGCAACCGGTTTTCCCGTTCCGCCGTCCGACCCCGGCGGGTCGCGGGAGGCGTGCACGCGCTGGCTATCCTGGGGCGCGTGGGCGGAACCGTGCCCGCCTGAGAGGAGAGACGTGGCAGCCACTGAGGAAGCCCGCAGGCTGGCCCTGGTCGCGGCGCAGGCCGCGGCCGACAAGAAGGCGAACGACCTCGTGCTGCTCGACGTCTCCGAGCAGCTGGTCATCACCGATTGCTTCGTGATCGCCTCGGCGCCGAACGAGCGCCAGGTCGATTCGATCGTGGAGAACGTCGAGGAGAAGATGCGCGCCGCGGGCACCAAGCCCGTGCGGCGCGAAGGCGCGCGCGAGGGGCGCTGGGTGCTGCTCGACTTCGTCGACGTGGTGGTCCACGTGCAGCACACCGAAGAGCGCGAGGTGTACGAGCTGGAACGGCTGTGGAAGGACTGCCCGCGGATCGACTTCGTGGACAGCGCCGAGCAGCGGGACGGCGACGAGTGAGCTTGGCTCGCCTGGTGCTCTGGCGGCACGGTGAGACGGACTACAACGCCGCCGGCCGCATCCAGGGGCACCTGGACACGTCGCTGACCGAGGCGGGTATCGCGCAGGCGCAGCGGGCCGCCCCGGTCGTCGCGGCCTTCGAACCGGAGGTCGCGGTCGGGTCGGACCTGCGCCGCGCGAGCGCCACCGCTGCCGCGTTCACCGAGCTCTCCGGGATGCCGGTGCGGCAGGACAAGCGGCTGCGGGAGACGCACCTGGGCGAGTGGCAGGGCCTCAGCGGCGCCGAGGTGGAGCACGGCTGGCCGGGCTCGATGGCGGTGTGGCGTTCGGACGCCACCTGGTCCCCGCCGGGCGGCGAATCCCGCGTCGAGGTGGCGGAACGGGCCTTCGAGGTCGTGTCCGAGCTGGACACCACCTACCAGGAGACCGCGCTGGTCTGCGCGCACGGCGGCCTCATCACCGGGCTGACGGCCCGGATGCTGGAGCTGCCGGTGGAGCTGTGGCCCAGCCTCGGCGGGATCTCCAACTGCCACTGGGTGGTGCTGACGCGCCGCACCGGGACCGACCGGTGGCGGCTGACCACGTACAACGGTGGTGTCCCCGCCTGAGCACCGCTCCTGGTTAGGGTGGCGCGCGTGTCCGTAGCCGTCGTCACCGATTCGACCGCGTACCTGCCCGCGGGTTTCGCGCAGCGGCACGCGCTCCGGGTGGTCCCGCTGCACGTGAGCGTGCAGGGCGCGGATTCGATCCCGGAGCACGAGTTCGACTCGGGCCGGTTGACGGCCGCCTGGGACCGCAAGGAGCGCGTGACCACGTCCGGCGCGAGTGCGGGCGAGTTCGCCACCGCCTACCGGGAAGCGCTGGAGAGCGGCGCGGACGGCGTCGTGTCGGTGCACCTGTCCCGCCGGTTGTCGGGCACCTGGGACGCGGCTCGGCTGGCGGCGCGCGAGGTCGATCCGGAGCGGATCCGGGTGGTCGACTCGCGGTCCGCGGCGATGGGGCTGGGATTCGCGGCGCTGGGCGCGGCGGACAGCGCCCGGGCCGGGGCGGGCCTGTCGGCGGTGGAGAGCCGGGCGGCCCTGATCGCGCAGCGGACGCGCACGTTGTTCTCCGTGCAGACCTTGGAACACCTGCGCCGCGGCGGCCGGATCGGCGCCGCGGCCGCGGTGCTGGGCACCGCGTTGGCCATCAAACCGCTGCTGCACGTCCACGACGGGCGCGTGGAGCTGCTGGAGAAGGTGCGGACCACGGCCCGCGCGCACGCCCGGCTGCTCGACCTGGTGGCCCGCGGCGCGGAGTCCGGGTCGCTGTCGGTGGCGATCCACCACCTGGACGCCCCGGAGTGGGCGGAGCGGTTGGCCGAGCAGTTGCGGCGCCAGGTGTCGGTGGCGCTGGAGTGCGTGGTCTCCGAGGTGGGGCCGGTGGTGGGGGCGCACATCGGTCCGGGCGCGCTGGGAGCCGTGGTGCTGCCCGGTGGCTGGCGGCTGGCGGGATGAATTTCCAATAGGGAAATTCGGATACGGCTTCTTTCCGGGGAATTCTTCATCGCCCGTTCGTGAGGAATTGGGCCGAGTTGTCCACAGGGTGGCGATTCATCCACAGATGTTGAATTCGGGTCTGGCGCGCATTCGGCGCCCGCTCCTACCGTCGAATGCATGGCCGTCCCCACTCTCTTCCGCGGCATCCTCGAGGATTCCGCCGCCCCCGACGACACCCCGCGCAGCCGCCTGCTGGCGCTGAAGCAGCAGGCAGCGCGCGATGGCGCGGGCACCGGACGAACGCTCCGGTACCGCACGTCCGACGACGACAGCGCCGATCCACCCGATGTGCCGGGCGAACCGGAATCGCGCGCCGGACCCGATTCCGCCGGTAGGCATTCCGCCCGCGAACCGTTCCACGGGCAGTTCGCCGGAATGCGCAGGCACCTGCAGCGGTGGCTGCCCGAATCCGTGCTGCGCGCCCGGATCGATCCCGGCCGCGCGGGACGGATCGGACTGCTGCTCGCCGCCGTGCTGGCACTGCTCGTCGTCGCGATCACCACCTGGCTGGGTCGCCCCGTCGCCGAACCCGCTCCTGCCCCGCCGGTCCCGCTGCCCGTGGCGGTCGCCGAACCGGAGCCACCGCCGCCGCCACCGGAACTGGTGATCAGCGTCGTCGGAGAGGTGACCCGGCCCGGGCTGGTCACCGTGCCACCGGGCTCCAGGGTCGCCGACGCGCTCCGCGCCGCCGGCGGCACCACCGGACCGGAGGTCGACATCACCGTGCTCAACCTCGCCCGCCGCCTCACCGACGGGGAGCAGCTCTACGTCGCCGTCCCGGTACCGCCGGGCGCGGACACCGGGCAGGCCGCGAATCCACCCGGCTCCGGGACGACGCCGTCCAAGGTCGACCTGAACACCGCCACGGAGGAGGAGCTCGATGCGCTACCAGGAGTCGGCGAGGTCACCGCGGAACGGATCGTGCAGTGGCGCACCGAGCACGGTCGCTTCGGTTCCGTGGACGAACTCCAAGACGTCGACGGCATCGGCGCGGCGAAGCTGGCCAAGCTCCGCGACCTGGTCCAGGTGTGAAGGTCACGTCCTACCCCCGGACCGGCGTGCTCGACCTGCGACTGGTGCCCGCGGCCGTGGTGACCTGGTCGGTGACGCTGGCCGGTCTGCTCGGCGGGTGGGGCGTGGCGGCCGCGCTGGCGATCTCGGCGGTGGTGCTGCTGCCGCTGGTGCGGGCGAGGCGGGCCCGGCGCTGGCGCAACGGGTTGCTGGTGGTGCTGGTCCTGGCCGGGATCACCGCGACCGGCGTGAGCATCCGGACCCACTCGGTCGCCGTGCACCCGCTGCACCTCGCCGCGCAGCAGGGCGAACGGGTAGTGGTCCGGGCGTCGCTCACCGCGCGCCCGAAACCGCTGCGGGGGGCGTCCTACGGTGCTCGGCGCGCCCAGGACCGCTCGGTGGTGCCGGTGCGGCTGCACTCGGTCGACGTCGGCGACCGGCGGATCGCGGCCGGCGGCCGGGCGCTGCTCCTGGTGCCGACGGAACCGTGGCGCTCGCTGATCGCGGGCCAGCAGGTGACCGCGACCGGGCGAGCCGCGCCGCCGCGCGGCGGGGAACTGCTGACCGCCGCGATCCAAGTCGGCCAGGGACCGGAGCAGGTGCGCCCGGCACCGGGCTGGCAGCGGGTCGCGGAGGGCCTGCGGGACGGCCTGCGCTCGACCTCCCGGACCGTGCTGGGCCCGGAAGCGGCGGGCCTGCTGCCGGGGCTGGTCGTCGGCGACACCGGGCTGCTGCCACCGGAAGTGGTGGAGCAGTTCGAGACCGCCGGGCTGACGCACCTGATGGCGGTGTCCGGGGCGAACCTGGCCATCGTGTGCGGGGCGGTGCTGCTGGCACTGCGCCTGATCGGTGCGGGACCGGTGCCGTGCGCGGTCGGTGCCGGGGTGGCGATGGCGGGGTTCGTGGTGCTCGCGGGACCCGAACCGAGCGTGCTGCGGGCCGCCGTGATGGGCGCGATCACGCTGTTCGCGCTGGCACTGGGCCGCGAGCGCTCGGCACTGCCGACCTTGGCGGGCAGCGTCATCGGCCTGCTGCTGCTCGCTCCCGGGCTGGCGACCACGGCGGGTTTCGCGCTGTCGGTGGCGGCGACGGCGGGACTGGTGCTGCTGGCACCCGGCTGGTCGGCGGCGCTGCACGCCAGGGGAGTGCCGGTCGGGCTCGCCGAGGCGCTCGCGGTGCCCGCGGCGGCGCACCTGGTCACCGCGCCGCTGGTGGCCGCGATCTCCGGACAGGTCAGCCTGGTCGCGGTGGTGGCGAACCTGCTGGCCGGGCCGCTCGTGGCACCCGCGACGGTGCTCGGGGTCGCGGCGACGGTGGTGGCCCCGTGGTGGGCGCTGCCGGCGAAGGCGCTGGTGTGGCTGGCAGGACCCGAACTGGAGTGGGTGCTCGCGGTCGCCCGGCACTCGGCGGCCGTGCCGGGGGCGGTCGTCGACTGGCCGTCCGGTGCGGTGGGCGGGATCGCGCTGGCGGTGCTCTCAGCGGTGCTGCTGATCGTGCTGCGCGGCCGCATCGCCCGGCTGGTGCTGATCAGCGCGGTGCTGGTCGTCGTGGTGGTGGTGATCCCGGTCCGCCAGCAGGTGTTCCCCTGGCCGGCGCCGGGCTGGTCGATGGTCGCCTGCGACGTGGGGCAGGGCGACGGGCTGGTGCTGGCCACCGGGCGGGACCGGGAAGCGGTCGTGGTCGACACCGGACCGGACCCGGCGCTGATGGCGGAGTGCCTGCGCCGCTTGCGGATCCGCAGCGTCCCGCTGGTGCTGCTGACCCACCTGCACGCCGACCACGTCGGCGGCATCTCGGCGGTGCTGTCCGGACGGCAGGTCGGTGCGGTCGCGGTCGGGCCGTTGGACGAACCGGCCTGGGCGGCCCGGGAAGTGCGGGCGGCCGCCCGCGCGCACCGGGCACCCGTCATCCCGCTGCGCGCGGGACAGCGGTTGCAGTGGCCGGAACTGGTGCTCGACGTGCTCGGGCCGCGGGGAACGCTCGCCCGCAGCACGTCCGCGGAGGACGCCAACGACGCGTCGCTGGTGGTCAAGGCGACCACCCCGGCGGGACGGGTGCTGCTGACCGGGGATATCGCGCTGCCCGGGCAGGCCGCGCTGCTCACGTCAGGTGCGGACCTGCGGGCGGAGGTGCTCAAGGTGCCGCACCACGGGTCCCGGTTCACGACGCCGCGGCTGCTCGCACAGGTGCGCCCGCGGCTGGCGGTGATCAGCGTCGGCGCCGGGAACGACTACGGCCACCCGAGCCCGCTCATCCTGGGCGAGCTGCAGCGGCTGGGTGCGCGGATCCACCGCACGGACCGGTCCGGGGACATCGCGATCGTCCCGGGCCGTGGCGGGAGCACCGCGGTGGAGCGGGGCGATCCGCTGCGGCCGGACGAGAAGTGACCGGCGCACCGGTCCGGGACCGTGGGCCGCGGTGCTCCGCGGCCCACGGCCACCGATCACAGGCCGAGGGCCTCGTTCACGGCATCGGTGTTCGGGGCGACGGTCGCCTTCGGCCCGACCTGGTCCTGCACGGCGTCCAGCGTCTTGAGGCCGTCGCCGGTGATGAGCAGCACCGTCTCCTGGTCCGGGTCGATCTGACCGGCCTCGATGAGCTTCTTCGCGGTCGCGACGGTGACGCCACCGGCGGTCTCGGCGAAGATCCCCTCGGTGCGGGCCAGCAGCCGGATACCGGCGACGACCTCTTCGTCGGTGACGTCCTCGATGGCCCCGCCGGTGCGCCGGACCACGTCCAGCACGTACGGGCCGTCGGCGGGAGCACCGATCGCCAGCGAACGCGCGATGGTGTCCGGGCGGACCGGCTGCACCACGTCGTGGTTCTGCTTGAACGCGCTGGCCACCGGCGAGCAACCGTTGGCCTGCGCGCCGAAGATCCGGTACGGGCTCTGCTCGACCAGACCGGTCTGGCCGAGCTCGCGGAAGCCCTTGTCCACCTTGGTCAGCTGCGAACCGGAGGCGATGGGCACCACGATCTGCTCCGGCAGCCGCCAGCCGAGCTGCTCAGCGACCTCGAACCCGAGGGTCTTGGAGCCCTCCGAGTAGTACGGCCGCACGTTGACGTTGACGAACGCCCAGTCCTCGTGCTCGGCGGCGAGCTCGGTCGCCAGCCGGTTCACGTCGTCGTAGTTGCCGTCCACCGCGAGCAGCGAGCCGTCGTAGACCGCGCTCATCAGGATCTTCGCCCGCTCCAGGTTGGACGGGACGAGGACCACCGAGTCCCAGCCGGCGCGGGCCGCGGCGGCGGCGACGGCGTTGGCGAGGTTGCCGGTGGACGGGCAGGCCAGCACCTTGAACCCGAACTCGCGGGCGGCGGCCAGCGCGACCGCGACCACGCGGTCCTTGAAGGAGTGCGTCGGGTTGCCGGTGTCGTCCTTGATCCAGATCCGCTTGACGCCGAGCGCCTTCGCGAGGTTGTCCGCGCGCACCAGCCTGGTACAGCCGGGCTCGGTGTTCGGGTGCTCCTCGACGTTCGTCGGCACCGGCAGCAGCTTCTTGTAGCGCCAGATGGAGCGGGGGCCTGCCTCGATGTCCTCGCGGCGGATGCGCCCGAAGTCGTAGGCGACCTCCAGCGGCGAGAAGTCCTCCAGGGACACGAACTCGGGCGCCAGCGGCTGGCGGTGCCCCTCTTCCTTCGACACCAGCTCGACGGCCGGACCGAGGTCGTAGGTCTTGCCGGTGGAGTTCGGGGCATGGGCGGCAGCGGTCATCGCGAGGTCCTTTCCTCATCTGTCCCGCGGGCGGGTCGGAGTTGGCACCAATTTCTTCGACTACCTCGCGAATGCCGCGAAAGGTCGAGATGGTTGCCGGGGCTTCATCGGGCCGTTCCCTCTGCCCCTCTGGATGAGCTATTCGGTTGTGGCTGCAACGTTACGGGAGGCCGCCGCATCCTGGCCAGCACGGGTACCGGCGCACGGACCGGCGGTGGTGTCGCAGGGTCGTGCGACGATGCCCCTATGAGTTCGCCGTCGGTGGTCTGCGATCCGCTGCACCTGATCCTCGGGGACGAGGAACTGCTGGTGGAGCGCGCGCTGTGGGAGGCGGTCGGAGCGGCCCGCGCGGCCGATCCGGAAACCGAGCTGCGCAGGATCAAAGTGAGTGAACTCACCCCGCCGGAGCTGGACGAACTGCTGAGCCCTTCGTTGTTCGCCGAAGGCCGCGTGGTGGCGCTGGAAGCCGCTCAGGACGCGGGCAAGGAGATCGCCGAGGCGATCCTGTCGCATGCGCGGCAGCCCGCGGACGGCGTGGTGCTGGTGATCGTGCACAGCGGAGGCGGCCGCGGGAAGAACGCCAAGGAGCTGCCGAGCGCGTTGCGCAAGCTCAACGCCCGCGTCACCGAGTGCAACAAGATCACGAAGGGGCCGCAGCGGGAGGCCTTCGTCAAGGACGAGGTGCGTCGCGCGGGTGGCCGCATCGACGCCGCCGGAGTCGGCGCGCTGATCGAGACGGTCGGCTTCGACCTGCGCGAGCTGTCCTCGGCGGCCTCCCAGCTGGTCGCCGACACCGGCGGGAAGGTCGACGAGTCGGAGGTGCGCCGGTACCACCGCGGCCGTGCCGAGGTGACCGGCTTCGCGGTGGCCGAGAAAGCCGTCACCGGTGACCTGGCCGGAGCGCTGGAAGCGCTGCGCTGGGCGCTGCAGCTGGGCGTCGCGCACGTGCTGATCGCGGACGCCCTGGCCGATTCGGTGCGCACCATCGGCCGCGTCGCCGCCTACGGCCGAGGCGACCCGTTCCGGCTCGCCGGAGACCTCGGCATGCCCGCGTGGAAGGTGAAGAAGGCGCAGGCGCAGGCCAGGGGCTGGAGCAGCGCCACCGTCGCTGAGGCGTTGCGCGCGGTCGCCGTGCTGAACGCGGACGTCAAGGGCATGGCCGCCGACGCGGACCACGCGCTGGAGCGCGCCGTGCTGCGGCTGGTCGAACTGCACTCCTCCCGGAACTGACCCGCGGTCGTCGTCACCCGGCGAGCCCCGCCCGCACCGTCCGGCGACGATCATCGCCGGTGCCCGGTGCCCGGTGCCCGGTGCCCGGTGCCCGGTGCCCGGTGCCCGGTGCCGCACGAACGGCACGCGAGCCCTCAACCCCGCGCGCGGGAACTACTGAGCCCGCGGCCTGCCCCCCTAGAACGCGAAGCGGGGCCCGTCCCCGGAAGGACGGGCCCCGCTTCGGGCCGGTGCGCGTGCCGGACGGAGGCCCGGCCGCGCTCGGGCTCAGAGCTTGTTGACGGCCTGCGCCAGCGCCGACTTCTTGTTCGCGGCCTGGTTGGCGTGGATGACGCCCTTGCCGGCGGCCTTGTCCAGGGTGCGCGAGGCGGCGCGCTGCAGCTCCAGGGCCTTGTCCTTGTCACCGGCGGCAACGGCCTCGCGGAACTTGCGGATGGCGGTCTTGACCGACGACTTCACCGACTTGTTGCGCAGGCGGTTGCGCTCGTTGGTCTTGATCCGCTTCATCTGAGACTTGATGTTGGCCACTGGGGCGCCTCTTTCCTCGATCGGATTCGTCGTGCCGCGCTGAATCGGCGCTGCCGCACCGGAGCTCGACGGCCCGCGGTGTGCGCAGCTTTCCTCCCTGGCGGAACGCCGCACGGCACGGTCGACGATCCTAGCAACGGTGCTCGTGCCGGCCCGCGTCGGCATCGGGTGCGAGGACGCTCACACGACGGGACTCGATCGGTGGTCGGCGGCATAGGCTCGCGCCCCGTGTTCACCCCATTGGATTGGCCCGGCTTCGCCGATCTCTCCTTGGCCGGGCTCATCTTCCTGTGCTGCGCGGCGTTCCTCGCCGGAGCGGTGGACGCGATCGTCGGGGGCGGCGGCCTGATCCAGCTGCCCGCGATGCTGCTGCTGGTGCCCGGCGGGAACATCATCTACTCGCTCGGGACGAACAAGCTCGCCGCTGTCGCGGGCACCACCGCGGCCGCGTGGACCTACGCGAAGCGGACCCCGGTGCCGTGGCGCAGTGCGCTGCCGATGGCGGCCGTCGCATTCCTGGGCGCGCTGGGCGGTGCCGTGTTCGCCGCCTCGCTGCCGCAGCTCGTGCTCACCGTGGTGGTGCTGGTGGCGCTGATCGCGGTCGGCATCTACACGTGGCGCAAACCCGATCTGGGGTCGGTCGCGGCGCCGCGCTTCGGGCCGGTCCAGCAGGTCTGGGTGATGGTGGCGGGCGGCCTGGCGATCGGCTTCTACGACGGCATCGCGGGCCCCGGCACCGGCTCGTTCCTGGTGTTCCTGCTCGTCGGCCTGGTCGGTTTCGCGTTCGTGGGGGCGTCGGCGACCGCGAAGGTCGTCAACGTGGCCACCAATCTGGGGGCGCTGCTGTTCTTCATCTCCGCGGGCAAGATCCTGTGGGGGTTGGCCCTGGTGATGGCGGTGAGCAACGCGAGCGGCAGCGTGCTGGGCGCTGCGCTGGCGTCCAGCCGCGGATCGGCGTGGGTGCGCAAGGTGTTCCTCACCGTGGTGGTGGCGCTGGTGGCCAGCCTCGGCTGGAAGCTCGCCGCCGGTCTCTGAACCCTTTCGGGCGATCAGTCAAGAGGCCTTGTCAGGCGTGATGTGAGATCGAGAACACCGGCGGGTCGCGGGAATGATCTGCCCCGGGGTGTGGTTGTATGAGTCGGCCGATTTTTGTGTTCGTGTTCGACACGCTCGCGAAAGTTGCGGGCGCGACTCTGTCCTGAGCGCAAGCTGGAGAGTTCGCCGTCTGGACTAGGCCCCGGTGTTCGCGCGGTGCGGGCACCGGTTACTCATCAGCTGTGAGGAGACAGAGATGGCACAGGGCACTGTGAAGTGGTTCAACTCCGAGAAGGGCTTCGGCTTCATCTCCCCCGACGGTGGCGGCCCGGACGTGTTCGTCCACTACTCGGCCATCGACGGCAACGGCTTCCGCACCCTGGAAGAGAACCAGACCGTGACCTTCGAGATCACCCAGGGCCAGAAGGGCCCGCAGGCCAGCGGCGTTCGCGCGGTCTGAGTGCAGTGATCTGCTCGGCGGGCCCTCCACCTTCGCGGTGGGGGGCCCGCCGTCTTTTTCGCCCGGGCCGGTGTCGCGGTACAACGGGACGCATGGACGTCGTCAACAGCCGCACGATCCTGCGCCCGCGCGACCCGGAGCGCTCGCTGCGCTTCTACCGGGACGTGCTCGGTCTCGCGATCTCCCGCGAGTTCCCGGGCGGCACGGTGTTCTTCCTCGGGCAGGGCTACCTGGAGATCTCCGGTCGCGGCGAGCACGGCCCCAGCCCGGACCAGGTGCTGTGGATCCAGGTGCGCGACCTGCACGCCGAGTTCGACCGGCTCGCCGAGCTCGGCGTCGCCGTGGAGGCCGCGCCGGTCCGGCAGCCGTGGGGCTTGGACGAGGCGTGGATCGCCGACCCGGATGGCACGCGGATCGTGCTCGTGGAGGTTCCCGCGGATCATCCGATCCGCACCGACCAGCGACCGCGCTGAGCCGGCCCCGGAGTTGGGCTCCGGTGGCAGGTCGCCGCGTGGGACGATGTGGGTTGCACGCGCGCCCCGCGAGGACCCCGAGATCCCAAGGAACACCGAGTGAGCAGCTTCGCCGATACGACCTTCACGGACCCGGAGCGCATCCGGAACTTCTGCATCATCGCGCACATCGACCACGGCAAGTCGACGCTGGCCGACCGGATGTTGCAGCTCACCGGGGTGTTGGGCGAGCGGGCGTACCGGGCGCAGTACCTCGACCGGATGGACATCGAGCGGGAACGCGGCATCACGATCAAGGCGCAGAACGTGCGGCTGCCGTGGACCGCGGACGGCGTCGACCACGTGCTGCACATGATCGACACCCCGGGGCACGTCGACTTCACCTACGAGGTGAGCCGGTCGCTGGCCGCCTGCGAGGGCGCGATCCTGCTGGTCGACGCGGCGCAGGGCATCGAGGCGCAGACCTTGGCGAACCTGTACCTGGCGATGGAGCACGACCTCCAGATCATCCCGGTGCTCAACAAGATCGACCTGCCCGCGGCGGAGCCGGACAAGTACGCGGCGGAGCTGGCGCACATCATCGGCTGCGAGCCCACCGATGTGCTCCGGGTGTCGGCGAAGACCGGTGAGGGCGTGGGCGAGGTCCTCGACGAGGTCGTCCGCCAGATCCCCGCCCCGCAGGGCGTGCACGACTCGCCGCCCCGCGCGATGATCTTCGACTCGGTGTACGACACCTACCGCGGCGTGGTGACCTACATCCGCGTCGTCGACGGCAAGATCACTCCGCGGCAGCGGATCCGGATGATGTCGACCAATGCCACGCACGAACTGCTCGAGGTCGGCATCATCTCGCCGGACCCGAAGCCCTCCGCCGGGCTCGGCGTCGGCGAGGTCGGCTACCTGATCACCGGCGTGAAGGACGTCCGCCAGTCCAAGGTGGGCGACACGGTGACCGCGGAGCGCAAGGGCGCGACCGAGGCGCTCGGCGGCTACCGCGAACCGAAGCCGATGGTCTACTCCGGGCTGTACCCGGTGGACGGTTCGGACTACCCGATCCTGCGCGAAGCGCTCGACAAGCTGCAGCTCAACGATGCCGCGCTGACCTACGAGCCGGAGACCTCGGGTGCGCTCGGCTTCGGCTTCCGCTGCGGTTTCCTCGGCCTGCTGCACCTGGAGATCACCCGGGACCGGCTGGAGCGCGAGTTCGGCCTGAACCTGATCTCGACGGCGCCCAACGTCGTCTACCAGGTGAAGCTCGAAGAAGGCGAGGACATCGAGGTCACGAACCCGTCGGACTGGCCGGAGGCGAAGATCGGCGAGATCCACGAGCCGATCGCGAAGTGCACCGTCATCGCCCCGTCCGAGTTCGTCGGCACCATCATGGAGCTGTGCCAGAGCAGGCGCGGCCGCCTCGAAGGCATGGACTACCTCTCGGAGAGCCGGGTCGAGCTGCGCTACACGCTGCCGCTCGCCGAGATCGTGTTCGACTTCTTCGACCACCTCAAGTCCCGCACCCGCGGCTACGCCTCGATGGACTACGAGGAGTCGGGCACGCAGAGCTCCCAGCTGGTCAAGGTGGACATCCTGCTGCAGGGCGAGCCGGTGGACGCGTTCAGCGCGATCGTGCACAAGGACTCCGCCTACTCCTACGGCACCAAGATGACCTCGAAGCTGCGCGAGCTCATCCCGCGCCAGCAGTTCGAGGTGCCGATCCAGGCCGCGATCGGGTCGCGGGTGATCGCCCGCGAGACGATCCGCGCCATCCGCAAGGACGTGCTCGCCAAGTGCTACGGCGGTGACATCAGCCGGAAGCGCAAGCTGCTGGAGAAGCAGAAGGAGGGCAAGAAGCGGATGAAGACCATCGGGCGGGTCGAGGTCCCGCAGGAGGCCTTCGTCGCGGCGCTGTCCACCGACGACTCCGCGAGCAAGGACGACAAGTCCAAGCCGAAGAAGTGACGTGCCGCCGACCGCTCGCCTCATGACCGGTTTCCCGGGGCGGGCGGTTCGGCAGCGGTGCCATAGGCGTCGACTATGGCGTGCATCGTGAATCGGTCTTCCCTCCGCGGTGGCGACCTGCCACCTGCGGTGATCTTGTGTGGATGTGGTGCGGGACTCGCCGGCCCGCGGTGTCCGGCTCGTGGGAACCCTTGCTCGCGGCGGTTCGCCGACTAGCATTCGAGCCGCACCGCGGGGACGCGGAAACCCTTGCGCCGCTTGCGGTTTCGCCGTCTCCCGTGCTCGTCCGCCGCACCGCACAGGAGGTCGCACATGGGAGCATCCGACGTATCGCGTGAACACCTGCCGATCCCGGACGCCCCGCCCACCGCCGTCACCGCGCTCGACGCGCGCGACCAGAACCCGGCCTTCACCCCCGCACAGCCGTTGAACGCGCCCGCCGGCGCGCCCAACGTCGTGCTGGTGCTCATCGACGACATGGGTTTCGGTGCTTCCAGCTCGTTCGGCGGACCGTGCGAGATGCCGACCGCGCAGCGGCTCGCCGACGGCGGACTGCGCTACTCCCGGTTCCACGTCACCGCGATCTGCTCGCCGACGCGCCAGGCGCTGCTGACCGGCCGCAACCACCACTCGGTGGGCATGGGCGTGACCACCGAGATGTCCAGCGCTGCCCCCGGCTACTGCGGCATCCGCCCGCGCAGCGCGGCCACGCTCGGCCAGCTGCTCAACGGCAACGGCTACAACACCGCCGCGTTCGGCAAGTGGCACCAGACCCCGGCGCGGGACGTGAGTCCGGCGGGACCGTTCGACCGGTGGCCCACCGGTGAGGGCTTCGAGAAGTTCTACGGCTTCCTGTGCGCCGAGATGAACCACTGGTACCCGGTGCTGTTCGACGGCACCAACCCGGTGGAGCCGGATCGCCGCCCCGAGGACGGCTACCACCTGTCCGAGGACCTGGTGGACCAGGCGATCGACTGGGTGCGCACCCGGCACACGTTGAAGCCGGACACCCCGTTCTTCACCTACCTGCCGTTCGGCGCCACGCACGCGCCGTACCACGTGCCGCAGGAGTACCGGGACAAGTACCGCGGCAAGTTCGACCACGGCTGGGACCGGCAGCGCGAGATCACCTTGGCGCGGCAGAAGGAACTCGGCGTGGTGCCGCCGGACACCGAACTCGCCCCGTGGGCGGAGGGCGTCCCGCACTGGGACGAGCTGTCCGCGGAGGAGCAGCGCGCGGCGGCGTCGCTGATGGAGCTCTACGCCGGGTTCGCCGAGCACACCGATGACCAGGTCGGCCGGCTCGTCGACGCGCTGGAGGAGACGGGCGAGCTCGACAACACGATCTTCATCTACATCCTCGGGGACAACGGCGCCTCGGCCGAGGGCGGTCTCGGCGGCACGTTGAACGAGCACCGGTTCGCCACCGGCATCCCGGACAGCGCCGAGTTCATCAACGCGAACCGCGACGCGCTCGGCGACGCCACGACCCACGCGCACTACCCGGTCGGCTGGGCGCTGGCGATGAACACCCCGTACCAGTGGACGAAGCAGGTCGCCTCGCACCTCGGCGGCACCCGGGACGGCATGATCGTGCACTGGCCGCGCGGCATCGAGGAGCGCGGCGGCATCCGGGACCAGTGGCACCACGTGATCGACGTGGTCCCGACGATCCTGGAGGCGGCGGGCCTCCCACACCCGACTTCGGTGCAGGGCGTGCCGCAGCAGCCGATCGAGGGCACCAGCATGCTCTACAGCTTCAACGACGCCGACGCGCCGGACCGCCACCGCGTGCAGTACTTCGAGATGGTCGGCAACCGCGGCATCTACCACGACGGCTGGATGGCGGTGACCAGGCACGGCACCCCGTGGGAGATGGTGCAGGACGGCACGCGCCGGTCCTTCGACGACGACCGCTGGGAGCTCTACGACACCAACGTGGACTGGAGCCAGGCGCACGACATCGCCGCCGAACACCCGGGCAAGCTCCGCGAGCTGCAGCAGCTGTTCCTGGTGGAGGCGGCCAAGCACCAGGTGTTCCCGCTGGACGACCGGATGACGGAGCGGGAGAACCCGAAGGAGGCCGGGCGGCTGGACCTGTTCGGCGACCGCGGCACGATCACCTTCCACGCCGGGGCGAAGCGGCTCACCGAGGAGACCGCGCCGAACATCAAGAACCGCTCGTACGTGATCACCGCGCAGCTGGAGGTGCCCGAAGGCGGGGCCGACGGCGTGGTCGTGGCGCAGGGCGGCCGGTTCGGCGGCTGGTCGCTGTACTTCCACGAGGGACGGCCCAGCTACGCCTACAACTACTTCGGCACCGACATCTACAAGATCAGCGGCCAGGTGCTGGAGCCGGGCGCGCACGAGGTGCGCCTCGACTTCGCCTACGACGGCGGTGGCGTCGGCAAGGGCGGTCGCGCGGTGCTGACCGTGGACGGCACCGAGGTCGCCGATGGCCGGGTGGACGCCACGATCCCGTACTACTTCGCCTTCGACGAGACCTTCGACATCGGGGTGGACCGGGCATCGCCGGTGGTGGACGACTACGCGCCGGTGGACAACGCGTTCACCGGGCGGCTGCGGTCGGTGCGCTTCGACCTCGGCGACGACCTGGCCAGCGATGTCGCGGACGACGAGGCGCGGGAGCGGTTCCGGGCCGCGCACGACTGAGCGGTCTCCCGAGCCGTCCCTCCCGGCCCGGCGATGCACCCGCCGGGCCGGGCGTTCGCGCGGGCCGTTCGCGCCGCGCTGGTTACGGTGGGCGCAGGAGGGGAGGCCGTCGTGGAGCGTCGTGAAGTGGAGTACTTCCTGGCCATCGCCGAGCACGGCAGCTTCACCGGTGCGGCGAAGTCGCTGCGCGTCGCACAACCGTCGCTGTCGACCGCGATCGGACAGCTGGAGAACCGGTTGGGCGGCAAGCTCTTCCACCGGCTCCCGCACGGGGTGCGGCTGACCGCGGCGGGTGAGGCGCTGCTGGAGCCGGCCCGCCAGGTGATGCGGGACTTGAGCACCGCGCAGGATTCCGTGCGCCAAGTGCTGGGGCTGGCGTCGGGACGGCTGGACATCGTCGCGCAGACCACGCTCGCCGTCGATCCGCTGGCCCGGTTGATCGGCGAGTTCCTCCGGCACTTCCCGCAGGTCGACGTGCGGGTGTTCGACCAGGAACTGGGCAAGACCGCGACCGGCAGCGTCCGGGCGGGGCAGTGCGAGCTCGGCATGGTCGACGCCA
The DNA here is from genome assembly GCF_057736575.1 of Saccharopolyspora sp. MMCC62. Classification (NCBI taxonomy): domain Bacteria; kingdom Bacillati; phylum Actinomycetota; class Actinomycetes; order Pseudonocardiales; family Pseudonocardiaceae; genus Saccharopolyspora; species Saccharopolyspora sp. MMCC62. The sequence continues at coordinate 243,999 of NZ_JBYKCM010000005.1, read as the reverse complement.
GCACGGATCCGGAGGGCATGGAGGAGGTCGTGCTGCCGGGCAGGCAGATCTACGCCGTGCTGCCGCCGGGGGAGCAGGGGCCGAAGCGGATCGGGCTGTCCGAGCTGGCCGCCCGGGATTTCGTCGCCACTCCGGAGGGCACCGCGACGCGCGCGGTCATCGAGGACGTGGTCGCCGCCCGGGGGCTCCGCGCGAAGGTGTCGGTGGAGACCGCGCACCTCGCCATGGTCGTGCCGCTCGTGCTGGCGGGAGCCGGCGTCACCCTGCTGCCGGAGTCGATGGCGGTGGGCGCGGCCAAGGAAGGCGCCACGGTGTTGCCGCTGCGGCCCAAGGTGGTCCGCACCAGCCGGTTGCTCTGGCGGCCGGGGCCGTTGTCGCCCGCGGCGGCCCGCTTCGTCGATCTCGCGATGAGCTCGGTGCGGCCGCGGGAGAAGCGCGCCCGGTAGCTCGCCGGGTCCCGGCGGACGGGTGTGGTCCGGAATCGTTCGGTTCGGCATCGTTGACCCTCAAGTCGGTCGAAGCTCGATGATGGCGCGGTGTCCAGTTCTGAAGTGATGTCCATCGGTTCCTTCGCCCAGCGCACCGGCCTGACGGCCAGCGCGTTGCGCTTCTACGCAGACTCCGGGTTCCTCGCTCCGGCGCGGGTCGACGCGGGCTCCGGTTATCGGTTCTACGAGCAGGGCCAGGTGGATCGGGCCGTGCTGCTGCGGCGGTTGCGCGAGATCGGCATGCCGCTCGCTGCGGTCGGGGACGTGCTCGACGCCGATGCCGAGCGCGCGGTGCACCTGGTGGAGGAACACGTGCGGAAGGTCCTGGGCGATGCCGCGACCGCGCAGCGCGAGGCCGCGAGCATCACCGCGTCGTGGGCGGGCGAGCCGCCGTCGGAGCCGATCGCGTTGAGCGGCCCGGTGTTCGCCGCCGCGATCGAGCAGGTGCTGTCCGCGACCACCCGGGAATCGGAGATCCCCGTGCTCAACGGGGTGCTCTTCGAATGCGGTCCGGAGGCGGTGACGGTGACCGCCACCGACCGGTACCGGTTGGCGACGCGGACCCTGCTCCCGGCGGAGCAGGTGACGGTCGGCTGGTCGGCGACGGTGCACGCGGACGACCTGCGGTCCGTCCTGTCCGGCGTGCACCGGAGCCACCGGGTATCGGTCGCGTTGGCGCGCAACGGTGTCCGAGTGGTGCTGGACGGGGCGGCGGAGCAGCACTGCCGGCTGCTCGCCGAACCATTCCCGGATCACCGGGCGATGCTCGAGGCGTTGCCCGCCGTCACCACCCGCGTCGCGGTGGAGAAGGTCGATCTCCTCCGCGCGCTGGAGGTGAGTTCCGCCGCCGAGCCGGCCCTGGCCGTCCGGCGGCACGGCCTCACCTTGACCGGGGATTCCGGGGTCGGTTCGCCGGTGCCGGCTCGGGTGACGGGTCCCGACCTCGACATCCGGTTCCAGCTGACCACGCTCTACCCCGCGGTGAGCACCGCTATCGGCGCCGACCTGCTGCTCGACCTGCGCGGTGCCGAGCAGCCGGTCACCGTTCGCTCCGCCGATCACGGTGATCTCACCGCGCTGGTGATGCCGATCCCGGCGCGGTCCCGGCCCTGATTCCCGCCGACCACCGGCGGGAGCCGGGACCGGTCAGTGCGATTCGAGGAAGGCGTACACGTCGGCTTCGTCCACCCCGGGGAAGGTCCCCGACGGCAGTGCGGAGAGCACGTGCGAATGGGCCCGCGCCGATGGCCACACCATGCCCTGCCAGCGGTTCGAGAGCTCTGTCGGTGGTCGCTGGCAGCACTCGCCGTTCGGGCAGCGCGACTTCGAGTGGTTCGTCGTCTCCCGCCCGCGGAACCAGCGGGATTCGGTGTAGGGCACGCCGAGGGTGATGGCGAAGTCGCGGCCCCGGTTGGGGTCGACGTGCGCCACGCACCAGTGGGTGGCACCGGGTTTGTCGGTGTACTGGTAGTGCGTCGAGTAGCGGTCCGGTGAGGCGAACACCATCCGCCCCGCCCAGTGCCGGCACATCCGCTGGCCTTCGATGGCGCCGGCCGGGTCGGTGGGGAACACCAGCCCGTCGTTCTCGTAGGCCTTGTAGATGATCCCGGTCTCGTCGTTGCGGACGAAGTGGCAGACCAGGTCCAGGTACTGGGTGGCTAGGTTCGTGAAGCGGTGCGCCGCCATCTCGTAGGACACCGAGAACACGTCCCGCAGGTCCTCCACCGCCAGGTCGCGGTCCGCCTTCGCCTGCTTCAGGTAGCCGACCGCGGCCTGCTCCGGCATCAGCACCGCGGCGGCGAAGTAGTTCGCCTCGACCCGCTGGCGCAGGAAGTCCGCGAAGTCCCGCGGCTGGCTGTGCCCGAGGGTGAGGTGTCCGAGGGTCTGCAGCAGGATCGTGCGCGGGCTGTGCATGCCGAGCGACTCGCGGCGCAGGAAGATCCGGCTGTGCCGCATGTCGGTGATCGAGCGCACCGAGCGCGGCAGGTCGGTGACGAACCGCAGCCCGTAGCCCATGTGCGTCGCGATGGACTGGATGACCCCTTCGGACAGCGCGCCGCCGTGGTAGCCGACCCGCTCCAGGATGCCGGAGGCGGCCTTCTCGATCTCCGGGAAGTAGTTGCCGTGCTCGCGCATCATCTGCCGCAGCTCGGCGTTCGCCTTGCGCGCCTCCTCCGGCGTGGCGACCTGCTTGGTCTCCCGCCGCTTGAGCTCGTCGTAGAGCGCCAGCACGTGCTCCAGCGCCTCGGTCGGCACCCGCTTGCCCACCTTCAGCGGTGGTACGTCCAGCCGTTGGTAGAGCGGGTCGAGCTGGGCCTGCTCGACGGCGATCTCGAGCTCCGCGCGGCGATTCGGCGGTTTTTTCGACAGCAGTTCGTCCACTGAACTGCCGAGCGCGTCGGCGAGCGCGCGCAGCAGCGAGAGCTTCGGCTCGCGGTGACCGTTCTCCAGCAGGGACAGCTGGGATGGCGCGCGGCCGACGCGTTCGCCCAGCTCAACCAGGGTGAGCCCGGCGGCGCGGCGCAGGTGGCGCAATCTCTGACCGAACACCAGGAGGTCTTGGTCGGTGGAAAAATTGCGGTCTTCTTCGGGGGCGAACTCGGCCATGACGTTGATGCTAGCAGAAAAACCGCCGAAATTTCCTAGGATTTCTTCGCTGAACGGGGTGGTTCTCCGGCAACACTGGGTTCAGCAACGCCGCAACGAACATCCCGAAAGGGGAAGACCATGAGCCTCCAGCCCGGAAGCCGCCAGCAGGCGATCAAGGCCGCCGAGGAACTCCAGCGCGAGTGGGACACCGACCCCCGCTGGAAGGGCATCGAGCGCACCCACACCGCCGCCGACGTCGTCCGGCTGCGCGGCTCCGTGCAGGAGGAGCACACCCTGGCCCGGCTCGGCGCCGAGCGGCTGTGGAACCTGCTGAACGAGACCGATTACATCAACTCGCTGGGCGCGCTCACCGGCAACCAGGCGGTCCAGCAGGTCCGCGCCGGGCTGAAGGCCATCTACCTGTCCGGCTGGCAGGTCGCCGCGGACGCCAACCTGGCGGGCGAGACCTACCCGGACCAGAGCCTCTACCCGGCGAACTCGGTCCCGCAGGTGGTCCGCCGGATCAACAACGCCCTCAAGCGAGCCGACCAGATCAGCTGGTCCGAGGCGCTGGACCCGGAGGCGGCGGAGACCGAGTCGGAGCCGACGCACTGGCTGGCCCCGATCGTCGCCGACGCCGAAGCGGGCTTCGGTGGCGTGCTCAACGCCTACGAGCTGATGAAGGGCATGATCCAGGCGGGTGCCGCCGGCGTGCACTGGGAGGACCAGCTGGCCTCCGAGAAGAAGTGCGGCCACCTGGGCGGCAAGGTCCTCATCCCCACCAGCCAGCACGTCAAGACGCTGAACGCCGCGCGCCTGGCCGCCGACGTCGCGGGCGTGCCCTCGCTGGTCGTCGCCCGCACCGACGCGCAGGCCGCGACGCTGCTGACCAGCGACATCGACGAGCGCGACCAGCAGTTCGTGACCGGTGAGCGCACCTCCGAGGGCTTCTACAAGGTCACCAACGGCATCGAGCCCTGCATCACCCGCGGCCTGGCCTACGCGCCGCACGCGGACCTGATCTGGATGGAGACCTCGAAGCCGGACCTGGAGGTCGCCAAGCAGTTCGCCGAGGCGATCAAGGCCAAGTACCCGGACCAGATGCTGGCCTACAACTGCTCGCCGTCGTTCAACTGGCGGAAGAACCTGGACGACAGCACCATCGCCAAGTTCCAGCGCGAGCTCGGCCACATGGGCTACAAGTTCCAGTTCATCACGCTGGCCGGCTTCCACGCCCTGAACTACGGCATGTTCGACCTGGCCAAGGGCTACGCGGCGGACGGCATGACGTCCTACGTGGACCTGCAGGAGCGCGAGTTCGCCGCCGAGGCGCAGGGCTACACGGCCACCCGCCACCAGCGCGAGGCGGGCACCGGCTACTTCGACCTGATCAGCACGGCGGTCAGCCCCGACTCGTCGACCACCGCGCTGGCCGGCTCGACCGAGACCGCGCAGTTCTGATCGCGACCCGACCCGGTGCCGAGGCACCGAGCGGGCGGGGGAGCGGTTCCGGTCCGCGGCGGCCGGAACCGCGCCCCTGACCCGGAAGTACGGCTGAGCGCTCGTCGCGGGAGCGCTCATCTCAGACGCACCAGCGGCCCTGTGGCGGGGTGTGCGTGATCGCAATGGTGCGAGTGGGCGGGAGTCCCCGAACGGGGGCTCCCGCCCACTGCGTTGTCACACCTTCCGGTGAGCGCTGTATCAGGACGGCGGGTGCGCCCCTCTTCATCGCAGACCGGTTCCGGCGGCCGCACCGCCGGGACGCAGCGCACGAGCGGGAAGAGGTGGCGATCATGCGGATCGAAGCGGGAGCGGGACGGCCGTTCAGCGTGCACGACCTGGACGGGTCTCCGGAGGACGGCCGCAGGTACGAGCTGGTCGACGGCGAGCTGATGGTGAGCGCGCTGCCCGGGTGGCCGCACCAGGCGGCGGTGGTGGAGCTGGCCTCGCAGCTGCACATCGCCTGCACCGCGGAGTACCGGGTGCTGCCCGCGCCGTTCGCGGTGCGGCCGGACCCGTTCACCGAGCTGCGGCCGGACGTCCTGGTCGCCCGGCACGACGACCTGACGCTGCGGAACCTGCCCGCGGCGCCGGTGCTGGCGGTCGAGGTGGTCTCGCCGAGCAGCAGGCTCAAGGACACGACGCTGAAGAAGGAGGTCTACGCGCGGCTGGGCACCCGGTTCTTCTGGCTGGTGGACCCGGACCTGGAGGAACCCGCGATCACCGCGTGGGAACTGGTGGGCGGATCCGGGTACCAGCGCATCGCCCGGGCCCTCGGGGACGAGTCGTTCGAGGTGCAGCACCCGTTCCCGGTCAAGCTGACGCCTGCCGACCTGGTGGCGGGCCTGCGGCCATGAGCACGGGCGGGGCGGGGACCAGAACCGGTTCCCGCCCCGCCCGGGGTGTGCTTCGGCCGCCCACGCGCCGGGTGGCCGATCGCCTGATCAGGCCGCCAGGCCCAGCGCGTCCAGCGCGGCACCGACCGAGGACAGCGTGGCCGCCACCGTCGAGTCCAGGGCCTCGGCGATCGGGGTGAGCTCCGCGGCGTTCGCGGGCAGCGCCAGACCGACCATCAGGGCGGGCACCGCCAGCGCGGCGAACGCGATGCGGCGGACGTGCGAGCGGGGCTCGGTGGTGGTGGTCTGTTCGGCGGTCGTGTTCATGAGGATCACCCGTTCTCGTGCTCGATCGCTTGCTGTGCCAAGAGATTCGCCGTCGTGATGACCTGGGGCAAGGTCGTTCACAGCTCGTTTTCCCGTTCGGTACACGTTCGGCGAACTCGTGTCGCGGGTCGCAGACCTTCGGTGGTGGCGCGAGAGCGCCGCATCCGCCAGGGGCGGCGGCGATCGGGATCGATCGGCGGCGCGGGGGGAACCAGGGACGAGCGGCGGAGGTGTGATCCATCCGGCGGTGTGATCCGTCCGACCCGGAGTTCGCGGTCACTCGCGCGTGCTCCGGGGCGTCACTAGGGTCCGGGACATGATCGAGCAGCGGAGCGCCCCGGTGATCGCGGCGCCGATGGCGGGCGGGATCTCCACACCCGAACTGGTGGCGGCGGTCGGCGGTGCGGGCGGATTCGGCTTCCTGGCCGCGGGCTACCTCTCCGAAGAGGACCTGCTCGGGCAGATCCGGCGGGTGCGCGAACTCGGCTCGGCTCCCTTCGGGGTGAACCTGTTCGTGCCGGGGGCGCGGCGCGAGCTGGACTTGGCGGAGTACCGGGCGCGGGTGTCGGCTGAGGCGGAGCGGTACGGCGTGCAGGCCGGATCGGCCCACTGGGACGACGACCTCTACCAGGCCAAGGTGGAGCTGGTGATCGCCGAACGGGTTCCGGTGGTGTCGTTCACCTTCGGCCGCCCGGAGAAGTCCACAGTGGAACGGTTGCACGAGGTCGGGGCGCAGGTGGTCTGCACGGTCACCACTCCCGACGAGGCGCGGCGGGCCGCCGAGGTCGGTGTCGACCTGCTGTGCGTGCAGGGTTCCGAAGCGGGTGGGCACCGCGGCGTGTTCGACGACGACCCGGACTCGCCTGCGGGTGGGGAGCTGTTCGGCCTGCTGGGCGCGCTGCGGACGATCTCCGGAGCGGTCGACCTCCCGCTGGTGGGCGCCGGCGGTGTCGTGACCGGCGCGGACCTCGCCGCTGTGCTGTCGGCCGGTGCGGTGGCGGCGCAGCTCGGCACCGCGTTCCTGGTGTCGGCGGAGGCGGGCACCGCGCCGACCCAGCGCGCCGCGCTCGAAGCCGGAACCAGGAGCACCGCGATCACCAGGGCGTTCAGCGGCCGTCCGGCGCGGGGGCTGGTCAACCGCTTCCTGGCGGAGCACGGACCGCACGCCCCGGCCGCCTATCCGCAGCTGCACCACCTCACCAAGCCGGTGCGCGGTGCGGCCGGGCGCGCCGACGACCCGGAGGCGATGTCGTTGTGGGCGGGGCAGACCTACGCCCAGGCGACACCGCTGCCCGCCGCGGACCTGGTCCACGACCTCGTCGCGCAGGCCCGGTCCGCGCTCGACACCGCACGCACCCGCCTGGGCTGAGCGGTCCCGGCCGCTCGGTCGTGTGGCCGAAATCCTCGTGCGCCGAGGTCGGGGGCGAACATAGGTTGGCCGGGTGGGTCATGTGCAGGCAGTGAACGTCGCGGTCCTGCGGACCGGCGAGTGGACGGGCCGGATGGGCAGCACCGGCATCGACAAGCGTCCGGTGCAGGGGCCGGTGCGGTTCACCGAGAGCGGCGTGCACGGCGACACCGTGATCGACCGCAAGCACCACGGCGCCTGGTACCAGGCGGCCTACGCCTTCGACGTCGAGGACCTGCGGTTCTGGTCGGCGGAGCTGGGCGCGGAGCTGGTGCCCGGCAACGCCGGCGAGAACCTGAGCCTGCGCGACTGCGACTCGAGCGCGGCCGTGGTGGGGGAGCGCTGGCGGATCGGTGGCGCGGTGCTGCGGGTGACCGCGCCGCGCGACCCGTGCCGGGTGTTCGCCGGGTTCTGGGACGTCAAGGGCCTGGTGAAGCGGTTCGCCGCGGTCGGACGTCCCGGTGCCTACCTGGCGGTGGAACAGCCCGGTGAGATCACCGCGGGTGACGCGGTCGACGTGCTGAGCAGGCCGGCGCACGCGGTCACCGTCGCCGACGTGCTCGCGCTGAACATGGGCGACCGGGACCGCCGCGAGCACGTCGCCGCCGCGGCCGTGGACCTGCCGGAGAAGTTGCGGGTCAAGCTCGGGTTCGCCGAGCTCACCGGTCCGGAAGGCATTCGATGATGCCGTGACCGTCGTCGAGCCTGATGACGGAGGCGATGAACAGCCCGGCCGCGGCGGCGATGCGCTCGGTCTGGTCCAGGTCCCGCATCCGGCCACCGACGTAGATCATCATCCGCAGGTCCATCTCGGTGAACTCGCCGTCCGGGTCCGGGAGGAGCTCCACGATGAGCACGCTGCCCTCCCGGCCGTCCGCGCCCGCGGCCTCGGCGCACCGGCCGAGCAGCCGCACCGCGTCCTCGTCCTCCCAGTCGCCGAGGACATCGCACAGCACGTAGGCGTCGGCGCCCGGCGGCAGCGGATCGAAGAAGTCGCCGGCGACCACGTCGGCGCGATCGCGGACCCCGCGCGACTCCAGGTAGCCCTCGGCCGCCGCGGCGGGCCCGGGCAGGTCCACCAGCGTGCCGCGCAGGTCCGGGTGGCGTTCCAGGATCTCGGCGAGCAGGACGCCCTTGCCACCGCCCACGTCGAGCACCCGCTCGAACCGGTCCCAGGCCGCCGCCGCGGCGACCAGCGGGGCCAGCTCGTCGGACTTGGTCTCCATCAGGTCGTCGAACGAGTCCGACAGCTGCGGGCTGTGCGCGAGGTCCTCCCGGAAGGAGCGGCCGAACGCGGCGGGGTAGGCGGGGTGCCTGCCGCGGACCTGCTCGACGAGCTCCACGAAGGCCAGATCGGCGCGACCCACGGCGCCGTCCAGGTCGAGCCACTCGCGGGTGCCGCCCGGAGCGTCGGTCCGCAGCACGCGGGAGGCGTCGTTGGGGCCGAACACGTCCGGTTCCGGTTCGGTGAACACCCCGCGCCGCACCAGGAACCGCAGCACTCTGCCGAGCGGGTCGGCCTCGGTCCCGGACCGCTTCGCGATCTCGTCGAGCGGGAGTTCCCCGTCCTGGACGATGTCGGCCAGCCGCAGCGTGGCGGCGGTGCGCACCGCGAAGGGCGTGACCAGGTCGGCCATCGCCCAGACGTCCACCGGCTCGGAGGCCATGCGGGGAGGATAGGTGCCGCGGCGGTCACCGGCAGCGGATCCGACGCGGCCTGACCGGCCCGGCGGCCCAGTCCCACCCGGGCAACCCAGTCCCACCCGGCGGCCCAGTCTCACCCGGCAACCCAGTCCCACCCGGCAACCCGGTCCAGCAGCTCAGTCAGCTGCCCAGCCCGGCAGTTCCGCAGCTCAGCTCAGCTGCTCAACCCAGCCCAGCTGCCCAGCCCAGCTGCCCAGCCCAGCTGCCCAGCCCAGCTGCCCAGCCCAGCTGCCCAGTCAGGCAGCTCAGTCCTGCAGCGCCGCGACGATCCGCTCGGCCGTCTCCCGCATGTGCTCGCCGATGACCTCGCGCGCCCGAGCGGAATCGCCCGCCTCGATGGCGTCGACGATCGGCGAGTGCCGTTGCCAGGCCATGTTCCGCACAGCCAGTTCCGGGCCGGAACGCACGATGGTGGCGCGGGTCAGCCCGGAGATGTGCTGCCAGGACTGCACGAGCGCGGCGTTGCCGGTGAGCTCGCACATCCGCTGGTGGAAGGCCAGGTCCGCTTCGACGAGCGCGGCCATGTCCTGGTCGAGCTCGCGCAACCGGTCGACCGCCGTGCGCAGCTCGGCGACGAGCGCGGCGCGGTCGGTGGCGCCGCACAACGTCTCCACGGCCAGCGATTCGAGGGCGGCGCGCACGGCGAAGATGTCCCGCACCTCGGCGCCGGTGAGCGCCCGGACCAGGAGCTTGCCGCGTTCGTCGGCGACGACGAGTCCTTCCTGCACGAGGTGGCGCAGGGCCTCGCGCAGCGTCCCGCGGGAGACGGACAGCGCTTCGCTGAGCTCGGTCTCGATCAGCCGCCTGCCGGGTTCGAGCTGGCCGCTGCTGATCGCCTCGCGCAGCTTGCGCAGCGACTGCTCGCGCAGGGTCTGCCGGTCGACGCCGCCTAGCGCCGGAACATCCAGGGACACCAGTGGATCGCCTCTCTGCTCGCTGACCCGCACATCGTAGTCGACGAACGGGTCGGCGAATAACGGTCGACTGTTGACAGTCGACTCGGCACGTCGTTAACTGTGCGCCACCTGACGCACGAAGGAGTGAGGAAGATGCCGGAGCTGGGCTGCTCGACGATCTCGTTCCGCCGGATGCCGGTGGCCGAGGCGCTCGCGACCATCCGCGAGCTCGGCTTCGGTGGCATCGACCTCGGCGGCCTGCCCGGCGTGTGCGACCACATCCCCACCCCGCTGACCGGGCCCGCGGACGAGCTCGTCGAACTGGTGCGGGACTCCGGGCTGCGCACCTGGGCGATCAACGTCGATCCGGGGCCGCTCAACGACCCGCGGCTCGACGAGCGGGACCTGCGCACCGCCGGGCGCGGACTCGTGGAGCTCGCGTCGCGGCTGGACGCCGCGGTCATCGTGCCGTGCGGCGCGCAGCAGCGGGAGCCGTTCGCGGACGAGCGGACCGACCTGGACCGGATCGCGCGCGGCCTCCGCGCGCTCGGCGACCTCGCGGCGGAACGAGGCGTGCGGCTGCTGGTGGAGGGCCTGCACCACTTCCGCTTCTGCCACACCGCCGACCGCGCGGCCGCACTGCTGGAGCGGGTCCCCGCCGAGTCCGCCGGGTTCGTCTTCGACGTCAGCCACGTGGTGGCGGGCGGGTTCGACGAGGTCGCGTTCGCCGAGGACTTCGCCGAACGCATCGAGCACGTGCACCTGCGCGACGCCGAACCCGGCGACATCAACCTCAGCATCGGCCGTGGCCGCGCCGACTTCGCCGGGGTGGTGCGGGCGCTGCGGGACGCCGGGTACGGCGGCCGGTACGTGCTGGAGCTCGAGACGCACGACGTGAGCGAGCAGGAGCGCCCCGCCGCGGCCGCCGCCGCGAAGGACGCGATCACCGCGCTGCTCTGACCCGCTACGGCGAGCCGCCAGCCCACGACGCCGGCACCCCACGACGTCGGCAGCCCACGACGTCGAGCCGTCAGCCCACGAGACCGAGCCGCCACCCCACGACACCGAGCCGCCACCCGGCGGCACCCCGCGATGCACGGCACCCCGCCACACCCCGCGGCACCACCCCGGCGCCGCGCCCATCCGAACCAGGAGGACCCGCATGTCCGACACCGCCCGCACCGCCCTGATCACCGGAGCCGGCTCCGAGCGCGGCATCGGCCGGGAGACCGCCCGCAGGCTCGCCGCCGCGGGCTTCGACATCGCCGTGCTGGACCTCGACGGCGCCGCCGCCGAGAGCACCGCGTCCCTGGTCGCGGCCGAGCACGGCGTGCGCGCCCTCGGCGTGCGGGCCGACGTCACCGAGCAGGACTCGGTGGACGCCGCCGTGACCGCCGTCGAGAACTCGGAGCTGCCCCCGATCGCCGCGCTGGTCAACAACGCGGGCATCACCCGGCCCACCCGCTTCCTGGACATCCCGCCCGCCGAGTGGGACCTGGTGTTCAAGGTCAACGTCACCGGCACGTACCTGGTCACCCAGCGGGTGCTGCCCGGCCTGGTGGAACGCGGCTACGGCCGCATCGTCAACGTGTCCTCGGTCAGCGCGCAGCGCGGCGGCGGCGTGTTCGGCGGCTCGCACTACTCCGCGGCGAAGGCCGCCGTGCTCGGCCTGACCAGGGCGCTGGCGCGGGAGGTCGGCCCGAACGGGGTCGTCGTCAACGCCGTCACCCCCGGGCTGATCGACACCGACATCACCGGGGGCCTGCTCACCGGGGAGCGCAAGGAGAAGCTGATCGCCGACGTGCCGGTGGGCCGCAACGGTCGGACCGGGGACGTCGCGGCGACGATCACGTTCCTGGCGGGCGAGGACGTCGGCTACATCACCGGCGCCACCTTCGACATCAACGGCGGCTCGCACATCAACTGACGAGCTCGGACCGACCCGCTGCGACGTGCGGGGACGTGCTGGTGGAAGCTCACGTCCCGCCCGCGGCACCGCCCTCAACGACGAGGATCACGGAGCGAACATTGGCCTCCTCCTTCCTGCTGCTGCACACGGCGATCGCGGTCGTCGGCATCGTCGCCCTGATCGTCGGGGCACGGCTCAACCCGGTCATCGTGCTGGTGCTGGGTTCGCTCTACCTGGGGCTGGCGACCGGCCTCGGGTTCGAGGGCACGGCGAAAGCCGTCACCGACGGCTTCGGCGGGCTGATGGCCGAGGTCGGCTTGATCATCGGGTTCGGCGTGCTGCTCGGGTCGCTGCTGTCGGCGACCGGGACGTTGCAGCGCATCGTCGAGCTGTTCCTGAAGGCGTTCGGGAAGTCCCGGTCGCCGTACGCGCTGGGGCTGTCGTCCGGCGTGGTGTTCCCGGCGATCTACTTCGACGTGGCGCTGGTGATGCTGGCGCCGATCGCCCGTTCGGTGGCGGCGCGCACCGGGGCGAGCGTGGCGGCCGTCGGTGGTTCGCTGGCGATCGGCCTGGAGGTGGGCCTGCTGATGGTGCTGCCGGGTGCGGCGGCGCTGGCGGTGAGCGGCTCGCTCGGCGTCGGGTTGGGCGCGATGTTGTTGTGCGGCATCGGGATCGGGGTGCTCTCGATCGTCATCTCGGTGTTCCTGCACGGCCGGTTGATGCGCCGCACCTGGAACCCGGCCAGGGACGAGGCGCCCGCGGGGGACGGTTTCCAGGGCATGGACGTGGCCCCGGCGGAGTCGCCGCGCCGCACCCTGCCGCTGGTCGTGCTGGTGCTGCCGGTGCTGGTGCCGCTGGCCCTGATCGTGCTGGGCACGGTGACGGAGACGGTGGGCGCGCCGGTGGGCTGGGTGTCGTTCCTGGCCGATCCGGTGGTAGCGCTGCTGATCGGCTTGCTGATCGGGTGCGCGCTGACCGCGTGGACGTTGTCCCGCGACGCCGTGGAGCGGGCGCTGACCAGGGGCGCGTCCACCAGCGGCACGATCCTGCTGTTCACCGGGGTGGCGGGTTCGCTCGGCGAGGTGATCAGCCGGACCGGCGTGGGCGATGTGGTCTCCGGGATGTTCCACGCGGGCAGCGCGTCGCCGCTGCTGCTGGCGTGGCTGGTCGCGGCGCTGCTGCGGCTGGCGCAGGGTTCGGGTTCGGTCGCGGCGATCACCGCGGCGACCCTGCTGGCGCCGGTGGTGGGTGGTCTGAGCACGCCCGCGGTGCTGGTGGCGCTGGCCGCGGCGGCCGGGGCGAGCTTCGGCGGGCACGTCAGCGACAACACCTTCTGGATGTTCCGCACCATGCTGGGGCTGTCCACCCGCGGCGCGTTCCAGGTGTACACGGTCGCGCAGTCGATCATGTCGGTGGTGGCGCTGCTGCTGGTGCTGGCCGCGGACCTGGTGGTGTGAGTCCGGAAGGTCATCCGGCGCGGCGGTGTCCGCGCACCGCACCCTGGTGACCGGCGCGGGAGCGCCCGCCGGTGATCCAGTGAGGGAACGATGACGCGCTTGTTCGACGATCCGGCCTCGTTCGCGGAGGACGCGCTCGCCGGGTTCTGCGACCTGCACCCCGATCGGGTGCGCCGGGTCGAGGGCGGGGTGGTGCGGGCGCTGCCCGCGGACGAGGGCCGGGTGGCGGTGGTCATCGGCGGCGGAGCCGGGCACTACCCGGCGTTCTTCGGCCTGATCGGGCCCGGTTCGGCCGATGCCGCCGTGGTGGGCGGCGTGTTCACCCCGCCGTCGCCGCGGGCGGTGCTGTCGGTGGCGCGCGCCGCGCACGGCGGGGGCGGGCTGCTGTTCGTGTTCGGCAACTACGCGGGCGACGGGACGGGTTTCGGTGCCGCGCAGGAGCGGTTGCGGCTGGACGGCATCGATTGCCGGTCGGTGGTGGTCACCGACGACATCGCTTCGGCGCCCGCGGGCCTGCGGTCGGCGCGCCGGGGGATCGCGGGCGCGTTCGCGGTGATCAAGGTGGCGGGCGCGGCCGCGGACGAGGGGCAGCCGCTCGACGAGGTGGAGCGGATCGCGCGGCTGGCCGACGACCGCACCCGCAGCCTGGGCGTCGCGTTCGACGGCTGCACGCTGCCCGGCGGGAGCGAGCCGCTGTTCGAGGTGCCGGCCGGGAAGATGGGCCTGGGGCTGGGCGTGCACGGCGAGCCGGGCTCGTCGGAAGTGGAGCTCCCGTCGGCCGATCGGCTCGCGGAGATCTTGGTGGACGGGCTGCTGGCGGAGGCCCCGGCGGGCGCGGGACCGCGGGTCGGTGTGCTGCTCAACGGGCTGGGCAGCACCGGCGGCGAGGAGTTGTTCGTGCTGTGGAACGACGTGTCGCGGCGGCTGCGCGGCGCCGGGCTGGAACCGGTGGAGCCGGAGGCCGGTGAGCTGGTGACGAGCCTGGACATGGCGGGCGTCTCGCTCACGTTGATCTGGCTGGACGCGGAGCTGGAGCGGTTCTGGCGCGCCCCGGCCGACACGCCCGCGTACCGCAAGCGGGCCCGCCGCCGGATCCCGGACCGCCCCGATCCCGCGGTGGCGCTCGAACGGATCGTGCGCGGTGCCGAGCACACCGGCACCGGGGTGGATTCGCGGGAGGCGGCCTCGGCGCTGGCCGCGGTGTTCGGTGCGGTGCGCCGGATCGTGGCGGACCACGCCGCGGAGCTGGGCCGGGTGGACGCGGTGGTCGGGGACGGCGCGCACGGCCGGGGGATGGTGCGCGGGACGGCGGCGGCGCACGAGGCGGCGGAGCTGGCGGTGCGGGCCGGTGCGGGGGCGCGTTCGACGCTGGCGCGCGCGGGCGACGCGTGGGCGGGCCGCGGGGGCGGTACGTCGGGGATGTTGTGGGGCACCGGCCTGCGCGCGTTCGCCGGTGAGCTCTCCGACGAGCGGGCGCCGACGACGGCGGAGCTGACCGCGGGGGTGGCGGCGTTCGCGGAGTCCGTGGTGCGCACCAGCGGCGCGCGCCCCGGGGACAAGACGGTGGTGGACGCGCTCGCGCCGTTCGCCGCGGAGTTCGCCGAATCGGGTTCGTGGACGCGGGCGGCGACGGCGGCGCGCCGGGCGGCGGCGGGGACGGCGTCGCTGCGCCCGAAGCACGGCCGGGCGCGGGAGTCCGCGGAGCGGGGCCTGGGCACGCCGGACCCGGGGGCGCTGTCGTTCGCGCTGATCGCGGAGGCCATCGCGGCGGCGGTGCGGACCGACTCGGAGTGACGCCCCGCGGGCACCGGAGCGTTCTTCACCCGTTCGGAGGCTGTGATCTGCAGCACCTGTTGCAGCCGTACCGACTAGGCTGATGATTGGGTCACCGAAAGTTGGAAGCCCGACTAAATGACCGGCCGCGGGACGCGGTGGACGGCGCGGGCGGGCCGGGATCAACGGTGCGAACGGCGAAAGGTGCGGTGCGGTATGTCCCAGGAGTTGGAGCACTTCATCGGCGGCGAACGGGTCGCCGGAACCTCCGGGAACTTCGGTGACGTGTTCGACCCGAACACCGGCGGGGTGCAGGCCAAGGTCCCGCTCGCCTCGGCCGAGGAGGTCGCGGCCGCGGTCGCGAACGCGGCCGAGGCCCAGCCCGCGTGGGCCGCGCAGAACCCGCAGAAGCGGGCGCGGGTGCTGATGCGCTTCCTGCAGCTGGTCGGCGAGGAGATGGACTCGCTGGCCCGGCTGCTCTCCGCCGAGCACGGCAAGACCGTCGCCGACGCCAAGGGCGACATCCAGCGCGGCCTGGAGGTCGTCGAGTTCGCCGTCGGCGTCCCGCACCTGCTCAAGGGCGAGTACAGCGAGAACGCGGGCACCGGCATCGACGTGTACTCGCTGCGCCAGCCGCTGGGCGTGGTCGCGGGCATCACGCCGTTCAACTTCCCGGCGATGATCCCGCTGTGGAAGGCCGCCCCGGCGATCGCGGCGGGCAACTCCTTCGTGCTCAAGCCCTCCGAGCGGGACCCGTCGGTGCCGTTGCGGCTGGCCGAGCTGTTCGTCGAGGCGGGCCTGCCGCCGGGCGTGCTCAACGTGGTCAACGGCGACAAGGTGGCGGTGGACGCGGTGCTCACCGACCCCCGGATCGAGGCCGTCGGGTTCGTCGGCTCCTCCTCGATCGCCGAGTACATCTACGCCACCGCCGCCGCGCACGGGAAGCGCGCGCAGTGCTTCGGCGGCGCCAAGAACCACATGATCGTGATGCCGGACGCGGACCTGGACCAGGCGGTGGACGCGCTGGTCGGCGCGGGCTACGGCTCGGCGGGCGAGCGGTGCATGGCCATCTCGGTGGCGGTGCCGGTCGGCGAGGCGACCGCCGACGCGCTGGTGGAGAAGCTCGTCGAGCGGGTGCGCAAGCTCAAGATCGGCACCAGCTTCGACGCGGACGCCGACTTCGGGCCGCTGGTGACCAGGCAGGCGCTGCAGCGGGTGGACGAGCTCGTCGCCGCCGGGGTCGAGGAGGGTGCCTCGCTGCTCGTCGACGGCCGCGGGTTCGCGCTGGAGGGTCACGAGGACGGGTTCTTCGCAGGCGCCTCGCTGTTCGACCACGTCACCCCGGACATGCGGATCTACCGGGAGGAGATCTTCGGCCCGGTGCTGTCGGTGGTGCGCGCCGCCGACTACGACGAGGCGGTGCGGCTGCCCAGCGAGAACGAGTACGGCAACGGCGTCGCGATCTTCACCAGGGACGGGGACGCGGCGCGCGAGTTCGTCAGCCGCGTCAACACCGGCATGGTCGGGGTGAACGTGCCGATCCCGGTGCCGATCGCCTACCACACCTTCGGCGGCTGGAAGCGGTCCGGATTCGGCGACCTCAACCAGCACGGACCGGACTCGATCAAGTTCTACACCAAGACGAAGACGGTGACCTCCCGCTGGCCCTCCGGGCTCAAGGAAGGCGCCAGCTTCACCATCCCCACGATGAACTGACCCGCGCCCCGGGCGGGCCACCGCGCCCGCCCGGGACCGGACTCTCGAAGGTGAGGAGTGGACGTGTCGGTAGCAGCGGTTTCCGGCCCCTCCGGCGTGGTGTCCCCGTTCGCGCTGACCGAGGACCAGCGGGCCATCCAGCAGCTGGCCCGCGAGTTCGCGGCCGAGCAGCTCGCCCCGCACGCCGTGCAGTGGGACCAGGACAAGCACTTCCCGGTGGAGGTGCTGCGCGCCGCGGGTGAGCTCGGCATCGGCGGCATCTACGTCGACGAGGCCTGCGGCGGCACCGGGCTGGGCAGGTTCGACTCGGCGCTCATCTTCGAGGAGCTCGCCGCGGGCGACCCGTCGGTGGCGGCGTACCTGTCGATCCACAACATGGTCGCCGGGATGATCGACCGCTTCGGCGACGAGGAGCAGCGCGCCCGCTGGTTGCCGCCGCTGTGCTCGCTGACCGCCCGCGCCAGCTACTGCCTCACCGAACCGGAGGCGGGTTCGGACGCGGCGGCGCTGCGGACCCGCGCGGTGCGCGACGGCGACGACTACGTGCTGACCGGGGTGAAGCAGTTCATCTCCGGCGGCGGCAGCTCCGACGTGTACGTGGTGATGGCCCGCACCGGCGAGGACGGTTCGAAGGGCATCTCCACGTTCATCGTGGAAGGCGACGCGGCCGGGCTCTCGTTCGGCCCGAACGAGCGGAAGATGGGCTGGAACGCGCAGCCCACCCGGCAGGTCGTGCTCGACGGGGTGCGGGTGCCCGCGGCGCAGCGGCTCGGGCCCGAGGGCATCGGGTTCAAGATCGCGATGGCCGGGTTGGACGGCGGCAGGCTCAGCATCGCGGCCTGCTCGCTGGGCGGGGCGCGGGACGCGCTGGACCGCAGCCTCGGTTACGTGCGTGAGCGCACCGCGTTCGGCTCCAAGCTCAGCGAGTTCCAGGTGCTGCAGTTCAAGCTCGCCGACATGGCCACCGAACTGGAGGCCGCCCGGATGCTGCTGTGGCGCGCGGCGTGGGCGCTGGACGCCCGCGACCCGGACGCGACCCGGCTGTGCGCGATGGCGAAGCGGCTCGCTACCGACGTGGGCTTCACCGTGGCGAACGAGGCGCTTCAGATCCACGGCGGATACGGATACCTTGCCGAGTACGGCCTCGAGAAGATCGTTCGCGACCTGCGGGTGCACCAGATCCTCGAAGGCACCAACGAGATCATGCGACTGATCATTTCCCGTGGACTGCTGGAGTCGGCATCATGACAACACCCGCCCCGGAGCAGGTTCTGCTCAGCGTCGAGGGCGCGCTCGGACGCATCACCCTCAACCGCCCCAAGGCGATCAACTCGCTCACCCTGGAGATGGTGCGCGAGATGACCGCCGCGCTGCGGCGGTGGAGCACCGACGAGCAGGTGCGGGCGGTGCTCGTCGAGGGCGCCGGGGAACGCGGGCTGTGCGCGGGTGGCGACATCCGGGCGCTGCACGACGCGGCGAAGGCCGGGGACGAGGAACTCCCCAAGGCGTTCTGGAGCGAGGAGTACCGGCTCAACTCGATGCTCGCGCACTACCCGAAGCCCGTGGTGGGGCTGATGGACGGGGTGTGCATGGGCGGTGGCGTCGGCATCTCCGCGCACGGCTCGCACCGGGTCGTCACCGAACGCTCCAAGGTCGGCATGCCGGAGGTCGGCATCGGCTTCGTGCCCGACGTCGGCGGCACCTTCCTGCTCGCGCACACCCCCGGTGAGCTGGGCACGCACCTGGCGCTCACCGGTGCGCCGGTGAGCGGCGCGGACGCCGTGGCGCTGGGCCTCGCCGACCACTACCTGCCGAGCGAGCGCATCGACGACCTGATCAAGGCGTTGACCGGCGGCGACGTGGACGCGGCGCTGGCCCGGTTCACCGAGGCCCCGCCGGAGTCGCCGGTGGCCGCGCAGCGGGAGTGGATCGATGCGGCCTACGCCGCCGACGACGTCACCGAGATCCTCGACCGGCTGCGCGCCCGCCCCGAGCAGGCCGCCGCGGACGCCGCCGACGCGATCGACGCGAAGTCCCCGACCTCGCTGAAGGTGACGCTGCGCGCGCTGCGCAGCAGGCCGGCGACCCTGGAAGCCGCGCTGGACCAGGAGTTCCGGATCGCGCTGCGCTGCCTGAACGCCGGCGATTTCGTGGAGGGCGTGCGCGCCACCCTCGTCGACAAGGACCGCGACCCGAAGTGGTCGCCGAACGGACTGGACGGCGTCACCCCCGAGCTCGTCCAGCGCTTCTTCGCCCCGCTCGGCGAGGACGAGCTCGGCCTGTCCGGCTGAGCCGCCGGGCCCCGCGCCCGGCTCGACCACCGCACCCGCAGAAGGGAATGACAATGGCTGTCATCGGATTCATCGGGCTCGGCCACATGGGCGGCCCGATGTCGGCGAACCTGGTCGCGGCCGGGCACGTGGTGCGCGGGTTCGACCTGTCGCCCGCGGCGCTGGAGGCGGCCCGGGCGAACGGGGTGACCACCGTCGACTCGGCCGTCGAGGCCGTGACCGGCGCCGAAGCGGTGATCACGATGCTGCCGGGCGGCAAGCACCTGCTGGACTGCTACGAGCAGGTGCTGCCCGCGGTCGAGCCGGGCGCGCTGCTGGTCGACTCCTCCACGGTCGACGTCGCCGACGCCCGCGCCGCGCACGCCCTGGCCGGGACCGCCGGGTTCGGCTCGCTGGACGCCCCGGTCTCCGGGGGCACCGCGGGCGCCGAGGCGGGCACGCTCACGTTCATGGTCGGCGGCGCGGACGAGCACTTCCAGCTGGCGGAGCCGCTGCTGGCGCCGATGGCCCGCAAGGTCATCCACTGCGGCGGGCCGGGCAACGGCCAGGTCACCAAGATGTGCAACAACCTGGTGCTCGGGGCCTCGATGATCGCGGTCGGGGAGGCGTTCGTGCTCGGCGAGCGGCTCGGCCTGAGCAACCAGGCGCTCTACGACGTCGCCTCGATCTCCACCGGGCAGTGCTGGGCGCTGACCACGAACTGCCCGGTCCCGGACCTGGTCGAGACCAGCCGGGCCAACCACGACTACGAGCCGGGCTTCTCCGCGGCGCTGATGCTCAAGGACCTCAAACTGGCCGAGTCCGCCGCCGAGCAGAGCGGCACCGACGCGGCCGTCGGCCGGTTGGCGACCGAGCTCTACCAGCGGTTCAACGAGGAGGGCGGCGGCGGGTACGACTTCGGCGCGATCATCCGCTCCATCCGCGAGCGCTCGGCGGCGGGCGAGCGCGCCGGGAGCCCGTCGACCGAGGTCACCGGCACCGCCTGACCGCCCGCGGACGCGTCCGGGCGCCCGCGGGAACCGGGCGCACCGGGCGGGGCCGGGGCGGGGTGAAGGCCCCGGAGGCCCGGCGTACTCTGGCGCCTCGTGATGGACTGGCTGTTCGAGTGGTGGGACGGCGTCGAGCTGTGGCTCGTCCAGCTCTGGTACCCGCTGCTGGTGACCCTGGTCCTGGTCGTGCTGCTGCCGGTGTGCTGGTACCTGGCGCGCTTCCTCGACCGGGCCATCGATGGGATCGGCGCGCGGCTGACCCGCGTGCGCGACGCCGAACCGCCGGTGCGGACCCCGCGCGGAACGGACGTGCCATGAACCGGTTGACCTCGCGCAAGCGCATCACGGTCGCCCTGATCGGGCTGATCGCGCTCGTCGTCATCGGCTGGTTCGTCCAGCAGGGTGCCGCCGCGCACGGCAGGGCCATGCCGCCCGCCGGTGGTTCCGCCGCGGTGTGGCAGGCTGTGCCCGTTCTGCCGGATTCACCGGGAACGGTGCCGTGGCGGGCTGCTGAACCGCTCATCTCGCCCGCGTGACGCTGCGGGCGGCCCGACCGCCCCGGCATTGCGGTGAACGAAGCTTCTTCCTGGTTGTCGACGTGTGTGGTTGAGTGGGATGTTTGCGACGAAAAAGCCTCAGGTCTCCCGGAAGGAGCCGGCGGTGAGCGAGCTGGAGCAGCCTGGCGTGAGCGCCAAGACGGCGGCCGAGGACGCCGAGCGGCGCGGCGCGGCCGTGCACGTGCTCGACGGCAGCGACCTGGTCAACAAGCGCACCGCGCTGGACGGGATCGCGGCGGTGCTGTCGTTCCCGGAGTGGGCGGGGCGCAACCTGGACGCGCTCTACGACTGCCTGACCGACCTGTCCTGGCTGCCGGAGGGTGAGCACGTGCTCATCTGGTCCGGGGCGCAGAACCTGGCGCAGCACGACCCCAAGGCCTACGAGAAGATCAACACGGTGCTGCGGGACGCGGCGAGCAAGCCGATCTGCGGCCGCGCCTTCGCCACCGTCCTGACCCGCGACTGAAGCCCCGCCGCCCTCAGTCCTGCGGGACCCAGGCGGCGGGCCGCTTCTCGGCGAAGGCCCGCATGCCCTCCTGGCCCTCGGCGGAGGCGAAGTGGCGGGCGGAGAGTTCCAGCACCTCGTCGAAGTCCGCCCCGATGTCCGCGGAACGGGGGCGCCGCAGCAGCGCCTTGGTGGCGGCCAACGCGTGCGGCGCGCCCTTCGCCAGCATCCCGGCGTAGCGGTCGACCTCCGCGTCGAGCCGGTCGGCGGGCACCGCCGAGGTGAGCAGCCCGATCCGCACGGCGCGCTCGGCGTCGAAGTTCTCCCCGGTGAGGAACAGCTCGTGCGCGGCGCGCGGCTGCAGCCTGGGCAGCACGGTCAGCGAGATCACCGCGGGCACCACGCCGATGCGGACCTCGGAGAACCCGAACGTCGCGGTGTCCGCCGCGACCGCCAGGTCGCAGGCCGCGATGATGCCCGCGCCACCCGCCCGCGCCGGTCCGGCGAGCTTGGCGATGACCGGTTTCGGGCTGGTCCACAGGGTGTTCAGCAGTTCAGGCAGCTCCCGCACCCCCTGATCGTCGGCGCCGGCGGACCGGGACTCCTTGAGGTCCATCCCGGAGCAGAACACCGTCCCGGTGTGGGCGAGCACGATCACCCGCACCGCGTCCTCGGCGAGCGCCGCCGCCAGGTGCTCGCGCAGTTCCCGGCGCAGCTGCGCGGACAGCGCGTTGCGGTTGTGCGGGGAGTCGAGGGTGATCGTCGCGATGCCGGAGGCGGTGCTGCGGTGCACGAGTTCGTCGGCCATGCGCCGCACGCTACCGCCTGCCGCGGGCGTTCCGAGGTGCCGCGACGACCGGTTTCCGCCCCGACGGCCCGTCAGGTCGGCGGGTAGCGGGTGGTCCAGTCGTCGGTGTCCGGCGGGTGGGGGCCGAATTCGAGGCTCGCGTCGTGCGCCAGCTGCTCGATGACGTCGTGCAGCTCCAGCTCGGTCCGCCACCGGTCCGGGATCTTCGCCGCCCCGGACCGGGCGCCGACGAGGCTGCCGCAGACCGCACCGGTGGTGGCCGAGTTGCCGGAGTGGTTGACCGCCAGCGGCAGCGCCGCGTCGATGTCCCCGTCCGCGACGAGCGCCGCGTACAGGCCGATGCCGAGCGCGTCGGCGGCGCTCCACCCGTTGCCGATGCCGCTCTCCAGGTGCCCGGGCGTGGTCTCGGCGGAGGCGGCGTAGCGCACCGCCGCGGACACCTTGCGGGTGACGTCCTGGTGGCCGCGGTGCCCGCTGAGCTCGTCCAGCGCCTCGTCGACGGCGACGGGGAGCGCGCACCCGTCCAGCAGCCGGGACACCAGGAACGCGAGCGTGCCCGCGCTGAGGTAGGCCACCGGGTCGCCGTGGGTGAGCGCGGCGGTGTTCTGCCCGACGCGGAACACCTCGGCCGGGTCGGAGCTCCACAGCGCGGCCGGGACGGCCCGCATCACGGCGGTGCTGCCCTGCGAGTCGCTGACCGGGTGGTCCGGGGTGCCCATCGGCTGCTGGCCCTTGGCGAAGGCGATGAGGGTGCGCATCATGGTGCGGCCCGGGTTGCGGGTCTGGAACAGCGCGCGGTGCCCCACCAGCCAGCCGTCAGGCGCGGGGGTGTGCTTGAGGAATTCGCCGGCGGCGCGGCCCCAGCTGAGGTGCTGGGTGTGCAGCCAGCGCTGGTAGGCGTGCTGGATGTGCCGGGACGGGTCGGCGACCTCGTTGCTGCGGCGGCTCACCCCGGCGCGGATGGTGCCTTCGAGGGAGAACAGCAGCAGCTGGGTGTCGCTGCCGAGCCTGCCCGCGGGATGTCCGGCGGGCACGTAGTTGCGCAGCCCCTGCGGCCCGTGCCGGTCTTGGATCTCGTCCCAGCCGTCACCGGCGATGGGGGTGCCGAGGGCTTCGCCGATGGCGCAGCCGAGCACGGCGCCGAGGAAGCGGTCTCTGGACGCGGCGAGTCTGGGCACGGCGTGCAGGCTCCTTCGCCGATCGGGTTCGCGGGCGGG
The DNA here is from genome assembly GCF_057736575.1 of Saccharopolyspora sp. MMCC62. Taxonomy (NCBI): domain Bacteria; kingdom Bacillati; phylum Actinomycetota; class Actinomycetes; order Pseudonocardiales; family Pseudonocardiaceae; genus Saccharopolyspora; species Saccharopolyspora sp. MMCC62. The sequence continues at coordinate 221,089 of NZ_JBYKCM010000005.1, read as the reverse complement.
GGCGCCGACGGGGTAGCGGCGCAGCCATTCCTCGGATTCGTCCGGGTAGGGGCCGAATTCGGCGGCGGCGTCCTCGGCGAGCCGTTCCAGCACGGCGAGCGCGGCCGGTTTCCCCGTGCCGGGTAAGGGGATCGCGGCGGGCCCGTGGGCGGCGCCGAGCAGCTGGCCGCACAGCACCGCCGTGGTGCGGGTGTCGCCGCCGTGGTCGGTGGCGGCGGCGATGGCGGCGGGGAAGTCGTCGGGGCACGCGGCGACGATGCGCAGCGCGGCGGCGAGGGCTTCGGTGCCGGTCCGGCCCGGGCTCATCGCGTCGAGCTGCGCGGCACCGGGCACGAACCCGACGGGGCTGGTGCTGCCGAGGTGCAGGGCGCGGTCGAGCAGCGCGGGCCGGGAATCGGCGGGTTCCCAGGCGGCGAGCGCGCCGTCCAGGGCCGCGGGCAGCGGATTTCCGCGCAGCAGCAACGAGATCGCGACGCCGAGCACCCCGGCCGGGCGGTTGCCGTCGGGGTGGCCGTGGGTGAGCGCGGCGAGGTTCGCGGCGGTGCCGAACACCTCGCTGCCGGACCACAGCGCGGCCACCGCGCCCAGCGGGACCGCACCGGCCCCGGCGGCGTGCGCGGAGGCGCGGCCCCCGGCGGCGATGCGGGTCAGCGCGGTCAGCAGCGCCCGGTCCTCGACGGTGTCGCCGTGCAGCTCGCGCTGCTCGACGAGCCAGCCGTCCGGTTCGCCCGCGGGTTCGGCGACGCAGTCCTGCCACGGCACGCCGCGGGTGTGCAGCCACCGCTGGAGTCCACTGAGGACGGAGGCGGTGAGGTCGGTGGCGCCGTGCGCGCGCAGCGCGGTGTGCGCGCGGATCACGCCTTCCAGCGCGAACAGCAGCGCCGCGGTGCGTTCGCCGACCCGGCCGGTGGCGGTGTGCTCGGCGCTGGCCGCGCCCAGCAGCATCCCGGCGAACCGGCTCGCCGCGTCCGGCCGGTAACCGGAGGAGTCGGCCAGCCCGGTGGCGGGCACCGGTGGCGCGGGATCGGTGCCGATCCGCTGGCGCAGCGCCGCGAACCACGGCGGCCGGGTCAGCGGCCGGTCGCGCCAGGAACGCCACTTCTCCAGCAGCACCCGCTCGTCCGCGTCGGCTGGTCCGGCGGGCGGCGCACCGGATTCCGCGCCGGGCTCCGCGGCGGTCGCCGGCGGCGCGTCCGGCGACCCCGCCCGGCGCCGTTCCCGGAACGCCGCCAGCAACGCCCGTTCCGCCTCGGTGAGCCCGTCGCGAGAATCCTTCACCTGAGCAACGTTACTGCGTGTATCGCCGGGTCCAGTCCGGCGCCGTGCCGTCCGGGGCGAGATCGGTGTCGACCCGCCGGGCATCGGCGACGAGGCGCTGCACGTGATCGGCGAGTTCCAGCTGATCGAGCCACTCCGCCGGGATCTCCGCCGCACCGCGCGCGGCGCCGAGCAGTCCGCCGCACAGCGCCGCGGTGGCCGCGCTGTCCCCGGAGTGGGTGGCGGCGAGCGCGACGGCGTCGGCGAACGAGTCCGGGTGGGTCAGCGCGGCGGCGACCGCGACGCCGAGCGCGGCGGGCGCGTGCCTGCCCGCGCCGAGCTTCTCCAGCGCGGGCACCGGGACCGGGCCGTGCTCGGCGAGCTCCAGCGCGTCGCGCAGCGACCGCACCGTGTTCTCACTGCCCTCCCAGGCCTTCAGCTCGGTGAGCGTGGTGTGCACGCTCTCCGCGAGGGTCTGCCCGGAGTTCAGCGCGGCGACCATGCCCGCGACGGCCGCGGCGGGCAGGTAGCCGTCCGGGTGGCCGTGGGTGAGCACGCCGGTGGCGATGCCGAGCTCGACCGCGGTGCCGGGCGCGTCGGCGTACAGGCCGACGACGGCGCCGCGGGCGGCCGCGGCCGCGCCGGTGGCCTGGTTCGGCGGGGTGCTCGGCGTCGGCAGCGGGCTCTGCCCGTCCCAGGTGGCCAGCGCGGTGACGCCCGCTTCGTCGGGGAAGCGCTGCGCGCCGAACGCGGGCTCCGCGGCGAGTTCCGCGGGCCGCAGCGCCGGTTCCACCGGGGCGCCCTGCGCGATCACCCAGTGCTGGAGGGTGCCGCGGACCAGTTCGGCGGGCGTCGGACCCGGCTTGTTCAGTCCCTTGTGGACGGACGAGCGGAGCAGGCCGTCGAGCAGGAACACCGACTGCTGCCCGATCGAGGTGGACCGGCCGCGGCCGCCCAGGTGCTCGGCGAGCTCGCGCACCCCGTCCGGGTTGCGGCGCAGGATCGCCCGCTGCGACAGGAACGTCCACGGAGCGCCCAGCGCGTCACCGGCGAGCACGCCGAGCGCGCATCCGGCGAGCCGGTCCAGGCGATCCAGCTCGGCGGGCACCTCCGCGGGCAGCTCGCCGTCGGCCTCGTTCGCGGCGACCAGCTGCGCGGCGCGCTCGGGGCCGAACGCCTCCTGCAGCAGCTTGTGCAGCCCCTCGGAGAGGTCGTTGGGCGTGTCGTCCTCGCCGTCGCGGAACTTGCGCCACGCGGCGAGCAGCCGAAGCTCCTCGTCGTTGAGGCCGTCGCCGGAGTCCTCGTCCGCCGCGGCGGGTTCGGGCGGTGCGGCGGGGACGGCGGCTGCCACCGGTTCGGCTGCCGCCGGTGCCTCGGACGCGGGCTGCTCGGCGGGGACGGCCCGTTCCGCCGCGGGCTGCTCGGCGGCCGGTTCGGGAGCGCTCTCGGCGGGCTCCGGCGCGGATCCGCTCGCCGGGGGTTCGTCGGTGACGGCGGGGATGGGCGCCATCACCATGGTCTGCTCCGCCGCCGTCTCCGGCACCGGTGCGGGCCGGGCGGGCTGGGCCTTCGGCTTCGCGGGCGCGCTGCCCGCCGGGTAGCGGCGCAGCCACTCCGGCACCGACGGCGGGTGCTCGCCGAACTCCTCGGTGGCGTCCTGCGCGAGCTGCTCGACGACCTCGCCGAGCTCCACCCGCTGCCGCCAGCTCTCCGGGATCGCGCTCGCCAGGTGCGCGGTGCCCATGATGTTGCCGCAGATGGACGCGGTCGCGTCGCTGTCGCCCGAGTGGTTCGCCGCCAGCACCACCGCATCGGTGTAGGAGAACGGGCGCGCCAGCGCGGCGCACACCGCGATGGCCAGCGCCTGCTCGCCGACCCGGCCGTCGCCGAGCCGGTGCTGGATCTGCTCCGGCGTCGGCGTGCCCTCGGTGGCCAGCTCGATCGCGCGGCGCAGCGCGCTCGTCGTCTCCTCGTGGCCTTCCCAGCCCGACAGCTCGGTCAGCGCGCGGTCCACCGCCTCCGGCAGCGACCGGCCGCCCAGCAGCTGCGCCACGATCACCGCGAGCGCGCCCGCGGGCAGGAAACCGCTCGGGTGCCCGTGGGTCAGCGCGGCCGTGGCCGCACCCACCCGGAACGTCTCGGTCGGGTCGTCGGACCAGAACCCGGCGGGCGCCGCGCGCATCACGCCGCCGCAGCCCTTCGAATCGTTGATCCGGTTCGTCAGGGTGCCCAGCCGAGCGCTCGTCGCGTAGCCGTGCAGCGCCTGCACGCAGGTGGCGCCGGGCGCGCGGCGCACGAACAGGCCCTTCTCCCGGATCAGCCAGCCGTCCGGCGGGGTCGCCGCGATCGGTCCGCCCGCGTCCTTCCAGTCGAAGCCCTGGGTGTGCAGCCAGCGCTGGTAGGCGTGCTGGACCTGCTGCGCCGGATCGGTCTCGCCGTAGAGCCTGCGGCGGATCGAGGCGCGGATGAGGCCGTCGGCGGTGAACAGGGTCAGCTGGGTGTCGTCGCTGATCGACCCGCCGGGGCGGTGCGCGTCGGCGAAGTCGACGACGCCCGCCGCACCGTGTTCGGCGCGGATCTTCTCGATGGAGTCGTCCTCCACCGGGTAGCCGAGCGCGTCGCCCACCGCGCCGCCGAGCAGGCAGCCCAGGATGCGGGCGCCGCGTTCGGTGGCCGGTTCGGCGAGTTCGCGGGTGGTCGCCGGGCGCTGCTTCGCGGCGGGTTGCCGCGCGGTCTGCGGGCCGGGTGCCTGCCGGCCGGTGGGCTGCGTGGTCGGGCGGGACTTCGGCATGGCGATGCGCTCGGTGAGCGGGGCGGCTGCCGCGGGCCCGCGCTGCGCCGCGTCGGCCGTGCGTTCGGCCTCGACCGACCCGGCCTCGGCGGCCTTCGACTCGGTGGTCTTCTCCGCAGCGGCCTTCTTCGCGGTGTCCTCGGCTCCGGCGGGCTCGTCCTCGGCGGCGGCCTCGTCCTGCTCGACGTCGGCGTCGCGGCCGTTCGAGGAGGTCGAAGGCCAGGAACCCATCGTGGGCAGCGGTGCGGCCGGGCGGGCGGTCTGCTCGGCGTCCTCGGCTTCGGGGCTCTGGCCGGATTCGGGGCTCTGGTCGGACTTCTGCTCCGCCGCCGCGTCCTGCTCGGGCCGTTCCGGAGTCGTCTCCGCGGGCTTCGCGGTCTCCGCCGAGTTCGCGCGGTGTTCGTCCTGCGCGGAAGCCGTGCCCTGCTCGTCCTGAACCGCGGCCGTGCCCTGCTGCTCCTGCGCCGGACCCGCGCTCTGCTCTTCCTGCGCCGAGCCCGCGCTCTGCTCGCGCTCCGCCGATGCCGCGGACTGCTCGGCCGCACCGGTCGCCGCGTCGTCGTCGGCACCGGGTACCGCCGCGGTGCGGCCACCGGGCGCGAGGCCCGCCGGACCGTCCGAAGTGGACTCGGCTGCGCCGTCGCCCGGCTGCTCGTCGCCGGTGCGCGCGGCACCACCCGGGATCGGGAACCTGGCCACCGGAGCGGACTTCTCGGCCGCCTCGTCCCGGATCGCGGGCTGCTCGGTGGTCTGCTCCGCCGCACCCTCCCGGGGCGACCGCGGGAGCTCCGCGGGGAACTCCAGGTCGATCAGGTCCTTCGAAGCCGGGTAGCGCTGCGCCCACGTCTCGTCGGTGCGCGGCTGCGGGCCGAACTCGACCAGCGCGTCCGTGGTCAGCTTCTCGACGAGCTCGCGCTGCTTGAGGTCGCGCAGCCACACCCCGGGCAGCGCGGACGCGCCGTGCCGGGCGCCGACGATCGCACCGCAGATCGCCCCCGTCGTGTCGCTGTCGCCCGAGTGGTTCACCGCCGCCATCACGGCCGGACCGACGCCGTCGTGGCTCAGCGCCGCGCACACCGCGATCGCCAGCGCCTCCTGCCCGGTCCAGCCGGCGCCGAGCAGGTCCTTGAGCTGCTCCGGGGTCGGTGCGCCCTGCGCGGCGAGGTCCTCGGCCACCAGCAGCAGCCGTTCGGTCTGCTGGTGCCCCTCGCACTCGGCGAGCAGTTCGCGGGCCAGCGTCAGCGCGTCCGGCAGCGACTCGCCGCGCAGCAGCCGGTGCACCAGCACCGCCAGCACCCCGGCGGGCAGGTAGCCGCTGGGCTTCGCGCAGGTCAGCGCGGCCCCCGCGGCGGCCAGCCGGAACACCTCGCGCGGGTCCTCGGACCACAGCGCGAACGGCGCGGCGCGCACCACGCCGGTGTTGTCGTCGGAGTCGTTGATCGGCCGCTGGAACGTGCCGGGCCTGCCGTTGGCGGCGAACTCGCGCAGCGCGGTGATGCACTCGGCGTTCGGCGAGCGCACCGCGAACAGGTCGCGTTCGGCGACGAGCCAGCCGGTCGGTTCCGGGTGCCGCTCGGCGAACGGGCCTGCGACGTGCGCCCACGCGTGGCCCTGGGTGTGCAGCCAGCGCTGGTAGGCCAGCTGCACCGCCGGCAGCGGCCCGCCCGTGGCGCCGCCGCGGGTGGCGACGTGCCCGCGGACGAGGCCTTCCAGGGTGAACAGGATCAGCTGGGTGTCGTCGGTGAACTCGCCGGGACGCTCGCCCGCGCGGTCGTAGTCGGTGATGCCGCGCTCGCCGAAGCGGCTGCGGATCTGCTCCACCGGGTAGGTCTCGACGGGTGCGCCGAGCGCGTCCCCGGCCGCGGCGGCCAGCATGCTGCCGAGGAACCGCTGCCCGTGGTCGCTGCTGATCGGGTCCGGCGCCTGCTTGGCGGCTCCGGGGACCTTCGCGGGCTGCGTGACGTCCGCGGCGGGGGACGGCGGTGCGGGCGGGGTCGCGGGAGCGGTGGCGGGGGCCGCGGGTGCGACGGGCGCGGACGGCGCCGCGAAGGAGGCGGGCGGTGCGGGCGTGCTGGGCCCACCGGCGGCCTTGATCAGGTCCTCGCCGGGGATGCGCGCCTTGACCTGGCTGGTCGGGTTGATCTGCAGGTCCATCCCGGTCGGCTTGCGCTCGACGAGCTGCCTGCCGGTCATCCGCTGCCAGCTGGTCCAGTTCGCGGGCAGGTAGCCCTCGGAGGTGAACAGCTGCAGCTGCCGCCTGCCGGATTCGTGGTCCATCGTGAACAGCCCGCTGCCCTGCGGCTGCGCGAACAGGATCAGCTCGGCGTCCAGCAGCGCGGCCAGCAGGGTGGGCGCCTGCGCGTAGCCGGTGGTGGTCAGCTGCAGGGCGCGTTCGACATCGTTGGTCGGCGCGGGCAGCCGTAGCGCGACGGGGGAGGGGCGGTAGTTCGGGTTGGGGGAGAAGTCCTCGGTGAGCTCACCGCGCTCGTCGACCCGGTAGCCGCCGATGAAGCCCCAGGGCGGGACTTCGGAGCTGGGGTCGCTGAAGATCGGATCCACCACGTACAGCCACGTGTTCGGCTGCTTCGCGGCCTGTTCGCGCATGGCCGGCGTGATCACCGGCCGGCTCGGCTGCTGGGTGTTCATCTCCCGCACACGCCCCCGACTTGTCGTTGCACCTTGATCCTTGCCGCCGAGGTTCACTGGCTCACCCGAAAGTGTGGTTCCGCGCCGCGATGCCGCTCGGCTGCGCTGCGACGCGCCGCCGTCGCGTAGTTGATCCGCACTCTCTCATGGCCACTTGGGGTGAAGTTTAGTGTTCCGCCAAAACACCCTGAGTCAGCGATCCCGCTATCGGCCAGAGGTGGGAGGAACGAGGAGGCAGCGGACGAAACGGGCCGCCCGGCGGCGACCGGAGGTCGGGGTTTCCCGTCACCGCCGGGCGTGTGGTGCGCCCGTGTTCGCGGTCGCACGGAACGCATCCTGCCCGCGCGGCCGCGGATTCGGCCGGACTTGTCGGTATTTCGCAAGGACGCCCGGGGACGTTGCGCCGCCCGGTGGTGCGGGCTGCGCCGAACGCGCCCGCGAGCGGGTTCAGGCCGCGCCGGAACCGACCTCGGTGCGGTCGAGCACCTCGCGGTACCGGGTCAGCACGAGCTCGGCGACCGATCCCGCGGCCGCCATCGGAGTCCCGATCAGCGCGTCCGGTGCGTGCGCGCGGGCCGCGTCCACGACCCGATCGGTCAGCAGCCCCGGAGCCAGGAACCAGAAGCCGACGGCGATGCGCCGGGCGCCGCGCTCCCGGAGCCGCGCGATCGCCGCGGGCACGTCCGGTTCGGCGGCGGTGGCGAACGCGGCGACCGCGCCCGCCCAGGAATGCCGCGCCTGCCACCGCTCGGCGACCTGCGCGACCAGCCGGTTCGCCGGAGCGTGCGCCGAGCCGACCCCGGCCAGCACCACCCCGAGCTCCGGGTCGTCGGTGCGCGCACCCGCCTCCCGCAACCGGTCCAGCGCCGCCGACTCCAGCAGCGGATCCGGCCCGAGCACGTCCGCGGTGCGCAGGTCCAGCCCCGGCAGCCGCGCGCCCGCCTCGGCCAGCACCGCGGGCAGGTCCACCTTCGCGTGGAACGCGCTGCCCAGCAGCAGCGGCACCACCACGGCCTCGCGGTGCCCGTCGGCGCGCACCGCCGCGAGCACGTCGCCCACCCGCGGCGCGGACAGGTCCAGGAACGCCGCCCGCACGTCCAGGTCCGGGCGCTCGGCGCGCACCACGTCCAGCAGGGCGTGGACGGTGCGCGCCGAACGCGGATCCCGGCTGCCGTGCGCGACGGCCACCAGCGCGGGTGCCAACCGGATCAGCCCGCGACCGCCGCCGCCAGCGGAGCCAGCGGCAGCCCGATCAGCCCGGCGGCCAGCGTGGTGCCGTCCGCCGGGTCGATCACCAGGAACGAACCGGTGCGCCGCGACGCCGCGTACTCGTCGACCGGCAGCGGCTCCGCGGTGCGCAGCTGCACGCGGCCGATCTCGTTGAGCGCCAGCGAATCCGGGGCGTCCACGCCGACCAGCTCCTGCTCGTCGAAGCGCGCCGACAGCTCGGTCACCATCGCCTGCACGGTGCGGGTGCCGTGCTTGACCAGCACCCGGGCCCCGGGCTGCAACGGCTTCTCCGCCAGCCAGCACACGGTGGCGTCCAGCTCGTCGGTGACCTGCGGCGCCGAGTCCGCGGCGGCGATCAGATCGCCCCGGGACAGGTCCACGTCGTCCTCCAGCAGCAGCGTCACCGAACGCCCTGCCGCCGCCCGCGGTGCCGGGCCGTCCGGGGTGTCCACCTGGGACACCCGGGTGCGGATGCCCGCGGGCAGCACCACGACCTCGTCGCCCTGCGCCACCACGCCCGCGGCGACCTGGCCCGCGTAGCCGCGGTAGTCCGGGTGCTCCGCGGTGCGCGGCCGGATCACGTACTGCACCGGCATCCGGAACGGCGCGTCGAACGGGTCCGGAGCCACCGGCACCGTCTCCAGGTGCTCCAGCAGCGACGGCCCCGAGTACCACGGCGTGTTCGCCGAGCGCTCCACCACGTTGTCGCCGTGCAGCGCCGACACCGGGATGGTGCGCACCGCGTCGTCGGCGTAGCCCAGCGCGCGGGCGTGCCCGGCGAACTCGGCGGCGATCCGCTCGTGCACCGCGGCGTCGAAGTCCACCATGTCGATCTTGTTGATGGCCAGCACCAGCCGCGGCACGCCCAGCAGCGCCAGCACCGCCGCGTGCCTGCGGGTCTGCTCGATGACGCCCTTGCGCGCGTCCACCAGCAGGATCGCCAGCTGCGCGGTGGACGCGCCGGTCACCGTGTTCCGGGTGTACTGCACGTGGCCCGGGGTGTCGGCCAGCACGAAGCTCCGCTGCGGCGTCGCGAAGTACCGGTACGCCACGTCGATCGTGATGCCCTGCTCGCGCTCCGCGCGCAGCCCGTCCACCAGCAGCGACAGGTCCGGGGTCTGCAACCCGCGGTCCGCGCTGGCCCGGTGCACCGCGTCCAGCTGGTCGGCCAGCACCGACTTCGTGTCGTGCAGCAGCCTGCCCACCAGCGTCGACTTGCCGTCGTCCACCGAACCGGCCGTGGCCAGCCGGAGCAGGTCCGTGTGCACCGGCAGCACCACCTCGGCGCCGGAATCCGGTGCGGTGCGGGTCGTGGTCTCGGTCATCAGAAGTAGCCCTCCCGCTTGCGGTCCTCCATCGCGGCCTCCGACATCCGGTCGTCGGCCCGCGTCGCGCCGCGCTCGGTGAGCCGGCTCGCGGCGACCTCCGCGATCACGTCGTCCACCGTGTACGCCTCGGACTCGACCGCGCCGGTGCAGGAACCGTCGCCGACCGTGCGGTACCGCACGACCTTGTCCGCGACGTCCTCGTCCTCGCGCGGCCCGCCCCAGGGGCCCGCGGTCAGCCACATGCCGTCGCGCTGGTACACCTCGCGGCGGTGGGCGTAGTAGATCTCCGGCAGGTCGATCTTCTCGCGCTGGATGTAGCGCCAGATGTCGAGCTCCGTCCAGTTCGACAGCGGGAACACCCGCACGTGCTCCCCCGGGCGGTGCCTGCCGTTGTAGAGGTTCCACAGCTCCGGGCGCTGCCGCCGCGGGTCCCACTGGCCGAAGGCGTTGCGCAGGCTGAAGATGCGCTCCTTGGCCCGCGCCCGCTCCTCGTCCCGCCTGCCGCCGCCGAACACCGCGTCGAACTTGTTCTCCGTGATCCCGTCCAGCAGCGGCGTCGTCTGCAGCGGGTTGCGGATGCCGTCCGGGCGCTCGGCGAGCCTGCCGTCGTCGATGTAGTCCTGCACCGAGGACACCACCAGCCGCAGGTCGTGCTCGGCGACGAGCCGGTCCCGGAACTCGATGACCTCGTCGAAGTTGTGCCCGGTGTCCACGTGCAGCAGCGGGAACGGCACCGGCGCCGGCCGGAACGCCTTGATCGCCAGGTGGACCAGCACCGTCGAGTCCTTGCCCCCGGAGAACAGGATCACCGGGCGGTCGAACTCCCCGGCCACCTCGCGGAAGATGTGGATGGCCTCGGACTCCAAGGCGTCCAAGTTGTCGACCTGCGGAGGTGCCCCCGTGGACACCGGGTCCTGCGGCAGGTCGAGCTGCTGCTCGGCGGTCATACCCATCCTCTCCGGGTGTGCTTGCTCAGTAGGCCTTGCGCGGTGATCAGCCGTGCAGGCCGCATTCGGTCTTCGACGTGCCCGCCCAGCGGCCGCTGCGCGGATCGGCACCCGGCGCGGGCTTCGCCGTGCACGGCGCGCAGCCGATCGACGGGAAACCGGCGGGCACCAGCGGGTTCACCAGCACCCCGTGCCGCTCGATGTAGGAATCCATCTCCTCGTCGCTCCACGGCGCGATCGGATTGATCTTGACGAGGCCGTTGCGGTCGTCCCAGGTCACGATCGGCGTGCCCGCCCGCGTCGGGGCCTCCACCCGGCGCACCCCGGTCACCCACGCCTCGTAGCGGGACAGCGTGTTCTGCAGCGGAACCACCTTGCGCAGGAAGCAGCAGCGGCCCGGGTCGCGGTCGTGCAGCTTCGGGCCCTCCGCGGCGTCCTGCTCGGCGACCGACTGCTCCGCCTTCGCCTCCACGATGTTCACGTCGTAGACCTGGGCGACCGCGTCGCGGGTGCCGATCGTCTCGGCGAAGTGGTAGCCGGTCTCCAGGAACAGCACGTCCACTCCCGGCCGCGCCTTCGCCGCCAGGTCCACCAGCACCGCGTCCTGCATGTTCGAGGCGACGATCAGCCCGTCGCCGAAGGTGTCCGCGGCCCAGCGCAGCGCCTCTTCGGCGCTCGCCTCGGCCAGTCGCGGGGCGGCCTCCTCGACGATCGCCCGCAGCTCCTCGTCGCTGCGGCGCACGCCCAAGCCGGCGGGGAGGTCGGTGGTGGTGGTCTCGGCAGTCATGGGATCTCCGTCTCCTCAGCCGCTCGCCAGTCCGACGAGCCGAACGGTGAACACCCGCAGGCACGCCTCGCATTTCCAGGCGCCCGCGGGTTCGGCCTGCGGAACCAGTTCCTCGTCCCCGCAATACGGGCAGTAGAACGGGACCGCCCGGCCCTCCGGGGCGGCCCCGCCTTCCGGTCCGGACGTCACTTGAGCGCGTCCTCCTCGGCCCGCGCCACCCACTGGGCGAAGCGCTCGCCGTCCGAGCGCTCGCCCAGGTAGTGCCGCACCAGGCGCTCCACGTAGTCCCCGAGGTCCGCCGACGTCACCTTGTGCCCGCGGATCTTGCGGCCGAACCCGGCGTCCAGGCCGAGCCCGCCGCCCAGGTGCACCTGGAAGCCCTCCACCTGGTTGCCGTCGTCATCGCGCACCATCTGCCCCTTGAGGCCGATGTCCGCGGTCTGGGTGCGGGCGCACGCGTTCGGGCAGCCGTTCAGGTTGATCGTCACCGGGTCCCGGACGTCGCCCTGCACGTCCGCCAGCCGCTGCTCCAGATCACCGATCAGGTCGATGGCGCGCTGCTTAGTCTCCACGATCGCGAGCTTGCAGAACTCGATGCCGGTGCAGGCCATCACGTTCCGCCGCCACGGCGTCGGCGAGCTGTGCAACCCCAGCCCGGCCAGATCCGACACCAGGCCTTCGACCTGCTGCTGCGGCACGTCCAGCACCAGCAGGTTCTGCTCCACCGTGGTGCGCACCCGGGACGAACCGACCCGCTCCGCCGCCTTCGCGATCTCCACCAGGGTCGAACCGCTGACCCGGCCGGCCTGCGACTTCACGCCCACGTAGAAGTTGCCGTCGACCTGCGGGTTCACCCCGAGGTGATCGCGGTGCCCGCTCGGCGTCTCCGGCTTCGGGCCGTCGATCAGCTTCCGGCCCAGGTACTCGTCCTCGATGACCTGCCGCGTCTTCTCCGCGCCCCAGTCGTCCACCAGGAACTTCAACCGGGCCCGGTGCCGCAGCCTGCGGTACCCGTAGTCGCGGAACAAGGAGGTCACCGCGTGCCAGACCTCGGCGGCCTCCTCGATCGGCACCCAGGCGCCGAGCCGCACCGCCAGCTTCGGGTTCGTCGACAGCCCACCGCCGACCCACAGGTCGAAACCGGGACCGTGCTCCGGGTGCACCACGCCGACCAGCGAGATGTCGTTGATCTCCGGGACCGTGTCCCAGCGCGGCGAACCGCTGATCGCCGTCTTGAACTTCCGCGGGAGGTTCGACAGCGACTTGTCGCCGATGTAGCGCTCGGTGATCTCCTTGATCGCCGGGGTCGCGTCGATGATCTCGTCCGCGGCCACCCCCGCCACCGGCGAACCCAGCAGCACGCGCGGGCAGTCCCCGCACGCCTCCGTCGTGTAGAGGCCCACCGCCTCCAGCTTCTCCCAGATCGTGGGCACGTCCTCGACCCGGATCCAGTGCAGCTGGATGTTCTGCCGGTCGGTGATGTCGGCGGTGTCGCGGGCGTAGGTCTGCGAGATCTCGCCGATCACCCGCAGCTGCTCCGTGGTCAGCGCCCCGCCGTCCACCCGCACCCGCATCATGAAGTAGGAGGCGTCGAGCTCCTCCGGCTCGATGGTGCCCGTGCGCGCGCCCGGAATCCCCTCGGCGCGCTGCGTGTACAGGCCCCACCAGCGGAACCGGCCGCGCAGGTCGGCCGGATCGATCGACGCGAAACCGCCGTGCTGGTAGATCGTCTCGATGCGGTGGCGGACGTTGAGCGGGTTGTCGTCCTTCTTCGAGCGCTCGTTGGCGTTCAACGGCTCCCGGTAGCCGAGCGCCCACTGCCCCTCACCACGCGTCTTGCCCTTGCGGGCGGGGGTGCGGCGCTCGGTGCGGCTCTGAGCTTCCGTCGGGGGGACCATGGCCCGACCTCCGTGGTGGTGGCTGGTGGCGCTCAGGACCACACCGCGCGGAGCCCACGGGAACAGGGGCGCTCGCAGTCGGCGTGCTCCCGGCGCCGACTGGACAGTTCGGAACGCAGCGGCGGGATCAGCCGGTGGAACGGCACAGCGCGCTGGAGACCCGTCGCAGATCCACGTAGCGACGGGCGACCAGCAGCAGCTTCGCAGGCGCACCCATGACGGCCAGCGTGCCACGCGTCCACCCTGTGGTCCAACATCAACCGAATACTGAGACGTGGGTCAAAAAGGGTTGTCCGGGGAGCCTTGCTGAGCGGGTCGGGTGGCGGAACCTCAGCGGCGTCCTCGCTGCGGGATCGATTTCACCGGTGGCTCCGCCACAGGAGAAATCGCTGTCCTCGCGAGGAGGCCGCTGAGGACCCGCGGGTGGTCCTGTTGCTCGGGTGGTCGGCGGCTCATCGGCTTCGCCGCTGACGAGAAACGGATACGACCACAGCTGAGGACCCGCAGGTGGTCGCGCTGCGTGGGTGGCCGGTTGCTCAGCGGCTTCGCCGCTGACGAGAAGAAAAGGCGGTCGGGGCTCGGCTGGGGTCGGGGTGGGGTGCGGGCGCGGTTCGGGAGACTGCGCTGTTTGGGAGACTGGGGGAGTGCCTTCGCAGCTTCCGCCGGGTGAGCCGGCTCCGTCGGACGGGTCACTGCCCGCCAGCGCCCTGAGCGGGCTCGGTGAGCGGCCGTTCGGCGTGTACGTGCACGTTCCGTTCTGCGCCACCCGCTGCGGCTACTGCGACTTCAACACCTACACCGCCGACGAGCTCGGGCCCGCCGGTGGCTTCGGGGACTGGCTGGACGCGCTGCGCGCCGAACTCGACCTCGGCGCCCGGGCGCTCGCCGCGGGCGGCGGGACGGTGCCCGCCGCGCAGACCGTGTTCGTCGGTGGCGGCACCCCCTCGCTGCTCGGCGCCGAACGGCTCGCGGCCGTGCTGACCGCCATCCGGAACTCCTTCGGCCTCACCGCCGACGCGGAGGTCACCACCGAGTCCAACCCCGAGTCGACCTCGCCCGAGTTCTTCGCCGACCTCCGCGCCGGCGGCTACGACCGGGTGTCGCTGGGCATGCAGTCCGCCGCCGCGCACGTGCTGCGCGTCCTGGAGCGCAACCACACGCCCGGCCGCGCGGCCGCCGCCGCGCAGGAGGCGCGGGCCGCCGGGTTCGAGCACGTCAACCTCGACCTCATCTACGGCACGCCCGGCGAGAGCGACGACGACCTGCGCGCCTCGCTGGCCGCCGTCCTCGACGCCGGGGTCGACCACGTCTCCGCCTACTCGCTCATCGTCGAGGACGGCACCGCGATGGCCCGCAAGGTCCGCCGCGGCGAACTGCCGATGCCCGACGAGGACGTGCTCGCGGACCGCTACGAGATCATCGACTCCACCCTGTCCGGCGCCGGGCTCGGCTGGTACGAGGTGTCCAACTGGGCCACCGGCGAGTCCGCGCGCTGCGCGCACAACCTCGGCTACTGGCGGGGCGGCGACTGGTGGGGCGCCGGGCCCGGCGCGCACAGCCACGTCGGCGGCGTGCGCTGGTGGAACGTCAAGCACCCCGGCCGCTACTCGGCGCTGCTCGCCGACGGCCGCTCGCCCGCGCACGCCCGCGAGCTGCTCGACGACGAGGACCGGCGCATCGAACGGATCATGCTGGAACTGCGCGTCGCCGAAGGCGTCCCCACCGCCGCGCTCACCTCCGACGGCGTGCTCGCCGCGAAGGAGGCCGTCGCCGACGGGCTGCTGCGGGCCGACGCGCTCGACGCCGGGCGCTGCGCGCTCACCGACCGCGGCAGGCTGCTCGCCGACGCCGTCGTCCAGCGCCTGCTGTGACCGTTCTCCCACCCCCGCTGCCCGGCGGATGCGGCCGCACCCGGCTCGCGGCGTCGGAACACCGGTTCGAGGACCGTAAACTCGACGGTGACGAGCACCGCGAGCGGTGCGCGGCAAGGCCCGATGCGGAGGTGACGAGGTGAACGCCGATCAACGGCGGTTCGAGGTCCTGCGGGCGATCGTGGCCGACTACGTGTCGACCAACGAACCGGTCGGGTCCAAGGCGCTGGTCGACCGGCACAACCTGGGCGTTTCCAGCGCCACCGTGCGCAACGACATGGCCGCCCTCGAGGAGGAGGGCCTCATCGTCCAGCCGCACACCAGCGCCGGACGGGTGCCCACCGACGCCGGGTACCGGCTGTTCGTGGACCGGCTGCACGAGATCAAACCGCTCACCGCGGCCGAGCGGCGGGCCATCGGGGGCTTCCTCGAAGGCGCCCTCGACCTCGACGACGTGATGCGCCGCAGCGTGCGGCTGCTCGCGCAGCTCACCCAGCAGGTCGCCGTCGTGCAGTACCCGACGCTGACCCGCTCCACGGTGCGCCACGTCGAGGTCGTCACCATCACCCCCGCCCGGCTGATGCTGGTGCTCATCACCGACACCGGCCGGGTGGACCAGCGGATGGTCGACCTCGGCGACGTGATCAGCGACGACGACGTGGCGCGGATGCGCAACGTGCTGAACTCGGCGATGACCGAGAAGCGGCTCGCGGACGCCTCGGCGGCCGTGGCCGAACTGCCGGACCAGTCACCGCCCGAACTGCGCGACGCCATGACCCGCGTCGCCAGCGTGCTCATCGAATCGCTCGTGGAGCACCCCGAGGAACGCATGGTGCTCGGCGGCACCCCCAACCTGACCCGCAACGTCACCGACTTCCCCAACTCGCTGCGCCAAGTGCTCGAAGCGCTCGAGGAGCAGGTCGTGGTGCTGAAGCTGCTCGCGGCGGCCCGCGACTCGCGGACCGTCACGGTGCGCATCGGGATGGAGAACGAAGCCGCCGAAATGCAGACCACCTCGGTGGTGTCCACCGGCTACGGGACGCATGGGATGGTGCTGGGTGGCATGGGTGTCGTCGGCCCCACCCGGATGGACTATCCGGGAACCATGGCGGCGGTGCGTGCCGTTGCCGCTTACGTGGGTGAGATCCTGGCAGGCCGTTGACGCCTGACCGGGTGATGGATCACCCGTCGAACTCGCAGACCGAGCAGAGGAAGATCGCACAAGGTGGCCAGGGACTATTACGGGACCCTCGGGGTGGCCAAGGACGCTACGCCGGAGCAGATCAAGCGCGCGTACCGCAAGCTCGCCAGGGAATTGCACCCCGACGTGAACCAGGAAGCCGGTGCCCAGGAGCGGTTCCGCGAGGTGACGACCGCCTACGAGGTGCTGTCCGACCCGAAGAAGCGCCAGGTCGTGGACCTCGGCGGCGACCCGCTCTCGCAGGGCGGCGGCGACGGCGGCATGGGCGGCGACCCGTTCGCCGGCTTCGGCGGTCTCGGCGACATCATGGACGCCTTCTTCGGCGGCTCCGGTGGCGGTGGTGGCGGCGGGCGCGGCCCGCGCAGCCGGGTCCAGCCCGGCTCCGACGCGCTGCTGCGGCTCGAGCTGACCCTCGAGGAGTGCGCCAGCGGCGTGAACCGGGACATCACCGTGGACACCGCGGTGCTGTGCGACTCCTGCGACGGTGGCGGCTCCCGCGCGGGCAGCGCCCCCTCGACCTGCGACACCTGTGGTGGCCGCGGCGAGGTGCAGTCCGTGCAGCGGTCGTTCCTCGGCCAGGTCATGACCTCCCGCCCCTGCCCGGTGTGCCGCGGCTTCGGCGAGGTCATCACCGACCCGTGCCAGCAGTGCGGCGGCGACGGCCGGGTGCGGGAACGCCGCACCATCACCGTCAAGATCCCCGCCGGCGTCGGCGACGGGATGCGGGTGCGGCTCGCCGGTGAAGGCGAGGTCGGACCCGGCGGCGGCCCGGCGGGCGACCTGTTCGTCGAAGTCGAAGAGCTGCCGCACGAGCGGTTCATCCGCGACGGCGCCGACCTGCACTGCAACGTCGAAGTGCCGATGACCGCGGCCGCGCTGGGCACCGTGCTCACCCTCGAGACCCTCGACGGCACCGAGGAGCTCACCGTCGAACCCGGCACCCAGCCCGGCACCGAGCACGTGCTCACCGGCCGCGGGCTGCCGAAGCTGCGCTCCAACGGGCGGGTCAGCGGGCACGGCGACCTGCACGTGCACCTCGACGTCCAGGTACCGACGCGGCTCGACGAGGAGCAGGTCGAGCTGCTCCGCCAGCTCGCGACGCTGCGCGGCGAGGAGCAGCCGGAGCCGACGGTGACCGCGAACGGGAACGGGCAGCGCCAGGGCCTGTTCTCCCGCTTCAAGTCCTTCGGCCACAAGTGACGCCGCCGCGGGCCGCCGAGTCCGGATCGTGATGTCCCGCGGGCGGTCCGCCGCCCGCGGAACATCGGTGCTGGTCACGGCGGTTCGTGGGGCATTCACCGACTGCACCTCCCCGACGAAATGTGTCACCGGATCGGAGTAGGAGCCACATGTTCGCGCGTTTTCTAGCGCGGGCGGATGACGCGGGGTTACGGTGACGTTCACGCCTGAGGGTCACGGGTCGACCGCCTCAGGTAGCTCGCGGAGCGAGCCCAACCGGGCGCTCGCCGGACAACCCCCCCTCGGTCCGGCGAGGCCGCGCCGTAGCCGGGCTACCCCCAGCCCCACTACGGCGCGGCATCCGGTCGGGGGACTCCCCGCGTGCGGCACCGGGGCAGGGGCGTTCGCCCGGGCCGCCGCGCGCGGCGGATAACCTTCCCGGCATGACCGACAGCGACCTGGATTCCCTGTTCCTGCGCATCATCGCCGGTGAGATCCCCGCGGACGTCGTGCACGACTCCGAGCGGGTCATCGCGATCCGCGACATCAACCCGCAGGCCCCCACGCACGTGCTCGTGGTGCCGAAGACCCGCTACCGCAACGCCGCCGAGCTGGCCACCGCCGAGCCGGACCTGCTGGCCGAGCTGGTGCGGGTCGCGGGCGAGATCGCGGAGCGCGAGGGCATCGCCGAATCCGGGTACCGGCTGCTGTTCAACACCAACGAGGACGCGGGGCAGACCATCTTCCACGTGCACCTGCACCTGCTGGGCGGCGAACCCCTCGGCGGCCTCACCGGTGGACCGCTCAAGGGCTGAGACACCGCCGGGCGGCAGCCGGATCAGCGGCGCGACCGCGTCGCCGATTGCTCTACCATCGATGGTGGGAAAGAAGACCGACTTCGCGCGCCGAGCGCAGAAAGCAGGCCCGAACACACGTGGCCGGAATCGCAGCGGGTGGATCCGCCCAGTCCGGACGGCAGCAGTCCACGGACGACCGGCAGGCCCGCGAACCGCAGGACGGGACCGAGCAGGACACGACCGGCCGGAACGGTAGGTCGCCGAACGGCACCGGGCCGGACGGCGCGGAACCCGAGCAGCCGAACCTCTCCGCCCAGCACCTGTCCGCGCAGCACGCGCGCGACCGGTCGGCGCAATCGAAGGTGACCGTCCCGGACAGCGCGGTGCTCGCGCTGGTCGGCACCCGCGACGCGAACCTGCGGGTCGTCGAGGAACTGCTCACCGCCGACGTGCACGTGCGCGGCAACGAGATCACCCTCACCGGCGACCCGGCGGACGTGGCCTTCGGCGAGCGGGTGTTCTCCGAGCTCATCACCGTCGTCGACAAGGGCGGCCAGCTCGGGCCGGACGCCGTGCGCCGGGTAGTGGGCATGCTCTCGGCCGACAGCGGTGAATCGCCCGCCGCGGTGCTCAGCCTGGACATCCTGTCCCGGCGGGGTCGCACCATCCGCCCGAAGACGCTGAACCAGAAGCACTACGTGGACGCGATCGACCAGAACACCGTGGTGTTCGGCATCGGTCCCGCGGGCACCGGCAAGACTTACCTGGCCATGGCCAAGGCCGTGCAGGCGCTGCAGGCCAAGCAGGTCAACCGGATCATCCTGACCAGGCCCGCGGTCGAAGCGGGCGAGCGGCTCGGCTACCTGCCGGGCACGCTCTACGAGAAGATCGACCCGTACCTGCGGCCGCTGTACGACGCGCTGCACGACATGATCGACCCCGAGTCGGTGCCGCGGCTCACCCAGGCGGGCACCATCGAGGTCGCGCCGCTGGCGTACATGCGCGGGCGCACCCTCAACGACGCCTTCATCATCCTCGACGAAGCGCAGAACACCACGCCGGAGCAGATGAAGATGTTCCTGACCCGGCTCGGTTTCGGCTCCCGCGTCGTGGTCACCGGCGACGTCACCCAGGTCGACCTGCCCGGTGGGCAGCGCAGCGGCCTGAAGGTCGTCCGGGAGATCCTCGACGGGGTCGACGACGTGCACTTCGCCGTGCTCGACAGCGGGGACGTGGTCCGTCACCGCTTGGTCACCGACATTGTCAACGCCTACGACCGCTGGCAGGCCGAGCAGGACGCGGACTCCGAGCAGTTCCCGCGCCGTTCCGGCCGCGGCGGTCAGTTCCGGGAACACGCATGAGCATCGAAATCGCCAACGAATCCGGGGCCGAGGTCGACGAGGGCACCATCGTGTCCGTCGCCCGCTACGCGCTGGACCGGATGAGCGTCAGCCAGCTCGCCGAGCTGTCCATCGTGCTGGTCGAGCTGAACGTCATGTCCGACCTGCACGAGCGTTGGATGGACCTGCCCGGCCCCACCGACGTGATGGCCTTCCCGATGGACGAGTACGACTCGTCCCGCCGCCCGGACGCGGCCGGTTCCGGGCCCGCGCTGCTCGGCGACATCGTGCTGTGCCCCGCGTTCGCGAAGGACCAGGCCCGCAAGGCCGGGCACGCCCTGATCGACGAGCTGCACCTGCTCACGGTGCACGGTGTGCTGCACCTGCTCGGCTACGACCACGCGGAGCCGGAGGAGGAGCGCGAGATGTTCGGGCTGCAGAACCGGATCCTCGCCGACTACCGGACCGCTCGGGACGAGGCCGAGCGGGCCGCCGCGCAGCACGACGCGGACTCCCGCGTGCTGGGGACCGTGGGACTGGACCCGGGCACCGCGCCCGAGGTCCCCCGCGACTGAGGGGGAACGCGCAGATGAGTTCGGCCGCACTGCTGGTGTGGGCTGTGCTGCTCGTCCTGGGGGCCGGGGTGTTCGCCGCCGCCGACGCGGCGGTCGGCACCGCGTCCCGCGCCAGGGTCGAGGAGCTGCTGCGGGAGAACCGCAGCGGGGCCCGGCAGCTGGCGCTGGTGCTGGAGGACCGCCCGCGGCACGTGAACCTGCTGATCCTGCTGCGGCTGGCCTGCGAGCTGGGCGCGACCGTGCTGGTGGCGGTCGTGGTGCTGCGCGTGGTGGAGTCGGACGGGTTGGCGGCGCTGCTCGCCATCCTGATCATGCTGGTCGTGTCGTACGTGCTGGTCGGCGTCGGCCCGCGCACCATCGGCAGGCAGCACCCGTACGGGGTGGGCCTGCTGGTCGCGGCGCCGGTGCGGGTGCTGGTGCGGGTGCTGAACCCGCTGACCCGGCTGCTGATCCTGATCGGCAACGGCCTCACCCCGGGGCGCGGGTTCCGCGAGGGCCCGTTCTCCTCGGAGGTGGAGCTGCGCGAACTGGTCGACCTGGCCGGGGAGCGCGGCGTGGTCGCGGCCGGCGAGCGCGAGATGATCCACTCGGTGTTCGAGTTCGGCGACACCATCGCCCGCGAGGTGATGGTGCCGCGCACCGAGATCGTGTGGATCGAGCGCGCCAAGTCCGCCCGGCAGGCCCTCGCGCTGTGCCTGCGCTCCGGGTTCTCCCGGGTGCCGGTGATCGGCGACAGCGTCGACGACGTGGTGGGCGTGGTGACGTTGCGCGATCTCACCCAGGCCCTCGCCGACGGCGGCGACCTGAACCAGCCGGGGCCGGAGCTGGGCGAGCTGATGCGCCCGGCGAGCTTCGTGCCGGACACCAAGCGGCTCGACGAGCTGCTCAAGGAGATGCAGCTGTCCCGCAGCCACCTGGCCATCGCCGTCGACGAGTACGGCGGCACCGCGGGCCTGCTCACCATCGAGGACGTCATCGAGGAGATCGTCGGCGAGATCACCGACGAGTCCGACCTCGAGGAGCACCGCCCGATCGAGCACCTGGAGGACGGCACCATCCGGGTCTCCTCCCGGCTGCCGGTGGAGGACCTGGGCGCGCTGTGCGGCGTGGAACTGGACGGATCCGAGGTGGAGACCGTCGGCGGCCTGCTCGCGCAACGCCTCGGCCGGGTCCCGCTGCCCGGTGCCGAAGCCGAGATCGAAGGGCTCCGGCTGCGCGCCGAAGGCGGCAAGGACCACCGCGGCCGCATCCGCATCAACGCGCTGCTCGTGCGCCGCGCGAACGGCGAGCCCGCATCGCACCGCGGTGCCGACCAGGAAGGAAGCAGCACCCGTGGCTGAGCAAGCGCCCCCGCAGGAACTGGACGCCGAAGACGCCAAGATCGTGACGCTGGCCCGGTCGGCCCGCGCGCGCACCGGCGCCGCCGAAGGCGCCGCGGTCCGCGACACCGACGGCCGCACCTACGCCGCCTGCACCGTCGAGCTGCCCTCGCTGCGGCTGACCGCGCTGCAGGTGGCGGTGGCCACCGCGGCCGCCAGCGGCGCCGAGGGCCTGGAGGCGGCCGCGGTCGTCACCGACGCCGCCGAGGTCTCCGCCGAGTCCGCCGCCGCCGTCCACGACCTCACCGCCGGTGCCCCGGTGCTGCGCGCCGACGCCGCGGGCGAGGTGCGGGGCGTGCTGCGCTGAACCCGGCCCGCACCTGGTGAACGGCCCACCTGCGCGCTCCGCCGGGGCGGGTGGGCCGCTCACCTCGGCGTTCGGCGACAATGGGCGGGTGAGCAGCACTCCAGATGCCCCCGCCGAACACCGCTCCGGGTTCGCGTGCTTCGTCGGCCGCCCCAACGCCGGCAAGTCCACGCTGACCAACGCGCTGGTCGGTTCGAAGGTGGCGATCACCTCCAGCAAGCCCCAGACCACCCGGCACGCGATCCGCGGCATCGTGCACCGGCCCGATGCCCAGCTGATCATCGTGGACACGCCCGGCCTGCACCGGCCGCGCACCCTGCTCGGCCAGCGGCTCAACGACCTCGTCTACGAGACCTGGTCCGAAGTGGACGTCGTCGGGTTCTGCGTGCCCGCCGACCAGAAGGTCGGGCCCGGCGACAAGTTCATCGCCGAGCAGCTCAAGAAGGTCGCCCGCCGCACACCCGTGCTCGGCATCATCACCAAGACCGACCTGGCCACCAAGCAGCAGGTCGCCGAGCAGCTGCTCGCCCTGCAGCAGGTGATGGACTTCGCCGACCTGGTGCCGGTGTCCGCGGTGGATTCCTACCAGATGGACACCCTCGGCGACCTGCTGGTGAGCCACCTGCCGGAGGGGCCGCAGCTGTACCCCGACGGCGAGCTCACCGACGAGCCGGAGGAGACGCTGATCGCGGAGATGATCCGCGAAGCCGCGCTGGAGGGCGTGCGCGACGAGCTCCCGCACTCGCTGGCCGTCCGCATCGAGGAGATGAACCAGCGCGAGGACCGCGACGACCTGGTCGACGTGCACGCGATCGTCTACGTGGAGCGGCAGAGCCAGAAGTCGATCGTGATCGGCCGCAAGGGCGAGCGGTTGCGCGAGGTCGGTTCGCAGGCGCGCCAGCACATCCAGAAGTTGCTGGGCAGCAAGATCTACCTGGACCTGCACGTCAAGGTCGCCAAGGACTGGCAGCGCGACCCGAAGCAGCTGCGCAGGCTGGGGTTCTGATCCCGCCACCGCGCGCGGCGCTTGACTTCGCAACGGACTGCGCAAGATTTCCCGGATCGGCCACGACGGCGAGTTGCGCTCGGGTAATTTCCAGTCCGGCCTCCTCAGAGCGCTGTCAGTGCCACCCGATCGAAGGAATCTCTCCGTGACCAACCCGTATGGCGGGCCCCCGTCCGGCCCGCAGCCGCAGCAGCCCTACGGGCAACAGCCGTACCCGCAGTCGGGTGGCCAGCCCCAGCAGCCCTATCCGCAGTCCGGCCCGATGCCGCAGCAGCCCGCGCCCTACGGCCAGCAGCCGTACGGCCAGCCGGGCTACGGGCAGCAGCCCCAGCAGCCGTACGGGCAGCCGGGCTACGGCTACGGGCACCCCGGTCCGTTCGCGGAGTGGGGGACCCGGGTGCTGGGGTACCTGATCGACGGGGCGCTCGTCGGCGTGCCCTACCTGATCGTCTACGGGATCACCTTCGCGAGCATCATGGGTTCCGCCTCGTCGATCACCACCGAAGCCGAAGCGATCTCCATGATCAGCACCGTTTACACGGTTCTCGGGATCTTCGGGTTGATCGCGATGGCGTTCAACATCTGGAACCTCTGCTACAAGCGCGGGACCACCGGGCAGACCATCGGGCAGAAGGTCGTCAAGATCAAGACCGTCAGCGAGGAGACTGGTCAGCCCCTCGGTTTCGGCGGCGCGTTCCTGCGCCAGCTCTGCCACATCCTGGACGGGCTGCCCTGCTCGATCGGCTTCCTCGCCCCGCTGTGGGAGCAGAAGAAGCAGACCTGGGCCGACAAGATCATCAAGTCGGTCGTGGTTCCGGCCGAGCCCGCGCAACCCGGTGGCTACCCGCAGCAGCCCGGCTACCCGGCTCAGCCGCAGCCCGGCTACCCGCAGCAGGGCGGCTACCCCCAGCAGGGCGGTTACCCGGGGCAGCAGCAGCCCGGTTACCCGCAGCAGCAGCCCCCGCAGCAGTGGTGATGATCGAGTGAGCGGGCTGCTCCGAGCGGCCACCTCCCCGCTTCGTCGTGCGCCCCGGACGACCCGCCTCGCCGCGGGCGCCGGGGCGCTCGGCTTGGTGCTGAGCACCGGTCTCGTCCCGCTGCCCTGCCCCCTGCTGTTCCTCACCGGCTTCGACTGCCCGTTCTGCGGCGGCAGCCGGATGCTCGGCGCGCTGCTGCACGGTGATCTCGCGCGCGCCGCCGACCTCAACCTCTTCGCCCTCGTGGTCGTGCTGCCGGTGGCGGTGCTGTTCCTGATCGCCTCGGCGCGCCAGGAGGTCCGCGGCACCCCGTCGCCCTGGCTGGTCGGCCGTCCCGGCCGGTGGGCGGCCAACGCGGTGCTGGGCGTCGCCGTGGTGTGGGGCGTGCTGCGCAACCTCCCCGGTTTCGAGGCGCTGCGGGCCTGATCCCGCGAACACCCGGCGTTCCGGCCGGACGCTCACCCGGAGCAGCCGGGTCGCCCGGTAGTGGGACGATGGCGGGGTGAGCCTCTACCGGGATACCGGCGTCGTGCTGCGGGTCCACAAGCTGGGTGAGGCCGACCGGATCATCACCCTGCTCACCCGCCGCTTCGGCAAGGTGCGCGCCGTCGCCAAGGGCGTGCGCCGCACCACCTCGCGCTTCGGGGCCCGCGTCGAGCCGTTCTGCCACGTGGACGTGCAGCTGCACACCGGGCGCACCCTCGACGTGATCACCCAGGTGCAGACGCTGGACGCGTTCGGCGTGCACATCGTGGACGACTACCAGCGCTACACCGCGGGCTGCGCCGTGCTGGAGACCGTGGACCGGCTCGCCGCGGAGGAAGGCGAACCGGTGCTGCGGCTGTACCTGCTGGTCACCGGCGCGCTGCGGGCTCTGTCCGGGCGGGAGCGGGACCCGTCGCTGGTGCTCGACGCGTTCCTGCTGCGCGCCATGTCCTACGCGGGCTGGGCCCCCGCGCTCAGCGAGTGCGCGCGCTGCGGCGAGTCTGGCCCGCACGCCGCGTTCAACGTGCAGGGCGGCGGCGCGATGTGCGTGCACTGCCGTCCCACCGGCTCGGCGCGTCCCGCGCAGCAGACGCTGCCGCTGCTCGAAGCGCTGATGCACGGCGACTGGCCGGCCGCGGAGCGGACCGTCGAGCCGGTGCGCCGGGAGGGCAGCGGGCTCGTCGCCGCGCACCTGCAGTGGCACCTGGAGCGGCAGTTGCGCTCGTTGCCGCTGGTGGAGCGCCAGGAGCACCGCCCGGCGGTGCCGGAGCTCATCCGCGAGCGCGCGGCGGTGGTGGAGGAGGGACCGGCTGCCGGGGAGCCCGCCGCAGAGGGATCCGCCGCTGAGGGGTCGGCTCCGGCGGAACCGGGCGCGGCGCGACCGGCCGCAGCGCACGCCGCCGCTGCGGAGTCGGCCGCCGCCGAACGGGCCGCAGCGCACTCGGCCGCAGCGCAATCGCCCGCTGCCGACTCGGCCGCGGCGGAACCCGTCGACCGGGCGACCGCGACACCGGGAACGGCGGACGGGGCCACCGGTTGATCGTGCGCAGCTGGCGCCCCCGGGACGCCGAAGCGGTGCACCGGATCTGCGTGGCCACCGGCGACGGCGGCGAACCCGTGCACCAGATCCTGCAGGACCCGGACCTGGTCGCCTACGTCTTCGCCGATCCGTACCTGCTGCTGCACCCCGAGCTGGCCTTCGTGGTGGAAGGCCGCGGCGCCGTGCTCGGCTACGTCGTCGCCGCGCTGCACACCGAGGAGTTCTACGCGCGCTGGCAGCTGGAGTGGGGACCGCGGTTCGCGGCCAGCCACCCGTCCTCGCGGGTGGTGGACGCCCGCAACGCGGACAGCCAGCTGCGCGCGTTCCTGCACCGGCCGCGGCTGATGCTGCCCGAGCAGCTGGACCGCTTCCCCTCGCACCTGCACATCAACCTGGTCGCGGGGGCCCGCGGGCAGGGCATGGGCAAGCGGCTGATGCACGCGGTGTTCCAGCAGCTGGCGCGCGCCGGATCGCCGGGCGTGCAGCTCGGGGTGAACCCGGGCAACACCCGGGCGCAAGCGTTCTACCAGCGAACCGGGATGGTCCGGCTGCCGTCGGACGCCCGGCTCGAAGTCCGCTACGGGACACCACTGAACGGGTGACATGCGGGTCCGGGAGAATGGACGACCGGCCGCAGAGCAAAGGAGAAGGCACACATGCTGCGACGCCGTGGACGCGGTAGCGACGACCCGAGCGTGCAGGCGCCCGCGCCGCACGCTTCCGGAGCGACCCCGCCCGCCCTGCCGCCGGAACTGGTCCCGCGGCACGTGGCCATCGTGATGGACGGCAACGGCCGCTGGGCCAACGAACGCGGGCTGCCCCGCGTCGAAGGGCACAAGCGGGGCGAGCAGGTCGTGCTGGAGCTGGCCAGGGGCGCGATCGAGATCGGCGTGAAGTGGCTGTCGCTGTACGCCTTCTCCACCGAGAACTGGAAGCGCAGCCCGGAGGAGGTCAAGTTCCTCATGGGCTTCAACCGCGACGTCATCGCCCGCCGCGTCGACGAGCTGGACGAGCTCGGCGTGCGGGTGCGCTGGGCCGGCCGCAAGCCCCGGCTGTGGCGCAGCGTCGTGAACACGCTCCAGGCCGCGGAAGAGCGCACTCGTGGCAACGAAGTCATGAACTTGACCATGTGCGTGAACTATGGTGGCCGGGCCGAGGTGGGCGACGCGGCTCGCGAGATCGCCCGGCTGGCCGCCGCAGGCAAGATCAATCCAGAGAAGGTGGACGAGCGGACCGTGTCCCGGCACCTCTACCAATCGGAGATGCCCGACGTCGACCTGTTCATCCGGCCGTCCGGGGAGCAACGCACTTCCAACTTCCTGCTCTGGCAGTCCGCATACGCCGAATTGGTGTTCCAAGACACCCTGTTCCCCGACGTGGATCGTCGTCACCTGTGGCGCGCGTGCGAGCAGTACGCACGCCGCGACCGGCGCTTCGGCGGCGCCGTCGATCGTGCCGCGCAGGACGAGAGCACCACTGAAACCGCCCAGGAGGGCATCTCATGACCCAGGAGGCCGCCACTACCGCGGAATTGTTGACCGCGGCGAAAGAGGCGCTGGAGACCTACCACGAGGTGAACGTCGACGACGACGGCGCGTTGACCCTGCGGCACGGCGACGTGCCGTGCGCGGTGCAGGCGATGCAGCTCGCCGAGGGCCTGACCGTGCTGAGCCTGACCTGCGTCGTGGCGTGGGACCTGCCGCTGGACGAGAAGCTGGCGCAGTCGGCCGCGGAACGCGCGGGGCAGGGCCTGTTCGGCACGCTCGGCGTGGTCCGCACCGAGCGCGGCATGGACGTGACGCTGCGGTACGCGTTCCCCGCCGAGGGCATGGAGCAGCAGCCGCTGGGCACGCTGCTGATGCTGGTCGTGTCCACCGCGTCGCAGCTGCGCGGTGAGCTGCTCACCGAGGTCGAAGAGGACACCCCGGCCGCCGACTGATCTTCCGCCGCCGAGCCCGGTCCGAGGGGGCTCTGCGGCTCGTCGCGAACGCCCCACCTGGAACTTCGCCGGTTCCGGGTGGGGCTTCGTGCTGCGCGGGGAGGGTGTGTCCGACACGCGGGCGGCGAGTCGGCCTCGCGCGGGCCGGCCGCCGCCGGATACGGCCGAGGTCGGGTTCCCGGGGGTGAAACCGGGCCGCCGAGATCACGCGGCGTCGCCGATCCACCGACCGGACCGGGTGATCCGGAACCCGCTCGAGTGGGACGCGATGGTCCCGGGACCAGGCCAGGTGCGATCGATCGCCCGGCGCGGCTGGCACGATGAGCCGGTGACCACGACCCTCCGCCCGGGCAGCGATCCCGGTCGTTCGAGCGGTGATCCGGTGCGGCGCCGCCGGGTCACCTCGATGGAAGTGCTGTGCGCGCTGCTGCTGCTCGCGCTGCTGTTCCAGTCGCAGCTCAGCGCGCTGCTGGACGCGCCGGGACTGCGGACCGGATCGACCGTCTTCGTCGCGGTGTGCGTGCAGGCGCTGCCGTTCCTGGTGCTCGGCGTGCTGATCAGCGGGGCGATCGCCGCGTTCGTGCCACCGAGCGCGCTGCGCCGGATGCTGCCCAGGCACCCCGGCGCCGCCGTGCCGGTCGCCGGGCTGGCCGGGGTCGCGCTGCCCGGGTGCGAGTGCGCCTCGGTGCCGGTGGCCCGCCGGTTGATGCAGCAGGGCATCGCCCCCGCCGCGGCGCTGGCGTTCCTGCTCGCCGCACCGGCGGTGAACCCGATCGTGCTGGTCTCGACCGCGGTCGCGTTCCCCGGCGAACCGATGATGGTGCTCGCCCGGTTCCTCGGTTCGCTGCTGACCGCCTGCGCGATGGGCTGGCTGTGGCTGCGCGTCGGCAAGGCCGAGTGGATCGCCGACCGCGCGCTGCGGCGGGCCGAGCAGCGCGCACCGGGTGGCGCGGGCCGGTGGGCGCTGTTCGCCGAGACGGCCCGGCACGACCTGGTCGAAGCGGGCGGGTTCCTGGTGCTCGGCGGGCTCACCTCCGCGGTGTTCAACGTGCTGGTCCCCGCGGAGTGGACGAGTTCGCTGGGCGGGCAGCTGGTGCTCGGCGTGCTGGTCATGGCGGTGCTCGCGGTGGTGCTGGCGCTGTGCAGCGAGGCCGACGCGTTCGTGGCCGCCGCGATGGCCGGGATGCCGCTGATCCCGAAGCTGGTGTTCCTGGTCGTCGGTCCCGCGGTGGACATCAAGCTCATCGCCCTGCAAGCGGGCACCTTCGGGCGGTCCTTCGCCCTCCGGTTCGCACCGCTGACGTTCGTGGTCGCCATCGCCGCCGCGGTGCTGGTCGGCCTGCTGCTCCTGGGAGGCGCGTGATGCGGCGCGAAACGCAGAACCTGCTGCTGGTGCTGCTCGGCGGCGCCCTGCTCAAGATCGCCCTGACCGGGACCTACCTGCGCTACGTCAAACCGGCGCTGTTCCCGTGGCTGCTCGGCACCGGGGTGGTGATGGTCGTGCTGGCCGCGGTCGCCATCGTGGGCGACATCCGGGCGGCGCGGGCCAGAGCACGGGCGGACGACCCGTTCGCCGTCCCGCCCGAACCGCACGAGCACGCCGGACACGAGCACGCCGGACACGAGCACGCCGGACACGAGCACCGCGGCCGGAGCCCGTGGATGCTGCTGCTCCCGGTGTTCGCGATCTTCCTGGTGGCCCCGCCGGCGCTGGGCGCCGACTCCATCGGCCGCGGCCAGCAGACCGCGGCCCCGGAACGGCCCACCGGCGCGAGCGCCCTGTTCGAGGAGCTGCCACCGGGGCCGGCACCGCAGCTGACCGTCTCGGAGTTCATCACCCGGGTGGTGTGGGACGGCAGCGGCGCGCTGGAGCAGCGGGCCGTGCGGCTGCGCGGTTTCGTGGTGCACCCGGAGGACGGGCCGGCGCGGACCCAGCTCGCGCGGATGCGGATCAGCTGCTGCGCGGCCGACGCGTCCCCGGTGCTGATCGACCTGGCCGGTCCCGCCGCGGACGCGCTCGCGACCACGCCGCAGGACACCTGGATCGAGGTGACCGGCACGCTGCGGGCGGGCAGCGCGACCGAGGCCAACGGCCAGGTACCGACGTTCGACATCACCGAGGTGCACGGCACCCCGGCTCCCGACGACCCCTACGAGTACTGACCGGAGGTCACTCGGCGGCGGCGCACTCCGGGCACACGCCGATGATCTCCACGGTGTGACCCACGTTGGAGAAGCCGTGCTCGCTCGCGATCCGCTCCGCCCACGCCTCCACCGGCGGGTCCGCGACCTCCACGGTCCGGCCGCAGTGCCTGCACACCAGGTGGTGGTGGTGCTCGGCGGAGCAGCGCCGGTAGATCGCCTCGCCCGAATCGGTGCGCAGCACGTCGATCTCGCCCGCATCGGCGAGGGTCTGCAGGGTGCGGTAGACGGTGGTCAGGCCGATGCCCTCGCCACGGCGGCGCAGCTGCTCGTGCAGGTCCTGCGCCGACCGGAAGTCGTCGACCTCGCTGAGCAGGCGGGACACCGCTGCCCGTTGCTTGGTAGCCCGCAGGCCCGGCACGCCGGCCGCGGAGCGCTCACCGGTGGTCACGCTGTCTCCGTTTCCTCGTTCTCGGGTGCCGGCCGTGCACCCCGCCCGCGCGGACGGGTCCCGGAGATCTCCTCCGCGTGCGTGGCGGCGTCCACGACGATGTGCGCCAGGTGCTCGTCGACGAGGCGGTACACCACCTCGCGCCCGTGCCGCTCCCCGTGCACGACGCCGGCGGACTTCAGCACCCGCAGGTGCTGGCTGATCAACGGCTGGGTGACGCCGAGCGCCTCCACCAGCTCGTGCACGCACCGCTCGGCCGTGCGCAGCTGCAGCACGATCGCGATGCGCACCGGCGCGGCCAGCGCCCGCAGCAGCTCACCCGCCTCGACGAGGGTCTGCTGGTCGTGGACCGGAACCGGGCCCGGCGCCGCGCGCTCCGGCGAGTGCACGTGCTCTTCGGCGCGATCCGGGTGGCCGCTCGCCGTCCCGGCCACCGGCGCGACCTCGACCGGATCGGAGCCGGTCGATCCGGCGAGGGGATCGGGACTGACGGCGGGCATGGTGTCCTTTCCGGCGTGCCTGGCGGGCCCGCCGAACCGGCGCGCGGTCGACGGTGCTGCTGCGGAGGGCCCGAGCGCCGCGTGGACGCGGCGGTGCCCTCCACCACGCCATCCTACGGGGCGGGCGAAACGGGGAGGCACCTCGCGGGAGCGGCCCGGACCCGGCGCGATCATGCCAGCGCAGCACCCACCGGCCGCACCGGACGGGTGACCGGGTGGGGCGCGATCCGGGTGGGGCCGCCGGTGCGGGCGACCTCATCGGTACGCTGGGAAACCCCAGGAACGGGACGCGTGCGCAGGTGCGGCCTGCGCAGCATCGGAGATCGTCGGAAGCCGGACTCCGATGCCGGGAGGACCTCACCGACCCCGGGAGGTGCAGGCCCCGGAGCCCCCGACCGGAAGCGGTGGCGGGGACCGGTGCAGCGCCGGGCCCCGATCGCAGCTGAAGCCCCCGCCGAGCCCCCGACCCGCGCGGTCGACCTCGGCCCGAAGCAATCGTCGAGCCCCTCGACCTGAGATTCCGGAGTGACCGTGCCCGCCGATCAGATCGACACGATCGTCAACCTGTGCAAGCGCCGTGGCTTCGTCTTCCCGTCCGGGGAGATCTACGGCGGTACGAAGTCGGCGTGGGACTACGGGCCGCTCGGCGTCGAGCTCAAGGACAACATCAAGCGCCAGTGGTGGAAGTCCATGGTGCAGGGCCGCGACGACGTCGTCGGCCTCGACTCCTCGGTGATCCTGCCGCGCGACGTGTGGGTCGCCTCCGGCCACGTCGGTGCCTTCCACGACCCGCTGGTCGAGTGCACCTCGTGCCACCACCGGTTCCGCGGCGACCACCTGGTCGAGGAGTTCGCCGAGCGCACCGGCAAGGAGATCGCCGAGGGCGACCTGTCCCAGATCCCCTGCCCGAACTGCGGCAACCGCGGCCAGTTCACCGAGCCGCGCGAGTTCAACATGATGCTCAAGACGTTCCTCGGCCCGGTCGAGAGCGACGAGGGCATGCACTACCTGCGCCCCGAGACCGCGCAGGGCATCTTCGTGAACTTCGCGAACGTGATGACGACCGCGCGCAAGAAGCCGCCGTTCGGCATCGGCCAGATCGGCAAGTCGTTCCGCAACGAGATCACGCCCGGCAACTTCGTGTTCCGCACCCGCGAGTTCGAGCAGATGGAGATGGAGTTCTTCGTCGAGCCGGGCGAGGACGAGCAGTGGCACCAGTACTGGATCGACGCGCGCACCGACTGGTACGTGGACCTCGGCGTGGACCGGGACAACCTGCGGCTCTACGAGCACCCGAAGGACAAGCTGTCGCACTACTCGAAGCGCACCGTCGACATCGAGTACCGCTTCCGCTTCGCGGGCAGCGAGTGGGGTGAGCTGGAGGGCGTCGCCAACCGCACCGACTTCGACCTCACCACGCACTCGAACCACTCGGGCGTGGACCTGTCGTACTTCGACCAGGCCAGCAACTCCCGCTACCGTCCCTACGTGATCGAGCCGGCGGCGGGCGTGGGGCGTCCGATGATGGCCTTCCTGGTCGACGCCTACCACGAGGACGAGGCGCCGAATGCCAAGGGCGGCGTGGACAAGCGCACCGTGCTGAAGCTGGACCGCAGGCTGGCGCCGGTGAAGGCCGCGGTGCTGCCGCTGTCCCGCAACGCCGAGCTGTCCCCGAAGGCCAAGGACCTGGCCGCGCAGCTGCGCCGGAACTGGAACATCGAGTTCGACGACGCCGGTGCGATCGGCCGCCGCTACCGCAGGCACGACGAGATCGGCACCCCGTTCTGCGTGACGGTGGACTTCGACTCGCTGTCCGACCACGCGGTGACCGTTCGCGAGCGCGACACCATGTCCCAGGAACGGGTGGCGATGGACAAGCTGGAGGAGTACCTCGCCGTCCGCCTCATCGGCTGCTGAGCGGCCTCTACTGGAACGAGCCCATGTCTGAGACCGGTACCGCCCCCCGAGGTTCCCGCACCGGCAGGGTGCTGCGCCGCACCGCGCTCGGTGCGGTGCTGATGGTGCTGCTGCTGTTGGGCGGTACCGGTTTCCGCGTGTGGCAGGTGGCGCGCAGCGACGACCGCCGCCCGGTGGACATGATCGTGGTGCTGGGCGCCGCCCAGTACCACGGCAAGCCCACCCCGGTGCTGCGCGCGCGGCTGGAGCAGGCCTTGGAGCTCTACAACGAGGGCCTGACCGAGCACGTGGTGACCGTCGGCGGCAGCCAGGTCGGCGACGAGTACACGGAGGCGGAGACGGGCAGGCTCTGGCTGGCCAAGCAGGGCGTGCCCGAGAACAAGATCACCGACGTGGAGACCGGGGCGGACACCCTCGGCAGCATGAAGGCGGTCGCGACCCTGGCGCGGGAGCGGGGCTGGAGCTCGGCGTTGATCGTCAGCGACCCGTGGCACTCGATGCGCGCCCGCACGATGGCCGGTGATTTCGGGCTGGACGCGTGGGCGTCGCCGACCCGGTCCGGGCCGATGGTGCAGACGCGGGCGACGCAGTTCCACTACATCTTCCGGGAGACCGGCGGCCTGCTGTACTACCGGCTGACGCACGCCCCGGCCGAGGTCCTCAGCGACCGGTTGGGCTGATCCGCGGTTCACCGCCCGTTGCCGCCGCGTTCGCGCTGGCCGGGCGGGATGAGGTCGTAGGCTGGCGCGGTGAGCGACTTGTGCCCCGGCTACGACGAGCACGACCTGGCCCGGTCGTCCCCCGAGGCGCCGAAGGCGGCCTTCCCCGGTGCGTACCGGGAGGCGCGCAGCCCGTTCGCCCGGGACCGCGCGCGGGTGCTGCACTCGGCGGCGCTGCGCAGGCTTGCGGGCAAGACGCAGGTGATGGGCCCGGAAGAGGGTGACGTGCCGCGCACCCGGTTGACGCATTCGCTGGAGGTCGCGCAGATCGGCCGCGGCATCGCGGTCACATTGGGCGCGGACCCGGACCTGGTGGACACGGCGGGGCTGGCGCACGACATCGGCCATCCGCCGTTCGGGCACAACGGTGAGCAGGCGTTGAACGAGCTCGCCGAGGCGTGCGGCGGGTTCGAGGGCAACGCCCAGACCTTGCGGATCCTGACCAGGTTGGAGCCGAAGCTGCCGGGGGAGCCGGGCGAGGGCAGCGGCCTGAACCTGACCCGCGCCTGCCTGGACGCGGCGACGAAGTACCCGTGGCCGCGGCGGCCGGGGCAGGTGAAGTTCGGCGCCTACTCGGACGATCTCGCGGTGTTCGGCTGGATGCGCCAAGGCGCGGTGGGGGAGCGCCGCTGCCTGGAGGCGCAGGTCATGGACTGGGCCGACGACGTGGCCTATTCGGTGCACGACGTGGAGGACGGGGTGCACTCGGGCCGCATCTCGCTGCACGAGCTGTCCCGGCCGGAGGAGCGTGCGGAGATCGTGCGGCTGGCCGCGAAGCACTTCTGGGCGGACGGCGACGCGGGTGAGCTGGACGCGGCGGCGGGCGGGCTGGCGGTGCTGCCCGCGGTGGCGGCGGTGGCGGACTACGACGGGACCCTGTCGGCGCAGGTGGCGTTGAAGCGGTTGACCAGCGAGCTGGTCGGCCGGTTCACCTCGGCGGCGGTGACCGGCACGGTGGAGGCGTTCGGCGCGGGGCCGTTGACCCGGTACGCGGCGGACGTGGTGGTGCCGCGCGAGGTGGCGGCCGAGGTGGCGGTGCTCAAGGCGGTGGCGGTGCACTTCGTGCTCAGCGATCCGCGCCGGTTGCGCGAGCAGGAGCGGCAGCGGGAGCTGCTGGCGGACTTGGTGGCGGCGCTGGCGGCGCGGGCTCCGGAGTCGCTGGACCCGGCGTTGGCCCCGGTGTGGTCGGCGGCGGCGGACGACGCGCAGCGGCTGCGGGTGGTGCTGGACCAGGTCGCTTCGCTGACGGATGCGCAGGCGGTGGCCTGGCATGCACGCCATGTACTCAGGGGTACTAAGACTCTGTGAAATAGGTCCGATCGGGGGGTGGATACCCCCGGTTGTCCGGCATAGTGTTCACGCAGCGTGTCGGGGGGGGGGGGGGCCCCCCCCCACCCACCCCCCACAGATGTCAGTGGGCGGCGCCACCCCCCCCCCCCCCACCCGCCGACTGCTGTGCAGGTGGCGCGAACCCCGACCCGTCCCCGCGCCGCAGGGAGAGCCTCGATGCCGAACCGGCACTACATCCAGAAGCTCGTCGTCGACGGCGAGCCGTACGTGAACACCGACAACCTCGCGGACTGGGTGAACGACCTGCGCTGGCGCGACCCCGAAGCCCGCCGCGCCGCCGAGTACATCGCGCAGGAACTGCGCCTGATGGGCCTGTCGGACATCGAGGAATCGGTCAGCTGAAAGTCGCCAGGAACGGCCCGGACCGCGATCGGAGTGGCAGACTCGGCGGGGGAGATCTTCCCGGAACCGCCGCCGCGCCGAACGGAGTCCACCCGGCCGTGACCGAGCACCTCGACTTCAGCCTGGCCCTGCACCACCGGCTCGCCCCCGCCCCGGACCGATCGTTCACCTGGTCGCCGTACTCGGTGGCCAGCGCGCTGGGCCTGGCCGCCGCGGCCGCGGCGGGCGACACCCGGGACGAACTCCTCAGCGCGCTGCGCGCCACCGATCCGGCGGCCGTGCGAGCGGCCCTGAGCCCGGCCGCGGAACTGCCCGCGACCGGTTCCGCCGAGCCACCGGTGCTGGCGGTGGCGAACACGCTGTGGGCGCACGACGGTCTGCCGGTGCGCGAGGAGTTCCTGCGCACCCTGGAGCAGTGGCCCGGCAGCGCCGTGCGCACCGCCCCGTTCCGCGCGGACCCGGACGGCGCCCGGCGGCTGATCAACGCCGACGTGGCGGAGACGACCCGCGATCTCATCCCGGAACTGCTCGACCCGGGCACCGTCGACCCGGACACGGTCGCCGCCCTGGTCAACGCGCTGTACCTGAAGGTGTCCTGGCGGGAGGCCTTCGACGCGAAGCGGACCGCCGAGCAGCCGTTCCACGCCCCCGGCGGGCAGCGGTCGGTGCCGACGATGACCACCACCCGCAGCCTCGGCCACGCCGCGGTGGGCGGCTGGCAGGCGATCACGCTGCCCGCGGCGGGCGGTGCGGAGGCCGTGGTGCTGCTGCCCGACGAGGACCTCACCACCGCGGAACCGGCGTTGGGCGCGGCGGAGCTGGACGCGCTGCTGGCGGCGCGCCGCGACCGGCGGGTGGAGCTGTTCCTGCCGCGCTTCGACGTCACCGCGGAAGCGGAGCTCACCGAACCGCTCGGCGCGCTCGGGGTGCGGACCGCGTTCACCCCGGGTGCGGACTTCAGCGCGCTCACCGAGGCGCCGCTGAAGATCTCCGCGATCGTGCACCAGGCGGTGCTGCGCGTGGACGAATCCGGCCTGGAGGGCGCGGCGGCGACCGCGGCGATGATGCGGCTGACCGCGATCGTCCGCGAGCCGGACCCGATCCGGGTGCGGGTGGACCGCCCGTTCCTGTTCCTGGTGCGCCACCGCGAATCCGGCGCCGTCTACTTCCTGGCTCGCGTCACCGACCCGTCCTGATCCGAGGTGGACCGGTCCGTTCGCCCGGCGCGGACGGGCCGCCCACCTGTCACGTTCGGGGACGGTCCCCCGTCCCGGTGGTGAGCCGCCCGCATCCGGCGGGCCGCGAACCTCCGGGAGTGACCATGCCGCGGATCGAACGCCTGCCCGCTCGGCGGGCCGGCCTGCTGACGAAGCTCGCCTACCGCTACGCCCGCCGCCGTTTCGGGGCGGTGCCGGACCCGATGGCGGTCCTCGCGCACCACCGGGGACTGCTGCTGGCGTCCTGCACCGCGGAACTGGCGGTGGACCGCGCGGCCCGAGCGCTGCCCGTGAGCCTGCGGGAGCTGGCCGTGTTCCGGACCGCGACCCGGATCGGCTGCTCGTGGTGCGTGGACTTCGGCACGATGCTGCAGCGGAACGAAGGATTGGACGTGGCGCGGCTGCGGGAGATCGACGAGTACCGCACCTCGCCGCGGTTCTCCGAACTGGACGGGCTGGTCATCGAGTACGCGGACGCGATGACCGAGCTGCCGGTACGGGTGACCGACGCGCAGGTCGCGGAGCTGGACCGCAGGCTCGGCCACCGCGGCCTGCTGGAGCTGACCTACCTGATCGCGCTGGAGAACCAGCGCACCCGGCTCAACCACGCGCTCGACCTCACCGCGCAGGGCTTCACCTCCGGCGAGGCCTGCCGGGTGCCGATGCCGTGACGCGCGGGCCGCGCCCCTCGTCGGGCGGGCGCGTCCCCGTTCGGCGGGCGCGTCCTCGTCCAGCGGGCGCGGCTTTCGTCACGAACCGAACGCGGCCGGGTCGAGGTGCGCGAGCTTGGCCGGGCTCACCAGGTCGTGCAGCTCCGCGATCCGGTCGCCGTCCACGGTGAACACCAGCACCCGCCGCGCCGAGGTGCGCCCGGTCGGATCGGCCGGATCACCCGGCACGAACACGCCGAGATCACCGTTGACCAGCACCGGGAACGACCCGGCCAGCGACGCGATGCCGTACTTGGCGACCAGGCCCAGCAGGAACCGGGAGATCTTGTCCGCGCCCACGACGGGCCGCCGCGCGGTGGCCGCCTCGCCGCCGCCGTCGCCGTAGAGCGCCGCGCGCGGGTGCAGCAGCCGGGTCAGCTCCGCCACGTCGCCGCTGGTCACCGCGGCCATGAACCGCTCGACGACCTCCTGCTGGCGGGGTAGCGGCGCGGGCGGCGGGGTGCCGTCGGCGAGGGACCGGCGCGCCCGGGACGCGTACTGGCGGGCGGTGGCGGCCGGGCAGCCGAGCAGGTCGGCGATCTCGCCGAACGGCACCTGGAAGCCGTCGTGCAGCACGAACGCGAACCGCTGCTCGGCGGGCAGGTCGTGCAGCAACCGCAGCGCGGCCATCCGCAGTTCCTCACGGCCCGCCACCACGTCCTGCGGATCGGGCGCGCCCAGCGGGCTCACCACCGGTTCGGGCAGCCACGGCCCGACGTACCGCTCCCGCCGGTGCGCGGCGGACCGCACCTTGTCCAGGCAGAGCCTGCCGACGACGGTGCTCAGCCAGGCGCCGAGGTCGCGGATCTCACCGGGCTCGCGGGCCAGCCGCAGCCAGGCCTCCTGCACCGCGTCCTCGGCGTCGGCGAGCCCGCCGGTGAGCCGGTAGGCGAGCGCGACCAGCCGCGCTCGGTGGGCGTCGAACTCGGCGGCGAGTTCCGGACCGGCGTTGGTCATGCGCCGATTGTGCTCCCCGCGGGGACACCCGTCGGTGTGTCGTGCGCGACGCCTAGACTGGCCGGGTGGCTGGAAGGATCCGAGATAGCGATGTCGCCGAGGTACGTGACCGCATCCGGATCGACGAGGTCGTCGGCGAATACGTGGCGCTGCGCAACGCCGGCGGCGGTGCTCTGAAGGGCTTGTGCCCGTTCCACGACGAGAAGACCCCGTCGTTCAACGTGCGCCCGAGCCACGGCACCTTCCACTGCTTCGGCTGCGGTGAGGGCGGCGACGTCATCGCCTTCCTCATGAAGTCCGAGCACCTGGGTTTCGTCGAATCCGTGGAGCGGCTGGCCGACCGGGCCGGGCTGCAGCTCACCTACGAGGGCGGGACGCCGGGCCCGAAGCGGGACCGCGGCACCCGCGCGCGGATGGTGGAGGCGCACCGCCTCGCCGCCGAGTTCTACGCCGAGCACCTGCGCTCGGCGGAGGCGCTGCCGGGCCGCGAGTACCTCGCCGAGCGCGGTTTCGACGAGGCCGCGATCCGCTTCGGCTGCGGTTTCGCCCCGTCCGGCTGGGACAAGCTGACCAAGCACCTGCTGGGCAAGGGCTTCGAGCTCGACGAGCTGTACAAGTGCGGCCTGTCGAAGGAGGGCAGGCGCGGCCCGCTGGACCGGTTCCACCGCAGGCTGCTGTGGCCGTTGAAGGACCTGGCCGGCGACGTGGTCGGTTTCGGCGCGCGCCGCATCCACGACGACGACCCGATCGAGGCGAAGTACGTCAACACCTCGGCGACCCCGATCTTCAACAAGTCGCAGGTGCTGTTCGGCATCGACCTGGCCAAGCGGGAGATCGCGAAGCGGCACCAGGCGGTGGTCGTCGAGGGCTACACCGACGTGATGGCGATGCACCTGGCGGGCGTGCCGACGGCGATCGCGTCCTGCGGGACGGCGTTCGGCGACGACCACATCTCGGTGCTGCGGCGGCTGATGATGGACGACAACGCGTTCCGCGGCGAGGTCATCTTCACCTTCGACGGGGACGCGGCCGGGCAGAAGGCGGCGC
Organism: Saccharopolyspora sp. MMCC62; assembly: GCF_057736575.1. Classification (NCBI taxonomy): domain Bacteria; kingdom Bacillati; phylum Actinomycetota; class Actinomycetes; order Pseudonocardiales; family Pseudonocardiaceae; genus Saccharopolyspora; species Saccharopolyspora sp. MMCC62. The sequence goes on along the minus strand of NZ_JBYKCM010000005.1, from coordinate 182,757 downwards.
TGAAGGCGTTCGACGGCGAGCAGCAGTTCGCGACCCAGACCTACGTGGCGATCACCCCGGACGGCATGGACCCGTGCGAGCTGCGCCAGGCCTCCGGGGACACCGCGGTGCGGGACCTGGTGGCGCGGCGCAAACCGCTGTTCGAGTTCGCGATCCGCAGCCTGCTCACCGAGTACGACCTGGATTCGGTGGACGGCCGGGTGGAGGCGCTCAAGCGCACCGTCCCGCTCGTGGCGCAGATCAAGGACGTGGAGCGCCGCGACGGCTACGCGGTGCAGCTGTCCGGCTGGGTCGGCTGGAACGACGAGAACCAGATCGTGCGCCGGGTCCGCGAGTCCGCGGGCGCACCGGCGAAACCGCAGCGCCGCCGCGTGCAGCGCAATCCCGACCAGGGTTCGCTGGGCATGGACGTGGAGCTGCCGCCGCGCCCGCGCCGGGACGATCCGCGCTGGTGCCAGCGGGAGACGTTGAAGCTGGCGTTGCAGGTGCCCGCGCTGTCCGGCCCGGTCTACGACTCGTTGCCGGAGGAGGCGTTCACCGAACCGGTCTACGCCGAACTGCACCAGGCGATCGTGGCCGCGGGCGGCACCATGTCCGGCCTGTCCGGGGCGGGGCTGGTGGACGCGGTGGGCCGCGAGTGCCAGGACGAGGTGACGCGGCGGCTGCTCACGCTGCTGGCGGTGGAGGCGCTGGACACGAAGTCCGAGGAGGACCCGCGCTACGTGGCGGGGGTGATCGCCCGGCTGCAGGAGATCATGGTGGGTCGCCAGATCGCGGACATCAAGTCGCGGGTGCAGCGCACCTCTCCGACGGAGAACCCGGACGAGTACAACTCGCTGTTCGGCGACATGCTGGCGCTGGAGCAGTACCGGCAGTCGTTGCTGCACCAGGCTTCGGGCGCGTTGTGATGACCTGGCTGCGCCGGTTCGCCGCCCGGTTGTCCGGTACCGCCGAGGTGCCCGCCGACTTCGCCGGTGCGCTCCGGGACGACGAGCGGGTGCTGGCGGTGGCACGCGCAGTGGACGGGCCGCTGGTCGCCACGCACCTCGGGTTGTGGTTGCCGGAGGGCCGGCTGCTGGGCTGGCACCTGGTGAGCAAGGCGACCTGGCGGGACGGCGTGCTGATCGTGGTCGAGGCGGTGGAGTCCGGGGCGGCCGGGGACGCGGTGCTGCTGCGCGACCTGCGCCCGCTGCGCCTGCGGCTCGCCGAACCGGGGACGCTGCCGGAGATCGTGCACACCCGGGTGACCGAGTCGATCCGCAGCACCGAGCACCGCGAGCTGCCCGGCGGCGGGGCGCGGTTCGTGCAGCGGAAGGTGCCGGGCCGCAACGGGCTGGTGCTGCAGGTGCGCGCCGACCCGGGCACCGACGAGCGGTCGCTGGCCCCGGTGGCGGCCGAGGTGGCGGAGCGGCTGCACCGGACGTCGCGCTGAGCCCTGCCGCCTCCGCGGTGCGCGACCCTGGACAGCTTCACAGTACGGTCGTACTGTTTCCGGTGTGTGGGATCCGCAGAAGTACCTGTCGTTCAGCGAACAGCGCGATCGCCCCGCGCACGATCTGCTGGCCCGCGTGCCGCAGCGGTCCGCCCGCCGCGTCGTCGACCTCGGCTGCGGCGCCGGGAACCTGACCCGGCTGCTCACCGACCGCTGGCCCGGCGCCGCGGTGGAGGCCACCGACTCCTCGCCGCAGATGGTCGAGGCCGCGCGCGGCAACGGCGTCGACGCCCGGCTCCAGGACGTGCGGGACTGGCGGCCCGAGTCGGACACCGACGTGGTGCTGTGCAACGCGGTGCTGCAATGGGTGCCCGAGCACGTCGAGCTGCTGCGCGGCTGGCTGCCCGCGCTGCCCGCGGGCGCCTCGTTCGCCTTCCAGGTGCCCGGGAACTTCGAGTCCCCGTCCTACCGCGCCATCCGCGAGGTGCTCGCCGAGCAGGGGTTGGACGTCGACGGGCTGCTGCGCACCGATTCGGTGCTCGCCCCCGCCGAGTACGCCGACGTGCTCGCCGACCTCGGCGCCGAGGTCGACGCCTGGGAGACCAGCTACGCGCACCGCCTCAGCGGCCCCGACCCGGTGCTGGAGTGGGTGACCGGCACGGCGCTGCGCCCGGTGCGCGCCGCGCTGGCCGAACCGGACTGGCAGCGGTTCCGCGCCGCGCTCGCCGAGCGGCTGCGCACCGACTACCCCGCGCGTCCCGACGGCACCACCTGGTTCCCGTTCCGGCGGATCTTCGCCATCGCCCACCGGCCCTGAGTGCTCGACCTGCGATGTTCTTGAACGGAGGGGGGTGTGAACGGGCTCGGGACGATGCGCTAGAGTAGTTCCCGTCAGCGCGAAAGAGAGCTGATGGAAATCGAATATTCCTCCGTAGCTCAATTGGCAGAGCATTCGGCTGTTAACCGAAGGGTTACTGGTTCGAGTCCAGTCGGAGGAGCTTCCCGGATGAAGCCCCAGGTCACAGGCCTGGGGCTTCATTCTTTTCCCGTCGGGGGCCGCGAATCCGCACTGCGATGCGTGATCGACGATGCCGCTGCCTTCACTCGAAGGTGTGCACCCGATGAGCGGCGCCACGCCGTACCAACCTCGGCACGCCGGCGCTGATCCCGTGGATCACCGCCGGAACCGGTGCGCAGCGGTGCGGGAGTGATCTCGGATGGGTGCCGACGAGTTCCGCGGCCGGGTCGCCGTCGTGACCGGCGCGGCCCGCGGGCAGGGCCGCTCGCACGCGGTGCGGCTGGTGCCGGCTCGTCTCCGGCGAGGCCCGCTACGTCACCGGCATCGCGCTGCCCGTCGACGCCGGGTTCGGCGTGCGCTGAGCGGCTAGACCTTCCGGGCAGCGCGATCTTGCCCGAAAGTACGACCTCGTCGTGGACTCCGAGGTGATCTCGCGGCCGCCGCCGATCCCTAGGTTCGCAGGTGACCGGAAACCGATCACCCAGGAGGAAGACATGGTCAAGCCCGGCAAGGCGGCGCTGCTCGGCACGGCGGGGGCGATCGCGCTGACCGCGGCGTTCACCCCCGCGGCCTCGGCGATCATCGGCGGGCACGACGCCACGGCGGACTACCCGTTCATGGTGAGCGTGCAGAAGGACGGGCACCACTACTGCGGCGCCTCGCTGATCAAGCCCGACTGGATCGTCACCGCCGGGCACTGCACGGTGAACCTCGAACCGCAGCAGCTCTCGGTGCAGATCGGCGACCACGACCGCACGAAGGGGGAGACGGCGAAGGTCACCGAGGTGATCGCGCACCCCGACTTCTCCTACGAGCCGTTCCACGACGACGTGGCCGTGCTGAAGCTCGACCACCCGGTGCGGGCGCAGCCGATCGGGCTGGCCGCCGACGCCGGTCCGGCGGGCACCCCCACCCGCATCCTCGGCTGGGGCATGACCTGCGAGGACGGCAACGAATGCCCGGACGTGCCGACCGTGCTGCAGGAGCTGGACACCGAGCTCGTCGCGGACGACCGGTGCAGCGAGAACTACGACCCGGCGAACGAGCTGTGCACCGACAGCCCCACCGAGGGAGCGCAGGCCTGCATCCTCGACTCCGGCGGTCCGCAGCTGAAGGGCAGGCCGGGGCAGTGGGAGCTGATCGGGGCGACCAGCCGCGACGGCGACGCCGACCCGAACTGCGCCAGCGGACCCGGTATCTACACCGACCTCACCGCGCACCGCGACTGGATCGAGCGCACCACCGCGGGCTGAGCCGTCGGCGGGCCGGTCGTGCCGCGGCCGGCCCGCGTCAGGTCGCGGCGAGGAGACCGACCGCGACGGCCGCGGTGCCCAGGCCGAGCAGCTGGCCGGGGTGGACGCGTTCGGCGAGGACGCCGCGGGCCAGCAGCACCGTGCTCGCCGGGTACAGCGCGACGATCACGGCGACGACGGTGAGGTTCCCGCTGCGCGCGGCGAGCAGGAACAGCAGGTTCGCCACCGAGTCGAGCGCGCCGGCGGCCGCGGAGACGGCGTAGGCGGGGCGCTGCGGTCCGAGCCTGCGGTGCAGCAGCCCGGCCGCGGTCAGCGTGATCACCGAGGAGGCGGTGCGGCCCACGATCAGCGGTGCCACTCCGCTGTCGGCGGGCGCCTGGTGCAGGAACACGAGCTGCAGCGCGATCGCGGTGCCCGCCCCGAACGCGAGCAGCAGCGCTCCGCGGGAGGGGCGGGCCGTGCCGGGCCCGGCGCTGACCAGCACCACGGCGACCAGCGCGAGCGCGAGACCGGCGACGCCCGCGAGCGCGAGGCGTTCGCCCTGCAGCAGGCCCACCGCGACCGGCAGTCCGGCGGAGACCAGCGCGGTGATCGGCGAGAGCACGTTCATCGGTCCGATCGCCAGCGTCCGGTACAGCAGGGCGAACGCGGCGGCGGACACGACGCCCGAGGCGGCGCCCCAGCCGAGCGCGCCGGGGCTGAACGTGGCGCCGAGCAGCGGCCACAGCGCGAGTTCGACGGCGAGGCTGGCCGGCGCGGCGATCAGCACGGTGCGCAGCACGTGGGCGCCGCGGGCGCCGAAGCCGCCGAGGAAGTCGGCGCACCCGTAGGCGAGCGAGCTGCCGAGGGCCAGCAGGAGAGCGAGCACAGCACATCCCTTACGGTTCAGCGGAACGACCGCACCGTACAGCGAACAGGCCGGTTGACGTCAATGAAACGACCTGTGAGTTCAATCAAACGACCGAGGTGATGAGATGCCCGAACCGGACGCCGCGTTGCGCACGGTCGCGCAGAACGTCCGGGCCGCCCGCACCCGCGCCGGCCTGTCCCTGGAGGAGCTCGGCCGCCGCGCGCAGGTCAGCAAGGGCGCGCTGGTGAGCCTGGAACGCGCGCAGGGGAACCCGAACCTGGGCACCCTGGTGCGCCTCGCCGACACCCTCGGCGTCCCGGTGTCCGACCTGGTCCAGGGCGCCGCGTCGAGCAGCGTGCGCGTGGTGGACGCCGCCTCCGTCGAACCGCTGTGGACCGGGGAGCGGGGCGGCGAGGCCCGGCTCGTGCTCACCGCGCCCGGCCCCGCGCCCACCGAGATCTGGCGCTGGCGGCTGGAACCCGGCGAGGACTACCCCAGCCACCCGCACCAGGCGGGGGTAGTGGAGACCGTCACCGTGCTGTCCGGCCTGCTCGTGCTGGTCGTCGACGGCGCCGAGCACGAGGTCCCGGCCGGGAGCACCGCGACCTTCGGCGGCGACGTCCCGCACGGCTACCGCGGCGCGGGCGAGGAGACCTGCGAACTGGTCATGACCGTCGTGCTGCCCTGACCATCAGCCGCGGGTGGACCCGAAGCGCCTGCGGTAGTCGGTCGGCGTGGTGCCCAGGTGCCGGGTGAACGCGCGGCGCAGCGCCTCGTCCGAACCCAGCCCGCTGCCCCGGGCCGCCGAGGTGACGGTGTGCCCGTCCAGCAGCAGCCGCTGCGCCCGGTCCAGCCGGACCCGTTCGACCCAGCGCGCGGGCGTCGTCCCCAGCTCCGCGCGGAACAACCGGGTCAGGTGGCGGGTGCTGCTCGCCGCGGCCCGCGCCATCACCACCGGGCGGTGGTCCCCCGCCGGGTCGGCGAGCACCGCGTCGAGCACCGCGCGCAGCTGCGCGGCCCGCGCCGGAGGCGGGGCGGTCGCCGTCGAGTACTGCGATTGGCCGCCCGGCCGGTGCAGGAACACGACCATCTCCCGCGCGATGTGCCGGGCGATCTCCACCCCGTGGTCGTCCTCCACCAGCGCCAGCGCCAGGTCGATGCCCGCGCTGATGCCCGCGGAGGTGACGTAGCGCCCGTCGCGCACGTGGATGGCGTCCGGTTCGACGCGCACCGCGGGGTGCCGCCGCGCCAGCACGTCCGCGTCCCGCCAGTGGGTGGTGGCCCGGCGCCCGTCGAGCAGTCCCAGCTCGGCCAGCAGGAACGCACCGGTGCACACCGACGCCACCCGCGGTGCGTCCGCGGTGAGGACGCGCGCCGCCGCCAGCAGTTCGTCGTCCGCCGGGTCCGCGACGAGCCGTTCCCCGCCGGTGATCACCGCGGTGTCCACCGGTCCGGCGTCGACGGCCGCGGTGGTCGGGCCCAGCTCGGGGCCGCTCGCGGTGCGGACCGGGCCGCCGCGGGCCGACACCAGCACCGGCTCGTACCGGTGGCCGAGCAGCCCGGCCTGGTGCAGCACCTCGGCCGGTCCGCTGAAGTCGAGCAGGGTCATCCCGTCGAACACCAGGAACGCGACGCGGTGGGTCATGTCCGGATCCGTGGTGTTCCGGTCTGTGCGGACATGGCGCCACGGTAGCCGCCGGGCGAACCTGGACCGGCCGGGCACCGAGACGAGAGGCGGCACCGATGGGCGAGAACATCGCGGGCGTGGAGATTCCGGACAGCGCGCTGGCCCGGTCGGCCACCGAGCTGGTGCGGGACGTGGCCACGCCGCTGGTCTACGACCACTCGCGGCGGGTGTTCCTGTGGGGCGCGCTGCGCGGGCGGCGGGACGGGCTGAGGTTCGACCCGGAACTGCTCTACGTCGGCGCGATGTTCCACGACCTCGGGCTCACCGAGCGGTTCCGCCGCGACGACCAGCGCTTCGAGATCGACGGCGCCGACGAGGCCCGCCGCTTCCTCGCGGAGCACGGCGTCGACGGGGAGCGGGCGGACCGGGTGTGGACGGCGATCGCGCTGCACACGACCCCGGAGATCCCGCTGCACATGGCGCCGGAGATCGCGCTGGTCACCCGCGGGGTGGAGCTGGACGTGCTCGGTCTCGGCTACCACGAGGTGGACGAGCGGCAGCGCGCCGAAGTCGTCGGCGCGCACCCGCGCCCGGACTTCAAGAACGGCATCCTCGCCGCGTTCACCGACGGCATCCGGCACCGCCCGGAGACGACCTTCGGCAACGTCAAGGCCGATGTGCTGGCCCACTTCGTGCCGGGTTTCGCGCGCGGCGACTTCGTCGAGGTGATCGAGAACTCGCCGTGGCCGGAATGAGGTCCTGCCCGCGCGGAGAACCGGTGCACGCACGCGGAGGGCCGGTGCGACACCAGGTCGCACCGGCCCTCGTGAGCGGTGCAGGTCAGTCCGTGCCGACCTCGATGGCCGCGTGGTCCAGCGCGTCGGCCTCGACGCCGCCGTCCTCGCCGTCGGCCCGCGCGGCGATCGCGCTGGCCCCGCCCGGCGCCAGCTCGCCGACGAGCTCGCCCCACGCGGTGAGCGCGCCGTGCCCGCCGCCCTCGTACAGCTCCAGCATGCTGCGCGAGTCGGCGATGTCCAGGTTGCGCATGGACAGCTGGCCGATGCGGTCGTTCGGCACGAACGCCTGGTCCTTGCTGCGCTCCATGGACAGCTTGTCCGGGTGGTAGCTCAGGTTCGGGCCCTCGGTGTTGAGCACCGTGTGGTCCCAGCCGCGGCGCAGCCGCACCGTGACGCTGCCGGTGACCGGGTAGCCGATCCAGCGCTGCATGGACTCCCGCAGCATCAGCGCCTGCGGGTCGAACCAGCGGCCTTCGTAGAGCAGCCTGCCGAGGCGGCGGCCCTCGGTGTGGTACATGGCCACCGAGTCCTCGTTGTGCACCGCGTTGAGCAGCCGCTCGTAGGTGATGTGCAGCAGCGCCATGCCCGGCGCCTCGTACACGCCGCGGCTCTTGGCCTCGATGATCCGGTTCTCGATCTGGTCGGACATGCCGAGCCCGTGCCTGCCGCCGATGGCGTTGGCCTCGTGCACCAGGTCCACGTCCGAGTCGAAGGACTTGCCGTTGATCCGCACCGGGCGGCCGTGCCGGAACTCGACGGTGACGTCCTCGGCGGGGATCTCCACGTCGGAGTCCCAGAACCGCACGCCCATGATCGGCTCGACGATCTCCAGGGGCGTGTCGAGGAATTCGAGCTTCTTCGCCTCGTGGGTGGCACCCCAGATGTTGGCGTCGGTGGAGTACGCCTTCTCCGCGGAGTCGCGGTACGGCAGCTCCCGCTCGACCAGCCACGCGGACATCTCGTCCCGGCCGCCGAGCTCGCCGACGAAGGCCTCGTCCAGCCACGGCTTGTAGATGCGCAGGTCCGGGTTGGCCAGCAGGCCGTACCGGTAGAAGCGCTCGATGTCGTTGCCCTTGTAGGTGGAGCCGTCGCCCCAGATGGACACGTCGTCCTCGCGCATCGCGCGCACCAGCAGCGTGCCCACCACCGCGCGGCCCAGCGGCGTGGTGTTGAAGTAGGCCTGCCCGCCGGAGCGGATGTGGAAGGCGCCGCAGGCCAGTGCGGCGAAGCCCTCCTCGACCAGTGCGGCGCGGCAGTCGATCAGCCGGGCGCGCTCGGCCCCGTAGACGCGGCCGCGCTCCGGCACGTCCGACAGGTCCGGCTCGTCGTACTGGCCGATGTCTGCGGTGTAGGTGTACGGCAGGGCGCCGCGCTCGCGCATCCACGCCACCGCGACCGAGGTGTCCAGCCCGCCGGAGAAGGCGATGCCGACGCGCTCACCCACTGGAAGATTATTCAGGACCTTCGACATGTATTCATCGTAACAGGCCGTCTCCCCGGGCTCGAAGGGCAGGGCTTCCCCAGTGCGTGGAGTGCGCGCACGGCCATGTCCGGCTCTCCTGGGCCGACGAGGGCATGACGCATAAATATGCAATTTCGAGGTCGAGGCTGCGCGCGGACGGAGCAGGGTGCGGTGCACCGGGTGGCGGGGTGCACCACCCGGAAGGCGCGTTGACCCCGCCCGTCGGCGAACTAGGGTGGATCTCGTGGTGATCCTCGTGAGCCTGCTGCGCCGCCTGCCCGAGCTCTCCCACGAGCAGTTCGTCGAGCACCACCGGGAGCGGCACGCCCCGCTGGTCGCCGCCACGCCCGCCGCCGTCCGGTACGTGCGCCGCTACGTGGTGGAGCACCCGCGGCCGCTCGGGGTACCCGGCGTCCCGGAGTCGACGCTGGACGCGGTGGTGCGGCAGTGGTTCGACTCGGCGGAGGACCTGGCGGCGCTGACGGCCTCGGCCGATTACCGGGACCTGATCCGGCCGGACGAGCAGCGCTTCATCGACATGTCCCGCAGCGAGTTCTACTTCACCCGCGAGCAGGTCTTCCTCGGGGAGCGGCTGCCCGGGTGATCCCCGGGAACTCGGCTCGGCCGCGTCCTCCCGCGCGGAGCCGGGGTGCGGTCGGCCGCCGTGCTGCCGGGGTCGGCGCGCCCGGTGCGAGTTCAGGGCAGGCCGAGGCCTGCGGTGATGAAGTCCCGGTAGTGCGCCACGACCCGGTCGCGGGGGATCTCGGGGTGGGCGAACCACCAGCGGCCGAGCTGCTCGCCCACGCCGCTGATCGCGTGCGCGAAGGCGGTCGCCCGCTCCTCGTCGAAGGACGCGAAGTGACCGATCATGTCCGCGATCCGCCGCACCGTCCCCAGCCGCAGCGCGGCGACGTCCGCCGCGAGATCTTCGGACAGCGCGCCACCGCGCAGGAACAGCACCTTCCACCGCTGCGGATCGCGTTCCAGGAGTTCGAAGAACAGCGCACCGGCGCGTTCGATCACGGCCGCCGCGTCCGCCCCCGCCTCGATCATGATCTCGGGTTCGCGGATGCGGGCTTCCAACTCGGCGCGGGCCCGCCGGACGCAGGCCAGGAAGATCTCCTCCTTGGACGCGAAGTGCGAGTAGACCATCGGCCTGGTCACGCCTGCGGCGCGCGCGACGTCCTCCACCGAGGTGCGTTCCAGGCCGTGTTCGGCGAACAGCGCTTCGGCGGTGTCCAGCAGCTGGGCCGCCCGCGCCTCGCGGGAGAGTCGGGTGCGGCGCGGGGCGGTCATGCCGGTTTCCCGCCTCGGGTCGCGCTCATCGCGTTCCTCCGTTCATCGGCCGGGCGGCGGCGAAGTCCCAGATCAGGCGTGCCATGTCCGGCCCGGACCGGTCGGTGAACAGCCCGCTGGCCGCCGGTCCGGACCAGGCGTGCCCCATGCCGGAGGTCAGGTACGACTCGATCACCGGGAGGCCGCCGCCCGCCGCCGCGTAGGTCGAGCGGGTGTACGGGTGCAGACCCGGGGGATTCTGCCGGACCACGGACTCGGGTTTCGCGTCGACGTCCCCGCCTGGCCGCCCGCCCGCGGCCAGTTCGGTGACCCGCGACCAGTGCTCGACGAGCCGGTCCGCCACGAACGGCGGCACCACCTCGTCCTGATCGCCCTGGAAGACCAGCAGCGGGACCGGGCGGGCGCGCGAGCCCATCTGGGCGTAGGCCTGCCCGGCGGTGTAGGTCGGCGGCACCTCGGCGGGGTGCTCGGGATCGACCTGGTCCAGCCCGTACTCGCCGCCCGCGACCGAGGTGGCCGTGGCGAACACGTCGGGGTAGGTGGCGGCCAGGATCACGGCGGCGCCCGCGCCCGACGACGCTCCCGTCACGTGCACCTGGCGGGGGTCCGCGTGGTACTCGGACACGACCTCGCGGGCGATTCCGGCGAGCAGTTCGGGCTCGCCGCGGCCGCGGTGCTGGTCGGCGGGATCGGTGGAGTTCCAGCAGTTCAGCTTGTTCTGGAACGGGCTCTGGGTCGGGTAGACCACGATGAACCCGGCCTCGTCGGCGAGCTGGTCGAACCGGGTGGTGGCCTTCATCGAGTTCCACCCGAAGCCGGTCATCGCGCAGCCGTGCACGGCCATCACCACCGGCGGGCGGGAGTCCTCGCGGTAGTCCGGCGGCAGGTGCACCTGGTACATCAGCCGGCCCTGGTCGCTGGAGTAGGTGCCGAGCCGGTCGCGGGGACCGGCGGAGCCGGGCAGCCCGAACTGGAATCCCAGCGACAGCAGCACGACGACCGCCAGCGCGATGCCGCCGAACAGGGCGAACCTGCGGAATCTGGACACGGGGACCTCCGGCCGCCCTAACTTTACAAGTTGTCAAGTTGGACTATACGCAATGACAACTAGCGGCGGGAGCGGGCAGGGTCCGTCGCCGGGCGGCCGGTGCGGCCGTCCGGAAGTGGGGAGGGTGGATCAGAACAGGCCGCGCAGCCCGGCCGCGGTCTCCTCGGCGCAGGCGATGAGGTCGGGGGCGTCCTCGTCGATCCAGCGCGCGAAGGCGATCTGGAAGACGGTCACGGCGCAGTGGGCGGCGAGTGCCGCGGTGTCGTCGGCGGTGCCCCGCTCGCGCAGCGAGTCGGTGGCGGCGCGGGTCATGCCCGCGAGCTTGAGCAGTTCGCGCTCCTGCAGGCTCGGGGTCCGCGCGATGATCTGCGCGCGCCGCGCCGCCTGCTCGCGCCGGTCGGTGAGGAGCCCGGCCGCGGCCCGGGCGCCCGCGATCGCCACGTCGATCGGCGCCACATCGGCCGGGGCGGCCGCGATCGCCTCCTGGAAGGCGTGCTCCATCGCCTGTTCCCCGTCGAAGAGGACTTCCCGCTTGTCGGCGAAGTGGCGGAAGAAGGTGCGTTCGGTGACGCCGGCGCGTTCGGCGATGTCGCCCGCGGTGGTCCGCTCGAAGCCGCGTTCGGCGAACAGCTCCACGGCGGCGCGCGTCATCCGGTCCCGTGCGCCCGGTTCCCAGCGGCTCATGTCCGAGGAGTGTAGTGATGGCAGGCGCTGACATCACGTGCTACTGTCGATGACAGTTACTGACATCAAGGAAGAGGAGCACGCCATGCGCGTCTTCGTCACCGGTGCCTCCGGCTGGATCGGCACCGCCGTCACCGCGGAACTGCTCGCGAACGACCACGAGGTCCTCGGCCTGGCCCGCTCCGACCGATCCGCCGCCGCCGTCGCGGCCGCGGGAGCCGAAGTGGTCCGCGGCGACCTCGACGACCCGGAAGGCCTCGCCGCCGCTGCCGCGAAGGCCGACGCCGTGGTGCACCTGGCCTTCAAGCACGACTTCACCGATCTCGCGGGCGCCGGGCGCGCCGAGGACGTCGCGGTCCGGGCGATGCTCGACGTGCTCGCCGGGAGCGACCGGCCGTTCCTGATCGCCGCCGGGCTGGCGGGCTTGGCGGCGAGCGGGCTGCCCACCGAGCTGGACCCGTCGCCGCACGAGGGCGTCGACTCGGCGCGTGGGGGCAGCGAGAACCTGGCGCTGTCCTACGCGGACCGCGGCGTCCGCGCGGGGGCGCTGCGCTTCGCGCCGACCGTGCACGGGATGGGCGACCACGGGTTCACCGCCCAGCTGGTGAAGGTCGCGCGGGAACGAGGGGTCGCCGGATACGTCGGCGACGGCTCGAACCGGTGGGCCGCGGTGCACCGCTCGGACGCCGCCCGGCTCGTCCGGCTCGCGCTGGACGGCGCGCCCGCGGGAGAGCGGCTGCACGTGGTCGCCGAGGAAGGGCTGCCCGCCAGGGACATCGCCACCGCCCTCGGCGAGCGCCTCGGCCTGCCGGTCGCGTCGATCGATCCGCAGGACGCCGCGGAGCACTTCGGCTGGATCGCCGGTTTCTTCGGCGTGGACGCCGCGGCGTCGAACACCCGCACCCGCGAGCTGCTCGGCTGGGAGCCGGCCGGGCCGACGCTGTTCGCGGACATCGCGGCGGGCGCGTACGACGGCTGAGCGTCGCCGACGAGGCGAAATGTCCTGCGGTGACGGGAAAAACCGGTTCCCGTCCAGCTCGCGCGGAAGGGGGAGCCTGAATCGGTCCGGTCCGCGGCTGCTGCTATGCTGGCAGCACGGTCCGAGGGCCGATCGGGGCAGGTCGAAACAAGGTGCGTGGCGCATGAGCAGATGTGGGCATCGCTACCGGATCGACGCTCCCCGGCCGGAAATCAGATCGGTCGGCCTGCCGAAGGCCTGCTGAATCGCGAAGGGGCGCCGAATCGGTGCCCCTTTTCCGTGATCGCAGAACCGGGACCACCCTTTCGGGTGAGGAAGTCTCAGATCGATCAGAGTCGGATAACGATTGTGCCGAACCCTGCGATCTGATTCGTGCAGCGACGCGACACCCCGCTTTCCCCTGAGGTTTTCCCGCAGGTCACAGCGGGTATGAACGATCTGGATCGGCCCGTGGTCCCGGCCACGTGGCAGGAACCAAATCGATTCATGATGCGTGAGGACCAACGAAACTCCCACTGCTCTCCGTCCTCGGAGCAGTGGTGCAAGAACGGGGACGACAAGGACGGGGGAAGTCGGGATGTCCGCTCCAGGAATCGGCAAGGAAAACCACTTCGCGCTGCCCGATCTGGCCACGGTGGCACAGCTGCCGAAGCCGATCAGGGCGCTGGTGTACCTGGTCATGCTGTCGCTGCTGACGGTGGCCGGGATCAGCGCGCTGCTGGCCAGCATCGTGGTCATCGGCCAGCTGACCGGCGCGTTCAACGTCGCATCGTTCATGTGACGCCGCCACGAGCACGGGCCGGCACCTGCGGGTGCCGGCCCTTTCTGCTGCCATGCCCCCGGAATCCCGTCCAGCGGCCCGGTTTCGCCCGGTCGAGCGGACAACCCAACGCGCTTCACACCGCCCAGCCTCGCTACGATCACCCAGCGGAGCGTTTCATCACGCCTTCGGGGGCAGTAGCTCAGTTGGTCAGAGCAGCGGACTCATAATCCGTCAGCCGTGGGTTCAAGTCCCACCTGCCCCACCATCTGACCTGCGGCGGAGTCTTTTTCAAGATCGAAATCGCCGACTTGGGTGCGAGTTTGGGTGCGAGTAGCTTCCCGAAGCATGGGTAGTGCGAGCAGCGGCGGACGCCAGCGAGGCCGCATCGAAGAGCACGGCAGGACACTCCGCGTGATCGTTTACGCCGGAGTGGATCCCGTTACCGGCAAACGGACGTACCTGCGGGACGCGGTGCAGGGGACGGGCAAGGCCGCCCGGAAGCGGGCCGAGCGCCTGCTGAACAAGTTGCTCTCTCAGGTCGACGGACAGCGCTCCGCGCCGTCGTCGGCGACGTTGTCCTACGCCCTCGGCGAGTGGCTGCGGACGAACGAGATCGAGCAGAGCACCCGCGAGACCTACGAGGGCTACGTTTCCCGAGTCATCCGTCCGGCGCTGGGGGAGACAGCGGTCAACAAGATCACGGCGCGGATGCTGGAGAACTTCTACACCGAGCTCCGCCGGTGCCGGACACGGTGCGACGGCAAGCCGTTCATCGAGCGCCATAAGAAGGACGGCGATCACGACTGCGTGGCGGCCAAGTGCAAGCCACACGTCTGCAAGCCGATGGCGGCGTCAACGGTCCGGCAGATCCATTTCATCATCAGCGGCACCCTCGATGCCGCGGAGCGCTGGGACTGGATCAACACCAACCCCGCCCGCGTGGCGCGCAAGCCGAAGCAGAAGCCACCGGAGCCCGACCCACCGACACCGGACGAGGCGGCCCGCCTCTCGGAAGAGGCGTTCCGGCTCGACGAGGACTGGGGCACGCTCGTGTGGCTCGCGATGACCACCGGGATGCGCCGGGGCGAGCTAGTCGCCCTCCGCTTCTCCCGCCTCGACTTGGACACCGGCGTGATCGACCTCCGCCGAAACTGGGTCGGCGGCCAGGAAAAGGACACCAAGACCCACCAGAACCGCCGCATCGCCCTCGACACCGAAACGGTCGTCCTCCTCGGCGAGCACAAGCGCCGCGTCCGTGAACGGGCCGAAGCACTCGGGATCGAGTTCTCCGACGACCTGTTCGTCTTCACCGGCACGAAGAGCCCGGACCACAGCCACCCGTACCCACCGGACGCCCTCAGCTCCCGCTACACGAACATGGCGAAACGCCTCGGAATCCGAACCCACCTCCATGCCTTGCGGCACTACTCGGCGACGGAACTGCTGACTGCTGGAATCGATCTCCCCACTGTCTCCGGACGTCTCGGACACGGCGGTGGAGGCGCTACCACCCTGCGCGTATACGCCGCATGGGTCGCAGCATCAGATAGGAAAGCCGCAGAAATTCTTGGTGGGAGAATGCCGAAAAGGAACAAGAATAACGAACAGCATAATTGATTTTCTGTGGGGCTGAAGGCTGTGATATATTTTGCTTATGCTGGGAGCGCTAAGGCGAACTTTCGGATCTGATCTCCTGGGTTATTTGCTGAACATCGATCAGAGTGCTGAGCAATTTAGCCAAGCTCAGATCGATGCGGCAAACCAGTTACTTCAACTTTCACTGTGGGCAGATGATCAGGATGATGCACACAGCAGAAGCTTTGCTCTGGCCGATGTTGCCGTTCCGGTGGACGGCGGAACTAGAGCCACATCTTTGCGCTTGTCTTGCGGAGGTGAGGTGTATGCGCGGACGAGCGATGACCCGCTTACTGAGAAGATTTTGAGAGTAGCCGAAGAGCTATATCCGTTGCTTGCTATTCCATGTGAAGACTATGACTCGAATATCGCCGTGGGGGCTTGGATGTTGAGGTCGAATAGTCTTCGGCAGTCCTTAGAGGAGCTGGTGAAAGATCGGGATATAGTTAGCTTGTTTCCAGGGTACAACGGAAATCCGTCAACCTTATGGGATTTTTCGGGAGAGCATACGTCGTTTATTATGTTCTCAAATGGTACTGGCTCGTCGATTCAACTGGAAATGGCTCCTCAGGTGATCGTTGAGCATGCGTGGCGAAAATCTGTTGTGCAAAATAGGAGGGATTTAGAGAGTCTCCTTGATTTCATACCCGATTCTGTTTCTGATCTGCGGAAGCTCGGTCGGCGCGAGAGGATATCGGTGCCGTATATCGTCGGATTTTTCGGTGCCGAGATTGAAGATCAGCATGAATTGAGTACTGACATTGGGGCGATCAGGATGCTTGATCCTCCCAGTGTTAAGACTATGATCGGCGGGCAATCTTGGATGCCGGGGATCCGACTCTTGACGCTCGTGTCGGCGGCTAGCGTTGGGGTTGAATCTTTATCTTGTGGCGCATCGAGCTGGCCTGATCGCTCCCGTGTCAGTGACTCTGTGGATACTCAGCAAGAGTTTATGGAGAAGACCGTAACATGTCTTCAGCTCTCCTTTATTTTGGCCCAGGAGGAGTCCCCCGTAGGATTGTCAGCATGTATGGCCGTGTCTCGCCTCCCGGTGAGCGGTTTCGGTGCACGTATTTATAACATCCCACCGTATAATCCTCATGGCTTTCGTGTCGACCAACTATTTTTCGAGAAGATGATGCGATGGCATGTGCGCTTGATGGAGACTGACTTTAGTGCGATTGAGATCGGCGTAAATCGGATAATTCGAGCGATAGCAAATCGCCAAGACTCTGGCGATAGCCTCATCGACACGGTGACGGCTTGGGAGATATTCTTCGGAGGGAAAACGGAGACGACCCTACGTGTCACTGCTTCTTTGGCGCGGATTGTGCATCCGGATTCGCCAAATGAAAGAAGTATCTTGTTTGGCAAGTTGAAAGATGTTTATAGTGCAAGAAGTGCGCTTGTTCACGGGGGCGTGGTAAAAAAGGGTAGCGTGGATGATCATCGCCGTACTGCGATAGAGGTTGCAATAAAAGCCCTCAAGTCAATTATTGACTCGCCACGATTGATGGAAATCAAGGATGCGGGCAAGCGAGCCGAGGCAGTCTTGCTTGATTTGACGTAAAAATTGCCCTGAGGGCATCGTAGAGTTGCGACGGGTATGGGTACGTATACGGGTCGTAGGCTAGGAGCGTGGCTGACGAGCGTGGAGCATGGCGGGTGCACGGGGAGCGGACGATCTATGACAACCGGTATGTCCGGTTGGGGCTAGTGGACGTCGAGCCGCCGGATGGGCGGCGGTTCGAGCATCACGTGGTGCACCTGGATCGGGTCGCGGTGGCGTTGATTGTCAACGAGCGCGATGAAGTGTTGATGCTGTGGCGGTACCGGTTCGCCACGGATGAGTGGGGCTATGAGCTGTTGGGCGGCCTCGTGGACGGCGATGAGGAGTCCACGGCGACGGCATTGCGCGAGGCGAGCGAGGAAAGCGGCTGGGAGCCGGTCGGCGAGGCCGAGCATCTGGTGAGCTTCGAGCCGATCCCCGGCATGGTCACCGCGCAGTTCGACGTCTACCTGTGGCGTGGGGCGAGGCACGTCGGCGACCCGACCGATGAAGAGGAAGCCGGGACGATCGAGTGGGTTCCGCTGGAACGCGTCATCGAGTTGACGCAGCAGCGGAAGCTTCTCGGGTCCGGGACGTTGGTCGCGCTGCTGTACTACCTGGCTTCACGAGGAGCCGGGAAGGATCAGGCCGCTGAGTCGGCGTAGTTGACGGTCTGACTTGATCTGGGAGGCGAGGCGCCGCGCTTGGCGGGAGTGTTCGAGCGCGGCGTCTCGTTCGCCTGCTGCGGCGTAGGCGAACGCGAGATCGACCAGGATTCCCGTACGGGCGCGCGTGAACGCCTCGGGGAGACGCGGGAGCGCGTCGGTGAGCTGGTCGATCGCTTCGGCCTCCCCGAGTTTGCTCAGCGCGTTGCCGCGCCACCGATCCAGGTGTGAGCCACCAAGGAACAGGAACGGCAACGCGGGATCGACCGGTTCGGCGGGCAAGAGCTGGTCGGCTTGATCGAACGCCCGAAGTGCGTTGTCTCGCTGCCCGACTGCCGAGAGCCCTTCGCCGTGCGCTGCCGCCAACCACGCTCGGAGCAACGCGGGGGCAGCGTCTCCGGCTACTTCACGAGCTACGGCGAGCTGTTCAGCCGCCGCTTCGGTCTCGCCAATGTCGATGAGCACGAACGCCTGCTCGGCGGTGGCGTGTGCGAGCAGCGGCGGCGACATTGCTTCTCGCGCGGCGGTTTTCGCGCGCTCGTAGTGCTCCCATGCCTGCCCGTGCGCGCTGCGGTCGAGGGCTTCCCACCCGGCCAATGTGGACGCTTCGGTGAGCACTCCCGCTAGGGCTTCGCGGTGCCCGCTCAGCGTGCTGTGTCCGAGCAGATTGCTCACCTGGTCGATATCGCCCCGGAGCCGGTCCAACATTGTGACGCCGCCGAAGCGGCGATCGATCTGCCGGGCATGGTCCACCTGGAGACGGAAGCTCTCCAGCAGCTCCGGATCAACCCTGCGAGCGATCGCGATGCGGGCACGCAGCTCCGCGACGTCTTGATCATCCGGCTCGGACGGGAACCCCAACTCCTCGTCGGTGCGGCCGTAGATCTCGCGGAACAGCCGCCGGTAGGGCTCGCTCACGGACTCGTGCCCGTTCTCCCAGCGGGACAGCTTCGTTTTCAGGCTCGTCGGCGACATGACCGACACATCCAGCCGTTTCGCGAGTCGGTCGAGCATCCGGATCACGTCGTCGGCCGAGTAGTCGAGCTGCCTGCGAACCACTTGCAAGCGGGTTTTCGGTGTCATCGCATCATCCCCCGATATGCGATCTGACCTGCGTGGTTAATTGCGGTTAATGGGCTCGTGGTTAACCGCAGCCATCTGTGAAAACGCGCTCGACTGCCGTTTCTTGGAGTCATGGACAGCGCACAAGGAACGGCCCACCGGGGCGGGCCGGTTGATCGCCGGAACGGTCGGCTAGCCGCCCGACCCGCCGCCACGTCCGGTCTCCGCGGTGAGCCGCGAGTTCATCTCGTCGAGCGTGTCGGTGATCCGGCGGAGCTGGTGCTCGATGGCCGACAACCGGCCGGGCACGTCGTCATCGGCAATGGTCAGCGGGTCGCCGACCTCGGGCGGAGTGCGCCGGTCGAGCACGGCCGAGAGGTGCTCGGCGTGCCAGCCCAACGCCAGCGACAGCGCTTCGAGCGTTCGCGCGCTCCGCCGCCGCTGCACGGTGTTGTGCTGCAACTCGCGCACGATCGCCTGCGACACGTGCGAGCGCTCCGCCAACTCGCGCTGCCGCATACCGAGTTCGCTCACGCGCTGGTCAATCGCATGAGCGACCGCAGTCCAGTCCTCCGACACGTATTCCTCCGCGCTCCGCCTCAGCGCCGACATTAGCGCGAACTCTTTTTCGACACAGCAACCCCACGCGAGGGACGAGGCACTTCGCGTCTTCTGTGCGCTGATATTGGCTTTTCATTCCGCCGAAATACGCGCATTCCTCGTTCTCAGGAGACACAAACATGGAAAAGAACTTCGAGAACGCCGGGAGACCGACGTTCTACACGGTTCGGGAAGCGGCGCGGATCATGCGCTGCAACCCCTCGACCCTGTACCGCGCGATCCGGGAGGACTCGTTCCCGGCCGTGCGGGTCCGCACCCGCTACGTGGTCCCGAGCGCGGCCGTGGACCGGCTCGCCGCCGAGGCGAGCGAGTCGGGCGGACGCGTGGACGTGGCGGAGATGGCCGCCGAGCACCGGACCGCTCGCGACGTGGCGCGGCTGAACGGGGGTGCGTCGTGGTGAACCCCGAAGAGACCGAACGGCTCGCGCGGCTGGACCTGCTGCGGTCGCTGCCGCTGGACGTGCTCACCGACGTGGTCACGGACAACGGCCGCTGCCTGTGGAAGCTCACCGAAGGCGACCCGCCGGAGCCGACCGGCACCGAGCCCGACCGCGAGTTGGCGGCCCGGCTGTGCGCGGACTGCCCGGTTCGCGACGAGTGCTTGGAGTTGGAGTTCCGTTCCGCCGGAGCGGAGACGGTCGGCGTGTGGGGCGCGCTGTCCGAAGAGGACCGCCGCGCGCTCTACCCGATGTGGCGGGCACGCCGTGAAGCCGAACGGGGTGAGTGGGAATGACGCTGCAACTCACTCCAGTGCAAGTGCTCGCGGTGGTCGGTGCGCTGCTCGCCCTGATCGGCGTGTGGCGGGCGAGTGCCCGCGCGTCCCGCAAGGCCGCCGAGACCGCGCGGACCGGGGCGCGGCTGGTGTCGCTGACCGGGCGGGTGGTCGCGACGGCGGGCGTGATCGTGCTCGGGCAGTGGCTCGTGATCACGCAAGGCGGTAGCAGCACGGCGCTGTTCACGGTGCTGGGCATTCCGGCAGCACTGGCGGCCTACACGCTCACCAAGGCGCTCACGGTCACCACCCCGGAGCCGCCACACCACCGGAGCCGGAAACGATGAGCGGGCGGACATCGCGGGACGGGCGGCACTCGCCGCCCGTCCCCTCCGGGGCCGAACCGGTCGAGCAGGTGCGGCGACAGGTGGACCGGTTGTGCTGGACGGGAATCCTGCTGGGACTCGCGTTCACCATGACCAACGTCCAGAGCTTCGCCGCCGGAGACGCGGCCGTGGGGTCGCTGCGGTGGTCGGCTGCGTGGCTGCTCGATCCGATGGTGTCGCTGGTGCTGCTGGCGATCCTGCGGGCCGAGCAGGTCACCGCCCGCTACGGCGTGCGCACCGGCGGATGGGTGCGCGGGGCGAAGTGGTTCACGCTCGCCGCGACCTACGTCATGAACACCTGGGAGGCGTTCGCGGACGCCTCGGCGGCGCTGGTGGTGCTGCATTCCGTGCCGCCGCTGGTGGTGTTCGTGGCCGCCGAGGCCGTGACCGACCTGCGGGACAAGCTCGGAGAAGTCGCCGCGCTCTCCGCAGCACCACCGCGACCGGCCGCAGCACCCGAGCGAACCGAGCGGAAGGCCGCCCGGCCTCCGCACCGGACCTCCGCCGACGAGTACCTGAACCGGGCGCGGCAGGCATGGCAGCCCGACGTGACCGTGACTCCCGCATGGATTCGCGAAGTCACCGGCTGCTCGCGCGGGCTGTCCTCACGACTGGCCGCCGCACTCGCCGAGGCAGTGAACACCGAACGGGACGAGCCATGAACGACGACGCACTTCGAGGCTCCCTGAACGAGGTGGAGCGAGCCGTGTTCGACGCCGAAATCGTGGACGACCAACCACGCCGTGAACGCGCACGACGGTTCGCGCGGTGGTGGCAGCGTTCGCCGCGCGTGCCCGCACTGTTGAAGTCATGGCCGCTACTGCGGCAAGCACTCATCGACACCGCCGCAGCGGTGGCCCGCTCACCGTGGCGGTTCCTGCGGGCCGTCGCCCGAGGCGTGCTGTTCGCGGTGCGCCGGTGGCGACGATGGGTGCGAGTGTACGACTACCGCGAGGCCGCCGAGCAGTCCGAGAAGCTGGCCGACAAGTTCTTGGAAATCCGGTCACTGACACTGTTCCGCTGGAAGGTGACCGGAGCCGTCGCCCTCGGCGTCATCGGTGCGGGCACGGTACAGGGAGTCCTGTTCGGACAATCCGCGCTGTGGGCATCGCTCGCACTGGCCGCTGCAGTGGCAGCAGTGGCGGGACGACGCACAGAAGGCGCTTCGGGGCGTAAGCCGGTCATCGCCGGTCCGCGTTCGTTCGCGTGGACGATGGACCCGCAAGTCCTCATAGACGCGTTCCGCGACGCGAAGCTGATCGGCAAGGACGACACCGTGCACCTGGTGGAACGCGCGGTCCGCTCCGGGCAGGGCTGGGCAATGACCGTCGACCTACCCGCCACCCGCAAAGCCGCCGACGTGATCAAGCAACGCGAAGCACTCGCCTCCGCGCTCGCAGTCGACGAAGTCCAGCTCGTCGCCGAACGGGTGCGCGGCAGGCGTGGCCACGCCGGGCGGGTGTTCCTGTGGGTAGCCGACGACGATCCGTACTCCGGTCCGCCGCTGCCGTCCCCGCTGCTGTCGGTGGATTCCTGGGATGCCTGGCGAGCGGTGCCGTTCGGACGCGATGCGCGGAACCGGCGGATCGACCTGCCGTTGGTGTGGACCTCGCTGCTCGTCGGCGCGATCCCGCGCCAGGGCAAGACCTTCGCCGCCCGGCTCGCCACCGCCGGCCTCGTCCTCGACCCGCACGCCCGGCTCTACGTCTTCGACGGCAAGGGAGGAAACGACTGGGACGCCGCCGAAGCCGTCGCGCACCGCTTCGTGCGCGGCGACGACGACCAGCACGCCGAAGCGGTCCGCGACCACCTCACCGAGCTGGTCGGCGAAGTGCAGCAGCGCTACACCCGCATGTCCACACTGGACGACGAGCTGTGCCCGGAATCGAAGATCACACGGGCCATCTCGCGGGATGCCGACCTCGGGATGCCCATCACGGGCGTGATCCTGGACGAAGTACAGGTCTTCTTGGACAACCCGAAGCGCCAAGACGTCGGCGAGGTCAAGACGACGCTCGGCGCACACATCGCCGATCTACTGGCCTACCTCGCGCGGAAAGGACCGGCGGTCGGCGTGGTGGTCATCCTGGCCACCCAGCGACCCGACTCCGCCACGATCCCATCCCGGCTGCGCGCCGTACTCGGCTCACGGTTCGCACTCCGGGTGATGGACTGGCGCGACTCCAACATCGTGCTCGGCGACCAGATGAACACCCGCGGCTACGACGCCTCCACACTCCTACCAAGCCACAAAGGAGTAGGCATCCTCCGCCCGGACGGTGAAGCCGACGGCAGCGGCGACGTGCTCGCAATGACCGTGCGGACCTACTACCTACCCAACCCCGAATGGCGCGACCTCTGCCAGCGAGGCCGAAAGCTGCGCGAAGCAGCGGGCACCCTCACCGGACACGCAGCGGGTGAGGCGGACAGCGCTCGGCCCGTGGTGGCGGTCCGGTCAGCGGTGCCGGAGCCGACTCCCTTGCCGGAACCGCTCGGTGCCGTGATCGACCACCTCGGCGACGATCTGGAAGCACGGGAGTTCGTCTCCACCGCCGAACTCACCGACGCCCTCGACCTGGAACCCACCGCGTTCGGACGACGCATGGGCGAACTCGGCTGCCAACCACGCCGAGGCCGCCTCACCGACGACACCGGCACCCCGCGACAGGTGCGCGGCTACTACACCGCCGACCTCCGTGCCGCAGTCGAGCGCCACCGGGACGAGGATGTCCCGTAGCCGTCACGGACCTGTCCCATACGGGACAGCCCGTCACGCAAGGCGGGACGGGTCCTCAACCGCACTGACATGGGAAAACGACGCACAAGACGGGTGGGACGGGTCCAGCGGACCCGTCCCACCCGTCCCATTTCCACGCCGAGCACGCCGGTCCGAGCCAGGTCCACGCGACCCGTCCCGGTGTCTAGAGCCGTCGCAGCGCGTCCAGCACCGCCCGCAGCGCCGAAAGCGGCGGACTGCCGGAGTCCTCGACACGATGAGGCGCCGACTCCGGCAACGGGGTCAAGAAGATGAGCGTCGGTAGATCGGCGTTCAAGTCGCCGCACCACGCGGTGACGTAGCCGCCGCGCTCACGGGAGTGCTGACCGCAGGCCATGATCACTGTCCCTGCTCCAGCACGGTGCACCGGTCCGCCCGCTCCCGCAGCACCTCAGCGAGCGCGGCCAGGGAGTCGGCCAGGTCCCGATGCTCGTCCCCGTCGAACCGGCCCTCCGGAATCCGGTGCGCGGCGTCGTCCACGGCCCACTGCGCCCGCCGCAGCAACACCGCGACCGCAGCGGCATTAGCGGTGCCCATGCGTCTCCACCTCCTGAAGACGCGCCACCAGGTGAGCGAGGAACGTTTTCACCCCGTCACCGGGAAAGCCGACCAGCACCGCACACGGCCTACCGGGCAGCACCAGGCACACCATGCCGTCCTGGTTCACGTACGACTCGATCGGCGACTCCGGGCGCACCACCGACACGACGTAGCCGGATTCGCACAGTCCACGACCTGCGGGATGACGACTAGTTCGCGACTCCACGGGCGAACACCTCCACGGCTGGGATCACGGCCGGGACCGACGTTCGGGGCATCGATCCCGGCCGTGACCGGGCGCCCGGCGGTGGCGGGTGAGAGGCGGAGCGCCACCACCGAGCGGTTCTGGTGACCGCAGGTACGCGGCCCATGTCAGACTGAAAACAGCTTCACCGACAGCCGACATCAGCGGAACGACATGAACACGACATGCGGACGACTTCCGCTTCGGGGACGGGAGGACCACCGGTGCGCCCCTACCGCACACTGCTCGAACAGAAGATCCGAGAACGCCGCATGACTCTGGAGGAGTTCTGCGCCTACGCCGAGACCTTCGCCCGCGAACACGGCGAACCCGGAACCCTCAGCCTCCGCCACCTCCAACGCCTCGTGGCAGGCAAAGGACCGAAAGGCCAGCCGCTCGGCCCCATCCGTCCGGCGACCGCGCGACTGCTAGAACGCATCTTCGAGCAGGACAGTCGCGAACTACTAGCCCCACCGATGCAAGCCATCGCTCCACCCGATGACGACGCCGCCGAACTCCGCGACCGCATCAAGAAATCCCGCCGCGTCGACGCAGGCATGTTGCAGGGCCTCCGCGACCAACTCAACACCATCCGTCGCATTGATCGCCAGTACGGCGCACTCGTCACCCACAACGAACTCCTGGAAAAGATTGCCCAGGCTGGAGCCCTATTCACCCACAGTCTTGCTGGCAACACTCGACAAGAACTCGCTACCATCCTCTCGGAAATGCACTCTTTGGCGGGTTGGCAATCTCTTGATCTGGGCTATGTCCAGGACTCTTGGAAGCACTATGAAAAATCGAGATTGGTATCGCAAGAGTGTGAGGACGTCTCCTATTACGCGCACGCTACAGCCGAACAGGCAATCGCTTTGATTGATCTAGAGGAAAAGGCGATGGCAATCGATATGATTGAACATTCAATTCGCATCGCAGGTGCTGGCAAGGGCGAAGTACTGCAAGCATGGTTGGCTGCCGCGTACGGGGAAGCTTTGGCGGCAGCTGGCCTTTTTGTTGATTCCCTGCGTCAGTTTGACATAGCGGAGAATCATTTGGAAACAAGCGGGACAGCTTCAAACGGGCCGTACGTAGTTCTTGACGAAAATCATCTTGCCCGGTGGCGTGGTCATTCAGTGTCGAAATTGGGAAGCGTGGAATCTATTGAACTACTGGTCGGCGCGCTGACTGGATTGAATTCAACTTTCGTTCGTGCGGAATCCGCGCTTCGTATAGATCTTGCTTATGCTTTTTCGGTGTTCGGTAATTACGCGGCGGCTTCGGAGCAGGCTGGCGTAGCGCGTGAAGCCGCGTTGCGAGTTGGGTCGGTTAGGCAATTAAAAAGAGCAGCCTCCTTGTTCTGAAAATCGTTTCTCGGTCGAAAAATTAAAATCACGATCAAGGATGGGTGCTTTGGCGTGGACTCAAAGTCGGCAAAATGGGCGGTTCTGGAAACCTTTCGTAAAGCTTCCAGAGGTTCCCTTCCATGACCTTGAGGTAGGCGAGCGGCCGGTCTCGCTTCTTCAGCGACATCACTTTGATTGCAATATGTAATTGTTGGATAGTGTCGCGAAGTGGAGCTTGTTCGCGCGAAAATAACGTCATTGTCGAAGAGGCTGCTGCGCCAGCGATCTGAAGGCGTCGGCGAAAGTGCTCGTCGTCTTTTCGCCGCGGGTTCTGCAACTTTAGATAGTCAATTAAAGCTAGCAATGCGTCGTTGACTGCTATCCAAGATGCCGATTGGGCAGCGGTAGATTCGTCTTCAATCGCCATCCTTGCTGATGTATTGGCGGGCAAAAAGGTGCTTGGGGGCATGGCCGTAAACCAGCTCTTTGCAGGCATCCAGGTAACCATCACAAGCTCTAGAGGTTTTCGCCCTAAAAGTAGAACGGGTTCCTCTGTTCCTTCGATGTGTACCTTGAACTCTGTGACTTCCGGCAATGTATGTGCCGCCCATGCAAGTGCTTGAAAGGTCGGGTTGATACGATTTTCAGGTATATTCTTCAGCTGTAATATAAATATGCTCTTCTCGCGTCGCCAGCTTTGAACCTGCAGCCCATTGGTTCCAAATAATGCGACTGCGGTGCGCTCGTTGACAACCCTTAATCCGTCCGAAGGGTCGTCCGCATGAAGTATCTTAGCGAAATCCTCTGACTCGCTTACTGCGCAACGTATCCCAATTTCGGATGCTGCCATGGTCTCGAATGCGCGCGTGCTGAAGTCAATCAGTTCATCTATCGAAAATTCTGCTCCGCCTAACGAGACCAGTTCGGTGGTGTCGTTCCATAGGAAGTCTTCGTGGGCAGCAGAGTTCCTAACGGTTGGTATGATTACTTCTGCGGCGTCCCTCAGCGTTGGATGGCCATCTGCAATTAGTTGGTTCCGTATAGAAGCGAGCTCCGGCATCCGAGATCCCTTGCGTCCGCGGAGCCCTAGTAGTCCCCAGCATGTGGGCCGAAGCTGACCTTCGACTATCATTCGGTAAAGGTCTACTGAAGTTTCGGCCCGTTCTGTTTCGGATTCACTGGTGGAAAGTTGCTGTATTGCTCTTGCGATTCGTGCATGGTTGGCGGAACTACGATCAACACGACGCGTGTTTTCTCGCAATGCATGGACTCGATCGACTCGACTGCAATCCAGGCTTTCCAAGCAGATTTCGCGAACACCGCTCGCCGTGCGCAGCATAATCAATGGGTGGTCACATGCGACAATACCAAGCACTGAGTCGATCCCTTTTACTACACCTAACTGGAGTTTGGTGACTGGCGAGAGTATCTTGGATACAATCGTGTCTAACTTGTCGTAGTGACCGTAGTAGTAGCTTAGAAGTATCGAAGAGCTCAATACTCCGCGGCTGTCGAGTAGGTCCTTTTTTGGTAGGCCGAAAACTTCTTTTACTGGATCTGGTGTCGTGCCTGTATCTGGGTTGTGCAGTGCGCTCCGTAATCGAATGATGGTTTCGAATGAATCGCCAAGTGCATTAAGTTCATTAGCGCTTAAGCAAAGTGTGACTAGATCGCGGATGGCCGTTTTTAGCTCAAAAATGGTTCCGTCGATTGCGGGGGTCATGAACTCAAGAAATCTAATATTGAAGTTTATTTCTTGAAGTGTTGCGGCAAGCTTCTTGGAGTTCCTGGCGATAATGGAAGCATTATTCTCAAGGAGGGCGGCGTTTAGTTTTGTTACGTCCTCAAATAATGATTCATCCTTCGTGAGTATAGGTGCGTCCTCTAGCGATGCCTCCCAGCTCTCTTCTGTGACTGGCAGGACTGGGGTCTGATGTCCGCTAGAGGGAAGCGCATTACGTGCAGGTGCAACAAGCTTTTCTACTGCCTTTGATGGCAGGGAAGTTGGCATGTTGTGATTATGAAGCACCCCAAGCCTCGCGGGCGAGGTGCATTTGCATGGCGACGTCCTGGCCGGGTCTCCGAGTTTGGAGTGAAGGCAGCTCGCTGGAGGGGCATGTCCGCAGTGCTAGCTGGGTGCGAGTTTGGGTGCGAACTGGTGCCGCTGACGCGCTCAGGGCCACGCCAGCGACAACGCCGCGCGCCGTTTGCCCAGGTCGCACACCAGAGCCACACGTGACGTTGGTCTCATAATCCGTCAGCCGTGGGTTCAAGTCCCACCTGCCCCACCAGCTGACCAGCGGCGGCGCTCGAACCAAGATCGGCCTGGTCGACCTGGGCATGAGATCCCGAGCGCGGAGCGCGCGAGCGTCGGCGGACGACGGCGCGGCCGCATCGCGAGGCCAGGGCACTCCGCGTGATCGTGCACGCCGGAGTCCACCGATCGGTCTGCCAGGGCACCTGGCCCGTGGCCGGGTCGGTTTTCGCCTGCACTCGGGGGAATTGCGGGCTCATTCGACGTTCCAGTGAACCTGCGACGCGGTGGAGCGTCCTTCGGACGTGGAGATTCACGAGTCGCCGGGCGAGGGGGCGCGGCGGCCGTGCTCTGGTCTGAGGGGGACCCATGGGGTGGGACGCGCGGCGGAGCATCTGGATCGCGGCGGCAGTGGTCGTGGTTCTGAGCGTGGTCGGCGGGATCGTGGGGCTGGCGAACTCCGATCAGTGGTCGTCGTCGTGCAGCGGTGGTGTGTCGCGGAGTTCCGCGGCGGACGACGTGGCCCGGTCGGTCCGGGAGAACCTGCCGTCGTTCTCCGAAGGCACCTCGGTGGCGGTCGAAGTGGTGGATCTGGACGCGTGCGCGGAGATCGCTCGGCTCGACGCCGACAGCGGCTTCCCGACGGCGTCCGTGGTGAAGCTGCTGATCGCGATCGACGCGGTGGAGCGCTCCGGCGGCGACACCGCCGACGGTGAGATCGAGCGGATGCTGTCGGCGAGCGATGACGATGTGGCGAGCCGGTTGTGGACCGCCAACGGTGGTCCGGACATCGTCCGCCGCGTGGCGGCAAAGCTGGAGCTGACCGACACCGCGCCGCCGCGATCGTCCGGGCGGTGGGGGAGCACCCGGATGAGCGCGAGCGATGTCGCGCGGGTCTACCGCTACTTGACGGCGGAGGCCGATGCGGATACGCGGACGCTGCTGCTGGACGCGATGGGGCAGGCCTCCGGCACCGCGGAGGACGGATTTCCGCAGCACTTCGGCATTCCCGGCGGCCTGCCCGACCACCGCTGGGCGATCAAACAGGGGTGGGGGTCGACCGAGACCGACACCGTGCTGCACACCACCGGATTGGTCCGCGGGGACCACGATTTCGTCGTCGTGCTGCTGAGCACCTGGCCGCGGGACACCGACTGGGCGGTCGCCAGATCGGCGCTGACCGAGGCGGTCCGTTCGCTCGACGGGACCGTCTGATGCCGCCCAGGTCTCGATCCGGGACGAGGGCGTCGAGGTGACCCATCGGAGCCGGAGCTGACGATGGCTCGATCCGTCAGGTTCGCATCCCGCCGGCCCCACCAGCACGTCCTGGCGGGGGTCGGTGGCGTTCTGCTCAGCTCGCCGCGCCGCCGCGGAGGAGTTCTTCGAACGGGACCGGATTCGCGAACGGGTCGGTGTCCGCGCGCTCCGGCCGTCGGCGCAC
Source organism: Saccharopolyspora sp. MMCC62 (assembly GCF_057736575.1). Classification (NCBI taxonomy): domain Bacteria; kingdom Bacillati; phylum Actinomycetota; class Actinomycetes; order Pseudonocardiales; family Pseudonocardiaceae; genus Saccharopolyspora; species Saccharopolyspora sp. MMCC62. The sequence continues at coordinate 154,320 of NZ_JBYKCM010000005.1, read as the reverse complement.
CGCATCGACGAGTTCGCGGGCGGCGCGGGTGATGCGCTGCCCGAGTTCGGTGCCGCCGCCCCAATCGGAGGCTGCCGCGTAGACGCCGGTGGGCACGACGTGCGCGCGGAAGTAGGACAGCAGCGGGCGCAGCGCGTGTTCCAGGACCAGCGAATGCCGTTCGGTACCGCCGGTCGCGCCCAGCAGCACGGGTGTGTCCCGCAGCGACTCGGGTTCGACGACGTCCAGGAACGACTTGAACAGGCCGCTGTAGGAGGCGCTGAACGTCGGGGTGACCAGGATCAGCCCGTCGGCGGCGTAGAGCCGTTGCAGGACCTCGTCCAGGCGCGCGCCGGGGAATCCGGTGAGCAGGTTGTCGGTGATGTCGTGGGCGTGCTCGCGCAGCTCCACCACCTCGACCTCCGCCTGCTCGCCGAGTTCGCCGCGGGTGGCCGTGACGAGCCGGTCGGCGAGCAGCCGGGTGGAGGAGGGCTGGGAGAGGCCTGCCGAGATCGCCAGGATGCGGGTCATGCTCCGCTCCTTTCGGCGCGCTGGGCGCGCGACTCGTGGGTGGGTGCGTCGGGGGTGTTCGGGCCGCGGTGGGCGGCGAATTCCTTGCGGAGGACGGGGATGACTTCTTCGCCGAGGAGGTCGAGTTGCTCCAGGACCGTCTTCAGCGGCAGGCCGGCGTGGTCGATGAGGAACAGCTGGCGCTGGTAGTCGCCGATGTAGTCGCGGAAGCCGAGGGTGCGGTCGATGACCTGCTGCGGGGAACCGACGGTCAGCGGGGTCTGGGCGGAGAAGTCCTCCAGCGACGGGCCGCCGCCGTAGACCGGGGCGTGGTCGAAGTACGGGCGGAATTCGCGGACGGCGTCCTGGGAGTTGCGGCGCAGGAACACCTGTCCGCCGAGACCGACGATCGCTTGTTCGGGGGTGCCGTGGCCGTAGTGGGCGAAGCGTTCCCGGTAGTACTGCACCATCCGGGCGGCGTGCTGCGGCGGCCAGAAGATGTGGTTGTGGAAGAACCCGTCACCGTAGTAGGCGGCCTGTTCGGCGATCTCCGGGCTGCGGATCGACCCGTGCCACACGAACGGCGGTACCCCGTCCAACGGCCGCGGGGTGGAGGTGAAGCCCTGCAACGGGGTGCGGAACCGGCCCTCCCAGTCCACGACGTCCTCCCGCCACAACCGGTGCAGCAACCCGTAGTTCTCCAGCGCCAGCGGAATGCCCTGCCGGATGTCCTGGCCGAACCACGGATACACCGGCGGCGTGTTGCCGCGCCCCAGCATCAGATCCACCCGGCCACCCGCCAAGTGCTGCAACATCGCGAAATCCTCGGCGATCTTCACCGGATCGTTCGTCGTGATCAACGTCGTCGACGTGGACAGGACCAACCGCTCAGTGCGGGCCGCCAGATACCCGAGCATCGTCGTCGGCGACGACGGCACGAACGGCGGATTGTGGTGCTCGCCGGTGGCGAACACGTCCAGACCCACCTCCTCCGCCTTCTCCGCGATGCGCACCATCGCCCGAATCCGCTCCGCCTCCGACGGCGTACGCCCCGACGTCGGATCCGGAGTCACATCCCCCACGCTGAAGATCCCGAACTGCATCACGGCCACATCCTTAAGATTTGAACTAACTGGTCGAACGGATGCCGTCCGTGAAGTATTCCGGGGAGGGCGTGACGAGCGCCACGCCCGGCGTCAGCCGGTGCCGCGCAGCCGGTCCTGGGTGCGGGTGAACACGCGGCGGAGCACGTCCAGCTCCTGCTCGTCGAGATCGTCGGTGAACAACCGCCGCACCGTCCGCACGTGGTGTTCGTCCGCCGCCCGCAGCGCCTCCAGCCCGGCGGCGGTCAGCACGGCGTGGTGCACGCGCCGATCATCCGGGGACGGGTGCCGCACCACCCAACCGCGGCGCTCCAGGACTTTCACCTGGTAGGTCAGCCTGCTCGGCGAGAACACCATGCGCGCGGCCAGCTCGCCCATCCGCAGCCGCTGCTCCGGGCATTCCGAGAGGACGAGCAGCACGTGGTAGTCCATCAAGCTCATCCCGGCGGACGCGCGCAGGTCCTCGTCCAGACGGGTCTCCAGCAGCAGGCTCGTCTCGATGTACGGCCGCCACGCGCGCCGCTGCGGCGAGGTCTCCCAGGGCTCCACCGCATCGATCCTACCGTCGTTTCAACGGTTGAAATGCGTGGCCGCCTGCCTGCGCACCGACCGGCGCGCAGGCAGGCGGAGGCTCACTTGACCTCGAGGAGCTCGACGTCGAAGTGCAGCGTGGAGTTCGGCGGGATGATCGGCGGGACGCCGCGCTCGCCGTACGCCTGCTCGGGCGGGATCACCAGGGTGCGGGTACCGCCGACGCGCATGCCGACGACGCCCCTGTCCCAGCCCTCGATGACCTGGCCGGAACCCAGCACGAAGGTCAGGCCCTCGCCCCGGTCGTGCGACGAGTCGAACTTCGAACCGTCGCTGAGCGTGCCCGTGTAGTGCAGGGTCACGACGTTGTCGGGCTGGGCCTCGGCGCCCTCGCCGACCTTGGTGTCCTCGACCTGGAGATCGCTCACATCATCCTCCTCCGTTGTGGACCGTTCAGTCTGCCTTGGCGCGCGGCTCTCCGGCTGAGCGGGTTGCGGGCGGAAAAGGCGCCGCGCGTTTCCCCGTCTGGAAAAGCGGATCTCCTTTCCCCGACGCCGGAATCCGGTCGTCCGAGCCGCTGGGTGAGGGTGTACCGGGTGGAGGGAGCACGATGAGCAGGTACGCACGGCTGGCGTTCACCGACGCGGTGCGCGCCATGCAGGTCGAGCAGGGCAGCCGCCCCGCGCACCGCGCCGAGCTGGGCGCCGGGGTCGGGCTGGAACCCGACCGGCTGGGGGAGCGGGAGCGCGCGTTCATCGCCGCCCGCGACGGCTGCTACCTGGCCTCGGTGGGGGAGACCGGTTGGCCCTACGTGCAGTTCCGCGGCGGCCCGCCCGGCTTCGTGCACGTCCTCGACGAGCGCACCCTCGGCTACGCGGACGTGCGCGGGAACCGGCAGTACATCACCGACGGGAACCTGCGCGGTGATCCGCGGGTCGCGCTGTTCTTCATGGACTACGCGACGCGCACCCGGCTGAAGCTGTTCGGCCGCGCCGCGGTGCACGCGCTCGACGAGGACCCGACCCTCGCCGCGCGACTCGATGCGCCGCGCGCCGGCGGCCGGGTCGAGCGGCTGGTGCTGATCGAGGTCGAGGCGCACGACTGGAACTGCCCGAAGCACATCCCGCACCGCTACTCCGAGGCGGATCTGGCCCGCACGCACGCCCGGCTCGACGCGCTGGAAGCGGAGAACGCGGACCTCCGGGCCCGCCTCGCGGCTCTCGGCGAACCGCACCCGCCGTGAGCGAGACCGACCGAACGGGACGAACGGTCCGCTCACCACGCGTCGCAGCACGCGGACCCGAGTGAACGGCCCGTTCGGCCAACGGGATCGGACGAACGGTCCGCTCACTCCGCGAGGTAGGCGCGGCGCAGCGGTTCCAGGTCGAGCTTGTGCATCGTGAGCATCTGCCGCATCACGCGGTCCGACCGCACCGGATCGGGGTCGTGCAGCATGTCGGTGAGTTCGCGCGGCACCACCTGCCAGGACAGGCCGTAGCGGTCCTTCACCCAGCCGCACGGCCCCTGCTCGCCGCCCGCGGTGAGCCGCGTCGTCATCCGGTCCACCTCGTCCTGCGAGGTGCAGTCCACGTGCAACGAGATGGCTTCGCTGAAGGTGAACTCGGGTCCGCCGTTGAGGCCGAGGAACTCCTGGCCGGCGAGCTCGAACGTCACCGTGAGCACCGTGCCCGGCTCACCCGGCCCGGCTTCGCCGTGGCGCAGGACCTCGGTGATCCGGGAGTCCGGGAAGATCGAGGTGTAGAACCGCGCCGCCTCTTCGGCCTGCCCGTCGAACCACAGGCACGTGATGATCTTCTGCATGGCTTCCTCCCCGTCGCGTCGGCCGCATCCGACGGGAACGACGTTCCTCGGCCCGGGAGTTCCGCGCACCTCGGTGGGAGGGCGGTCGAACGCCCGCGCCGCCGGTGATCAGCAGCAGCGCGACCCCGGGTTCACGTCACCGCGGTCGACGTGCCTGCGCCAGAAGTCCCGTTCGCCCAGCGGCGGCGTGCCGGGGTGGTGCGCGCGGTGGTGCTCCAGGTACCGCTCGTAGGCGGTTTCGCCGACGATGCCGCGGGTGATCTGCCAAGCCTCGCGGGCGGAGCGTCCCAACCGGGACAGCACCGCCCGCGCGGCGGCGGACCGGGGGCTCACGTCCCCGCGCCCACTTCCTGCCGGTCCTCCGGATCGCGCCGTTCCCGCATGATCCGCCGCTCCTCGGCGGTGGGGATCAGCCCGGACGGCGCCCACAGCTCCGATTCGGTGTGCGGGGTCTCGGTGTCGGGCAGCGGTTCGGTGCTGCGCAGCGCCTTGATCCACACCCGGACCGCGTCGGCGAGCACCACCAGGATGAGCACCGCGAACAGCACGCTGAGCACGCCGCACACCGTGGAGTTCGTGACGACCTGCCGCATCTCGTCGACGGTGGCCGCCGAGCCCTTGCTGGTCTGCCCGGCGTCGATCGCGGCCTGGTAGGCGCCGCGCTGCGCGAAGAAGCCGAGCTTCGGGTCCGCGGAGAACACCTTCTGCCAGCTGGCGGTCAGCGTCACCACGGCGTCCCAGGCCAGCGGCACGATCGTCACCCACGCGTACTTCGCCCGCCCCGACTTGATCAGCACGGTGGTGGCGACGGCCAGCGCCACCGCGGCCAGCAGCTGGTTGGCGATGCCGAACAGCGGGAACAGCTGGTTGATGCCGCCCAGCGGGTCGTTGACCCCGGTCCACAGGAAGTAGCCCCAGCCGCCGACGATGGCGGCGCTGGAGATCCAGATGCCGGGCTTCCAGGTGACGTCGCCGAAGCGCTTCCACACGTTGCCGACGGTGTCCTGGAGCATGAACCGCCCCACCCGGGTGCCCGCGTCGACGGTGGTGAGGATGAACAGCGCCTCGAACATGACCGCGAAGTGGTACCAGAACGCCCGCATCGCGTCCCCGCCGAGGACCTGCGAGAACACCTCGGACAGGCCGAGCGCGAGGGTCGGTGCGCCGCCGCTGCGCCCGACGAGGGTCTCCTCGTCCACGGCGGCGGCCGCGGCGGCGAGCTGCTCGGGGCTGATGGAGAACCCGACCCCGGCGACCGCGTCGGAGGCGGACTGCAGGGTGTCGCCGAGCGCCGCGCTGGGCATGTTCATCGCGTAGTACATGCCCGGGTCGATGATGCAGGCCGCGGCCAGCGCCATGATCGCCACGAACGACTCGGTGAGCATGCCGCCGTAGCCGATGACGCGGACCTGCGACTCCTTCTCGATCAGCTTCGGGGTGGTGCCGGAGGACACCAGCGCGTGGAACCCGGACAGCGCCCCGCAGGCGATCTGGATGAACACGAACGGGAACAGGGTGCCCGCGAACACCGGGCCCTGGCCGTTGAAGGCGAACTCGGTGACCGCCTCGGTCTTCATCACCGGCATCGCGATGAGGATCGACACCGCGAGCATCACGATGACGCCGACCTTCATGAACGTGCTCAGGTAGTCCCGCGGCGCCAGCAGCATCCACACCGGCAGCACCGAGGCGATGAAGCCGTACACGACGAGCGCCAGCACCACCTCGTTGCCGGAGAGCGTGAACGCCCCGGCGAGCGCGGAGTCGGCGACCCAGCTGCCGCCGATGATGCTCAGCAGCAGCAGCGCGATCCCGATGATCGAGGTCTCGATGATCCGGCCGGGCCGCAGGAACCGCAGGTAGATGCCCATGAACAGGGCGATCGGGATGGTCATGCCGATGGAGAACGTGCCCCACGGCGAGCCCTTCAGCGCGCCGACCACGACGAGCGCCAGCACCGCCAGCAGGATGATCATGATGGCGAGCACGGCGATGAGCGCCGCGATGCCGCCGACCGGACCGATCTCCTCCCGCGCCATCTGCCCGAGGCTGCGGCCGTCGCGGCGGGTGGAGAAGAACAGCACCACCATGTCCTGCACGGCGCCCGCGAACACCACGCCGACGATGATCCAGATCGTGCCGGGCAGGTAGCCCATCTGCGCGGCCAGCACCGGCCCCACCAGCGGTCCCGCGCCCGCGATCGCCGCGAAGTGGTGGCCGAACAGCACTCGGCGGTCGGTCGGCTGGAAGTCGGCCGCGTTGTTCAGCCGTTCCGCCGGGGTCGCGCGGGTGTCGTCGGTCCGCAGCACCCGGTAGGCGATGAACCGCGCGTAGAACCGGTAGCCGATCGCGTAGGAGGCCAGCGCGGCGAACACCAGCCACGCGGCGGAGATCTCCTCGCCGCGGCTGAGCGCGATGACGCCCCAGGCGATCGCCCCGACCACCGCCACCAGCGTCCACACGAGGATCTGCTGGGGGTTCCACTTCCGCCGCGGTGACGCCTCGTCCGTCGGCGTCGTTGTCGTCGTGTTCGCCACCGTCCCCGGTCTCCGTTTCCGCGATCAAGCAGTTGTGCACGCAACATGCCGTGTTGATCGCACCGATCTGCAAAGCAGTCGCAAGGATCTGCCTGCGATGTCCCCCATGTCCAGTGCAAGACCGGGAAGTAACCAGGATGTAAGGGGCGGCCGTCGGCACCGGCCGCCCCCGCGCGGCTCAGCGGTACCGGTCCACCACGCCGGCGAGCAGGTCGAGCCGTTCCAGCGTCGCGTCCCGCGGCTTCGTCGGGAGGAAGAACAGCACGCGATCCACCCCGGCCGCCGCGTACTCCTCCAGCGGTGCGTCCTTCGGGGCCGCGTACAGGGACACCGGAACCCGCCACCCGGCGCGCTCGCGCACCTTCTCCACCAGCTCGCCCAGGTTCTCGGTGCCCGCCCGGGGCAGCCAGCCGCCGCCGTACTCGGCGACGCGGTCGAAGGAGCGCTCGCTCTCGCCGCCGACGTAGATCGGCGGGTGCGGGTGCTGCACCGGCTTCGGCCACGAGTACACCGGGTCGAAGTCCACGTGCTCCCCGTGGAACTCGGCGAGCTCGTTCGTCCAGATCTCGCGCATCGCCCGGATCCGCTCGTCCATCAGCGCGCCGCGGCGGCCCGGATCGGTGCCGTGGTTGCGCATCTCGTCGCGGTTCCAGCCCGCGCCGATGCCGAACACGACCCGCCCGCCCGAGACGAGGTCGAGGCTGGCGACCTCCTTCGCCGTGGTGATCGGATCGCGCTGCACCATCAGCGCGATCCCGGTGCCCAGCACCAGGTTCTCCGTCACGGCCGCCGCCGCGGTGAGGCTGATGAACGGGTCCAGGGTGCGGTAGTAGATGCGCGGCAGGTCGCCCCCGCCCGGATAGGGGGTCTCGCGGCTCGCCGGGATGTGGGTGTGCTCGGCGAGGAACAGCGCGTCGAACCCGCGTTCCTCGAGGGCGCGACCCAGCTCCGCGGGCCCGATGCCTTCGTCGGTGTTGAACGTCGAGATGCCGAACTTCATGTCGGTTCAGGCGGCCGGGAGGCCGCCTATCCTCCCATCGCATGCCGAACGCGGAACAGATCCCGTATCGCCGCCGACGGTAGTCGAACGCGCACCCGGCGGCATCGGCTGCCAAACGGGCGAGTGAGTGCGGCGCTGATCGGCTGACCAGCGGATACGGCATCCGGATGATCTTGGATGTGTCGATTCCCACTCGCCGCCGCGTCCGGACGGAGCCGGACCACGACCACCTCCGTCCGCTGTGGACCACCCCGCCCGCCGGGTGTCGAAAACCCCGTCGCGACGGTGAATCCGCAGCCCGCGCGGCCTGCACCGACCCGCCCGGGGCGCGCCGGCGACCGGTCTCCGCACCCGGCGCCGACGATCACTCCGCGAGGCCGTTCGTGGCGGACGGTAAGCTGCGCCTCTCCGCCGGTCGGAGCCAACGGCGGAAATCCGGTCCGCGTCGGCTGCCAACCGCGAAGGGGGTCTCGGGCGTCGTGCAGAGATGTGACGGTTTCGATCGCATTGCCCGTGACCGCCTGGCCGGGCGACGGGCTGGCGGCCATGGATGAACTGACGACCAAACTGACCGAGCTCTACCAGGAGAACTACCGGCAACTGCTGCGCATAGCCGTGCTGCTCGTCGATGATCGCGCCTCCGCGGAGGACATCGTGCAGGACGCCTACGTGCGGGTGTTCGACTCCAGGACGCGGCTGCGCGACCCGGAGAAGGCGCTGGCGTTCCTGCGGCAGGCGGTGCTCAACCGGGCCCGGTCGGTGCTGCGACGCCGGATGGTCGCCAAGCGCTACCAACCTCGGATCGCCACCGAGGACTCGCGCCCGGACGACACCGGGCGCGGACTGGACCGGGCGGTGCTCGCCGACGCGCTCACCCACCTGCCGCGCAGGCAGCGGGAAGCGGTGGTGCTGCGCTACTACGCCGACTTCAGCGAAGCGCGGACCGCGAAGCTGATGGGCGTGAGCCAAGGTGCGGTGAAGTCGTACTGCTCGCGGGGAGTGGCACGGCTGTCGGATCTGCTGCGGGAGCGGGTGTGAGCGAGTCGAACGACACGCAGGACGTCGAGGAGCTGCGCAACGCGCTGCACGCCATCGTCGACGACGTCGAACCGCGCGGGGACACGCTGCCCAGGCTGCTGGCCGCGCGGCAACGCCGATCCCGCAGGCCCTCGCGGCGACCACTGCTCGCCGCGGGCGGGATCGCGGTCGCCGCCACCGCCGCGTTCCTCGTGGTCCTCGCCGTGGTGCCCACCGGCCCGCAGGCCCCCGAACCCGTCAGCATCGCGCCGAACAGCTACGTCGCGGCGCCCGCCGCCACGCTCGCCTCGTTCGACGTGCTCAGCGGGAAGCGCAACGACGTGCTCGCCGACCTGCCCGCACCGGCGCAGGGACCGCTCGCCGCCGACGGGAACCGCGTGTACGCGGCCGTCCCGACCGCGGAGGGCAGCGACATCGTCGCGCTCGGGGCCGACGGCATCGTGCGTCCGGTGGCGCACCGGACCGGAGCGGGCGCGCTCGCCGCGGGTGACGGCCTGGTCGCCTACTCCGACGCGGGCGAGATCGTCGTCGACGGAGCCGACCGGCCGCGGCGGATAGCCGTCCCCGCCGGTCAGCAGGTGGACGACCTCGCCGTCGGGAACGGCGGCCGCGTCGCCGTGCTCACCTCGGACGCGGCGATCCACGTCGTGGCGCCCGGCGGCACCGAGCTCGGGCGGCCGATGAGCCCGCCCGCGGGCACCTGCGGCCCGCGCGCGCTCGCCTGGGCCGACCGGAACCTCGCGGTGCTCGCCGCCGCCGACTGCGGCGGTGCGGAACGGATGCGGATCGCCACGCTCGACGCGGACAACGGTCAGGCCGTCGGTGGTGGCACCCCGTTCAGCACCGGCGGTGACCTCGGCGCCGACCAGGTGCAGCTGTCCGCGGACCGCGTCGGCCGCTACCTCGTGTCCGTCGCCGACGGCAGGCAGTGGCTCGTCGACGGGACCGACGTGCGGCCGGTGGCGCGGCCCTGCTCCGAAACCGGGTGCGCGACCTCCCCGGCGACCTTCTGGGGTTGAGGCGCCCGCGTCTCGTGCCGCGGCGCGGGGCAGGTAGCGGAAGCTCACTACCTGTCTCGCTGCTCCTGCCGCGTAGTGCTCGGGTGGCGGAACCTCAGCGGCGGTGCCGGTTGCTCCGGTGATCGTCCGCTCAGCGGCACCGCCGGTGGGAGGACGGGGGCGGCGCGACGCCGCTGCGGAGCAACCTCCGCCGCGCGGGTGTTCTCAGGCGGGAGTGCGGAGGCGGAGGGCTCGTTCGGCGAGGGCGCGGAGGGAGACGTCGTCCGGATCGGACCGGCCCTCGGCCCACGCCGCCTGGACCACGCGCAGCCGCCCGCCCGTCTGCTGCACCGCGGCCGCCGCGTCCGCGAACTCCGGCGAGCTCGGCGCACCCGGCTCCGCGCCCGCGTCGGCGATGCCACCGGAACCCGGGGTGTTCAGCAGTTCCCGCAGGTTCCGAGCCGACGTCGCCGAACCCAGGTCCACCACCGCGACCGACACGACCGCCGACCGGCCCGCGGTCTCCCCGTCGAAGACCTGCCGGGACAGTCCCTCGCACGGGTGCCGCTGGAACCACGCCCGCACGTCCCCGAACGCGGCCTCCGTGCAGTCCCCGCCGCGCTCCGCGCTGGTCCGGGTGAACGCGACTCCGTCCACCTGTTGCGCCGCGACCTCCCGCTCCTCCTCCGAAGCCCCGGCCACCAGCAGCGCGGACACCGCGCCGACCAGCACCAGCGCCACCGCGCCCAGCACGAGCAGCTTCGACCGGCCCGGCAGCGCCGCGAGCCGTCCCCGCAGCCCGGCCGGGCGCGCGGGCGGCTCCGGTCGCGGCTCGTCCGCCACCTTCGGGATCAGCAGCGTGCTCGCCGCGGCGAGGTCCGGCGCCACCGAATCCGGGAAGCCCTCCGCGGTCAGCTCCGCCACCGACAGCGAACGCGTCCCCTCGTCGAGCACGTCCAGCACGGCCCGGGCCGCCTCCACCCCGCACGCCCGCTCGTAGGTGGCCAGCTCGCGGACCGCGGCGAGCATGCTCGTCGTCGACGGGTACAGCACCCGCACCCCGCGGTGCAGGTCGCCCGTCGGCTGGGTGACCCGCTCCACGTACGGGCCCACGGCCACGATCGCGGCTACCGGCAACGGCTCCGCGCCGCGGGTCTGCAACGCGCGGGCCAGCGCGGACGCCGACTCCAGCGCCGCCAGCGCGGGGTTCACCGCCGCCTCCTGGCGCAGCAGCGGCCAGCCGTCCACCGTCCACGGCGTCTGCACCGGGGCCTCCAGGGACAGCACCGAACCGGGCAGGTCGACGCCCAGCACCACCACGATGCCGCGCGGCAGCACCAGCACCGCGTCCAGCGCCCGCGGCGCTCCCGGCGGCCGCGCCCCGCACACCGCGACTCCGCCGAACACCCCGTCGCCCGGGCCCCAGGCGGTCACCGCCGCCCGGATGTCCGCGCCGATCTCGGTCGGCTCCTCGCCGAGCCGCACCACCCGCATCGTCGTCTCCCGTCCCCGAAATCCGGACCGGCCTGCCGCCACCGGGCCCGGCCCGCATTCTCGCCTACTCCGAGTACTCCCCCGATCGAGTGGTATCGGCCACTCGTCCGCACCTGCCGCGCTGCGCCGTTCGGGCCGCCCGCTGGGCCGCACGGGTGCGCCCGGAACTGCGACGACCCCGCGCCGGACGGGCCAGGGGCACCCGGCGAACCGTAGTCGAACCGGGTCGCCCGGACGGGGAGTTCACCCGGTTCATGTGGCGACGGCGGGCGAGGCGCGTGCAGAATGACGCCGATCACCCGTGATCGGGAGATCGGACCACCCGCACGATGAGGTCGTAGGGGAAGACGTCCCTCGTCGAACAGCGGAGGTCAGCAGTGAGCACCCGTGGCAGCACAAGTGGCGTGGTCTACGTCCACTCGTCGCCGTCTGCGGTCTGTCCGCACATCGAGTGGGCCGTGGCCGGCGCACTCGGCACGCGGACCGAACTCCGCTGGACGGCGCAACCCGCAGCACCCGGGCAGTTGCGCGCCGAACTCACCTGGACCGGCGAACCCGGCACCGGATCCCGGCTGGTCACCGCGCTGCGCGCGTGGCCGATGCTGCGCTTCGAGATCACCGAGGACCCCAGCCCCGGCATCGACGGGCAGCGCTTCTGCCACGTGCCGGGACTCGGCCTGTGGAACGCGCGCACCAGCGCCAACGGCGACATCGTCGTCAGCGAGGACCAGCTGCGCACGCTCGCCGCGAACAGCCGCGGCTCGGAATCGTTCACCCACCGCGTCGACCAGCTGCTCGGCGCCGCCTGGGACGCGGAACTGGAACTGTTCCGCCACGCGGGCGACGGTGCGCCGGTCAGCTGGCTGCACCGCGTCGGCTGACCCGTCCCGCCGCGGCGGCTCGGGAAGCGGAATCCCGGAGCCCGCCGGAAACCGACGAAACCCACTGCGCAGGCCCGACGGCGGGAACCGCGCGAGTTCCGGTCCGCGCCCGGTGGGGCCGCGGCGGGCGCGGTTGTGGGAAGCTGATCGGCGTGCAGTCGTATTCTCCGGCCGGTCGTTCGCAGCACTCCTGGTGGAAGTGGGGGGTGCCGATCGCCGCGCTCGTGCTGATCGCGGCGGGCGCGGGCGGCGTCGCGGCGCAGCAGTACTACCCGGACACGATGCCCGCGAGCATCGACGGCGAGGTCGCGGGGCAGCCGGCGAACTCCGAGTACGCCAACATCGAGTTCACCCCCGACGCGGACGAGCACCCGGACCACGCGGACATCCGCTGGACGCTGCAGATGCACTTCAACGCGATCAACACGCGCCGCTACGAGACCTGGAAGACCACGGTCGTCGCGGCCAAGCAGCAGCAGCTGCCCGAGGACAAGTGGCAGCGCGAGTACGCCACCACCCGCGACGCCGCCATCAAGGTGCACCGGATCGAACCGGGACCGGACGACTCGGTGCGCGTCCTGATGACCTTCGTCAGCACCCAGGACCCGAAGGACGCGCCGGTCGGGATGCAGGAGGGCTGCCTGCGGTGGCGGGTGGTCTACCCGATGGTCGTGGACGGCGGCGGGTTCCGGCTGGACACCAACAGCCTGCCGGGCAGCGCCCTCGCCGTTTCCTGCTGACGGCACTCGGGGAACGAGAACCCCGGGAACGAGAACCCCGGGAACGAGAAGCGCCCCGCCCTCCGGTTCGCACCGGGGACGGGGCGCTCGCACGAGCGGCCGGGGGCGATCAGGCCTTGGTGAAGGCCAGGGCCACGTTGTGCCCGCCGAAGCCGAAGGAGTTGTTCACCGCGGCCGACACCTCGACGTGCCGCGGTTTGTCCGTCACCACGTCCAGCTCCACCTTCGGGTCGAGCTCGTCGAGGTTGCGGGTGGGCGGGATCTGCCCGTGGTAGATCGACAGCAGCGTCACGATGCTCTCGACCGCACCGGCGCCGCCCACGAGGTGCCCGAGCGCGCTCTTCGGCGCGGTCAGCGCCACTCCGTCGCCGAACGCCTTCCGGATCGCCGCCGCCTCGCCCACGTCACCGACCACGGTCGAGGTGGCGTGCGCGTTGACGTGCTCGATGTCGGAGTGCGACAGGCCCGCGGTGCGCACGGCCTGCGTCATCGCGTTGACCTGGCCGACGCCGTCCGGGTGGCTGCCGGTGATGTGGTAGGCGTCGGAGGTGATGCCCACCCCGCCCAGCCGGCCGTAGATCCGCGCCCCGCGCGCCTTCGCGTGCTCGGCGCTCTCCAGGATCACCACGCCGGCGCCTTCGCCGAGGACGAAGCCGTCCCGGCCCGTGTCGAACGGGCGCGATGCCAGCTCCGGCTCGTCGTTGCGCGTGCTCAGCGTCCGGGCCTGGCAGAACCCGGCCACGGTGATCTGGTGGATGCAGGACTCGGCGCCACCGGCCACGACCACGTCGGCCTGCCCGGAGCGGATCATGTCCCACCCGCGCGCCAGCCCTTCCGCGCCGGAAGCGCAGGCGGAGGCGGGGGAGTGCACCCCGGCTCGCGCGCGCAGGTCGATGCCGACGTGCGCGGCGGGCCCGTTGGGCATGAGCATCGGCACGGTCAGCGGCGAGATCTTGCGCAGTCCGTGCTGCTCCAGCAGGTCGTCCTGGTCGAGCAGCGTCACCGGACCGCCGATCCCGGTGCCGAGCGCGACACCGAGCCGATCCGGGTCCACCGACTGGTGCTCGTCGGTGGGCATGTCGTAACCGGCGTCGCTCCAGGCCTGGCGGGCCGCGATGATCGCGATCGCCTGGCAGCGGTCCAGCCGGCGCAGCTGCACGCGGGGCAGCACCTCGGCGGGCTCCACGACCAGGGGAGCGCCGATCTTGGCGGGCAGGTCGTACTTGTCGACCCATTCCGCCGTCAGCCTGCGCACCCCGCTGCGACCGGTCAGCAGACCGTCCCAGGTGGACGCGACGTCACCACCGAGTGGTGTCGTCGCGCCCATCCCGGTGATGACGACGTCGGTCGCCGTCATGCGTTCTTGGTGATGTAGTCGACCGCATCACCGACGGTCTTGAGGTTCGCGAGCTGGTCGTCCGGGATCTTGACGCCGAACTTGTCCTCGGCCTGCACGGCGATCTCGACCATCGACAGCGAGTCGATGTCGAGGTCGTCGACGAAGGACTTCTCGACCGTGACCTCGTCGGCGTCCACGCCCGCGACCTCTTCGACGATGCCGGCGAGACCCTGCGCGATTTCCTCGTTCGCCACGATGGTTCCTTTCGTTGTTGCGGTGGTCACCGCGGACGTGCCCGCGGCGGTCTTGGTGAGCGCGGACGCGCTCAGGGACAGATCACGACCTGGCCGGCGTAGGACAATCCAGCCCCGAAACCGACCAGCAGCAGCACATCGCCGCTGGAGAGCTCGCCCGCCGACCGCATGTGGTCGATCGCGAGCGGGATCGACGCGGCCGAGGTGTTGCCCGAGTAGACGATGTCACGCGCGACCACCAGGTCGTCGCGGGCACCCTGGCTCTGCAGCTTCTTGGCGATGCCCTCGACGATCCGCAGGTTCGCCTGGTGCGCGACGAGAGCGTCCACATCGGACAGCTGCAGGCCCGCGAGCTCCACGGCCCGCATCGCCACCGGGGCGATCTGCGTGGTCGCCCAGCGGAAGACCGACTGGCCCTCCTGGTAGATGTACTTGCCGTCGCGCAGGTAGATGGTGTCGACCAGGTCCCCGGCGCTGCCCAGCGCGGCCGGGGCGATGCCCGGCTCGTCGGCCGGACCCACGACCGCGGCACCCGCGCCGTCGGCGAAGATGATGCAGTTCCCCCGGTCCTCCCAGTCGATCCACTCCTGGAACCGCTCGGAGCCGATCACCAGCACCCGGCGGGCCGAACCGGCCAGCACCATGTCCGACGCGGTGTTGAGCGCGTAGCAGAACCCGGCGCAGGCGGCGTTGAGGTCGAACGCGCCGGAGGCCTTGATGCCGATCTTGTCGGCGACCTGCGCGGCCGCGTTGGGGATGCCGCCCGGCATCGTGCAGGTCGCGATGATGACCTGGTCGACGTCCGCCGGGGTCAGGCCCGCGTCGGCGATGGCCTTCGAACCGGCCTCCACGGCCATCGACACGACGGTCTGGTCCTCGTCGCCGAGACGGCGGTGCACGATGCCGACGCGCTGCTGGATCCACTCGTCGTTCGTGTCGACGATCTTGGCCAGGTCGTGGTTGGTCACGACCCGGTTGCCCTGGGTGCTACCGAAGCCGAGCAGCTTGGTCGCCGCCGGTCCGGTGGACTTGCGCAGGGTCGGTGTGCTCACGCATCGCTCCCAGAGGTGTTCGCGTCCTGGGCGGTCTCCTCGGAGTCCGCTGCCAGCAGGTCTGCGACCTTGTCGAGGTCTTCGGGCTTCTTCAGCGCCACGGTCTTGGTGCCCTTGAGCTCGCGGCGCACCAGGCCGGTCAGCGCACCGGCGGGCGGGAACTCGACCACGGCCGTCACCCCGCGCTCGGCGAGGGCGGTCATGCAGTGGTCCCAGCGCACCGGCCGGGTGATCTGCGCGACGAGCAGGCGCACGAACTCGTCGCCCGACCCGACGAACGAACCGTCCGAATTGGACAGCAGCGGGAACGACGGGTCCTTCGCCGCGACCTCCTGTGCCCGCGCGCCGAACGCGTCCTGCGCGGGAGCCATGAAGCGGGTGTGGAACGCGCCTGCCACGGCCAGCGGACGCACCTTCGTGCCGGGCAGCGGCTCCTCGGCCAGTGCCTCCAGCGCGGGCTTGCGGCCCGCCGCGACGATCTGGCCCGCGCCGTTGCAGTTCGCCGGGTCCAGGCCGAGGGCTTCCAGGTGGCCGATCACGGCGTCCCGGTCCCCGCCCATCACCGCGGACATCGCGGTCGGCTCCAGCGCGCACGCCGCCGCCATCTCCCGGCCGCGCACCGCGGCCAGCGCGACCGCGTCGTCGGGGGAGAGCACGCCTGCGATCGCCGCCGCCGCCAGCTCGCCGACCGAGTGACCCGCCACCGGGGTCTCCGCGGGCACGTCGAAGCGGGCGCGCAGCTGCTCGGCCGCCAGCAGGGACAGCGCCACCACCAGCGGCTGCGTGACCGCGGTGTCCTTGATCTCGTCCGCGTCGGCGGTGGTGCCCAGCCGGACGAGGTCCAGACCGGCGTGCTCCGACCAGGCCTCGACGCGCTCGCGGGCGCCGTCCGGTTCGAGCCAGGGGGAGAGCATGCCGGGGGCTTGCGAGCCCTGTCCGGGAGCGAGGAGCGCGATCACCCTGCTACTACACATGGCCGACCGAGATCGGCGTGATGCCGGTACGGACGAAGTCCGAGGCACAATCTTGTGGAGTGTCTACAAGCGTGACGACGATTCGGGCATCACGCACCGTGATTCGTTGTCGCTCGTCACGTTCCGGAGGCGAACCGGGCGCGATCACCACAGGCCGCGGGCCCTGGCCAGCCGCCCCACCGACAACGCTACGCGCAGCACCAGCGCGTCCCGCGCGTTCGCCGGGGTGCGGCCGGTGAGCTCCGCGACCCGCCGCAGCCGGTACCGCACCGTGTTCGGGTGCACGTACAGCTGCCGCGCGCAGTTCTCCAGCACCCCGCCCAGCTCCAGGTAGGTGTCCACCGTCTCCAGCAGCGCGCCGCCCGCGTCCACCAGCGGGAGCACGATGCCCTCCACCAGTTGCCGCTCCGCCTCCGGATCACCGGCCAGCGCCCGTTCCGGCAGCAGGTCCTCCGCGGGCACCGGGCGCGGCGCCGTCGGCCAGGCCACCACCGCGCGCAGCCCGGACATCGCGTCCGCCGCCGAACGGTGCGCCTCCGACAGGCTCGTCACCGTCGGCCCGACCACCACCGGGCCGCTGTCGAAGGCCTCCGCCAGCTTGTCCGCCGCCGCCAGCGCGCCGTGGTCGTCGGACGGGCCGCCGAACACCACCACCAGCCGGGTGCCCTGCACGCCGAGCAGCACCGGACGTCCGGCGCGGGCCGCGCTCCGGCGCACCTGGTAGATGATCGTCGGCGGGTCGTCGGACGGCGCCGTGCCCACCAGCACGGTCGCCTCCGAACCGGGTTCCCAGCCGAGCGCGGCCGCCCGCGACAGCAGCGACTCCTCCGGGTCGCCGCGGACGATGCCGTCCACGACGAGCGCCTCCAGCCGCGCGTCCCACGCGCCGCGCGCCTCCGCCGCCGCCGCGTAGGAGGTGGCCGCCGCGAACGCGATCTCCCGCGTGTAGCGCAGGATCGACTCGGTCAGCGCGGTGCGCTCCCACTCCTGCTCGGCCAGTTCCGGCAGCCGCCGTTCGAACACGTCGATCGCCGCGCGCACCAGGTCCAGCGTCTGCCGCAGGCTCACCCACCGCGACAGGTCCTTCGGGGCGGCGCGGAACGCCTCCGCCGTCAGCCGGATGGCCTCCGTCGGGTCCTGCATCCAGGCCACGAAGTTCGACACCCCGGTCTGGGTCACCAGCAGCACGCTCGCCCGCTGGTCGGCGGGCAGCCGGCGGAACCACGGCAGCCGCTGCTCCATCGCACCGACGCTCGCCGTCGCCAGGTCCCCGGAAGCGCGCTCCAGTGCGCGCAGGGTGGTCGAGGAAATGCGTTCGCCTTGTTCACCTGCGCCTTCGGATTGCATGCCGTCAGAATCGCACGCCCCCGCGACGCCCGTGCCGGGCACTGCGTGCACCCCGGCCCGGGCCACCGGGTACGCGAGGGCGCGGTGCGCGGCGGACCCGTCCGAAGTGCACCCGTCCGCCGCAGCCGGTTCAGCCGGGGGAAACCGGCAGCGCAGCGGCATTTCATCCGATCAGGCGTGGCCGGTGCGGCGCACCGCGGGACACGATGGGAGCAGGCGACGCGGCCACCGACGGCCGCCAGGGGAGTGATGGCGATGGCTCTGCCGCTGGTGTGGCTGGGAGACGTGCTGCGGGCGGCGGGGCTCACCGTCGTGGAAACGCCCGGATGGCTGGAACGGACCGCGAACTCGGGCGACCAGCCCGAACCGGTCGGGGTGCTGGAACACCACACCGCCACGATCGCCTCGTACGAGGACCCGGCGCCGAGCCTGCAGCTCGTCGTCGACGGCCGGTCCGATCTGGCCGGGCCGCTGTGCCACGGGCTGATCGGCTTCGACGGCGTGGTGCACTTGATCTCGGCCGGACGCGCCAACCACGCTGGGAAGGCGCGGGCCTCCGGACCGGTGCCCGAAGGGGACGGCAACGTGCTCTACGTCGGCTTCGAATGGGACTACCAGGGCGTCGAACAGGGCCCCAGCCCCGAGCAGTACGCGGCCGCGCTGACCGCGACCAAGGCGGTGCTGGACCACATCGGCGCTCCGCCCGAAGCCGCGCGCGGGCACAAGGAGACCAGCGTGACCGGCAAGATCGACCCCGGCCACGTCGACCTGGACCGGTTCCGGGCCGAACTCGCCACGAGTGAACAGGAGAACGCCGACATGACGCCCGAACAGGACGCGATCCTGCGCCGCATCGAGAACGAGCTGCTCGGCCCGCGCGGGCCGGAAGGGCAGATCGCCGGCTGGAACACCGCGCTCGGACCGCGCACCCCGGTGGCGATGCTGGTGGACCTCGTCAACGGGCTGCTCGCCACGCAGACCCCGGCGCCGCTGCAGCAGGCCGCCCCGCAGCAGCAGGGCGCGCCCGCCGTGCCGCAGCAGCAGGGGCCGCAGGCCCCCGCGCAGCCCGCGGGCGACGCCGAGTCGATCAAGGCCGCGTTCACCGCGCTGCCGCCGGAACAGGCCGCGCCGCTGCTCGCCGAGCTCGTCCGCATCCAGCAGGAGCGCCAGCTCACGCCGGAGCAGCAGGCCGCTGCCGACGTCTGATCGGCAGCGGCGCGAAGATCAGTGCCCGGGGGCCGCGGCCCGGCGGTCGGCGCGTTCGGATCGCATGCGCAATAAGCGCTTGACCAGGACCGGCTGCTGGGCCAGCGCCTCCGGTTCGTCCAATAACCGGTTGAGCCGCTGGTAGTAGCGCGTCGGCGAGAGGCCGAACCGCTCCTGGATGACGCGGTCCTTGCTGCCCGGGTAGCGCCAGAACTCGCTCTCGAACGCCAGGATCGCGTGATCGACGTCGTTCACCCCGCCGCCCCCTTCGCGTCGTGCACCGGCCGTCCGGCCGACCGGATCCGTTCAACCGGAGATCGCCCACTCTACCCCGAGGCGCACGTCTGTTCGATCACCTGAGCGGCGCCTCACCCGGGGTGTGATCCGAGCCACGAGGTGGCGACGGAACAACTTCCGCGGTCGACGATGTTGGCAGGAGTACGAAAAGTCGTGCGCTCCGGGGCTCGGTGAGATTCCGAACCGGCGGTGAAAGTCCGCGAACCGGCGCCTCCCGGCCGAACCCGGCCCGGGGAGCCCGGCCGATCCGGTGGAATTCCGGGACCGACGGTGACAGTCCGGATGGGAGGCGGCGCACGGGCACTCGACCGGGACCGGTCGCTCTTCGGGGCACCGGTGCCCGCCGCGTTCCCGACCATCCCCGGCGCCAGGACCGGCTGGGAGGAGTGGGTTGTGCGCGCTGCGGCGGAATGGTTGCTCGGCAACGGGATCACCGTGCTGGGCCAGCAGATCTCCTGGGCTGAGCTGGTGGGGCAGCTGTGCGCGCTCGCCGTGGTCTTCCTGGCGCAGCGCCGCACCTTGGCGACCTGGCCGGTGCAGGTGACCGCGACGGTGCTGCTGTTCGCGGTGTACGCGTCGGCGCAGCTCGGCGGGCTGGCGGTCCGGCAGATCGTGATCCTGCTGATCTCCGTCTACGGCTGGTGGGCGTGGAGCCGCCGCAGCGACCCGGTGTACGGGGTCGCGGTGCGCAAGGGGACGCTCCGGGAACGCCTGGTGCTGCTGGGCGTGCTGGTCGGGGCCACCACCGGGTTCGCGCTGCTGCTGACCGCGCTGGACGCCTCGTGGGCGCCGTGGCCGGACGCCTGGATCTTCGTGGGCACCGCGGTCGCGTTCTGGGCGCAGGGGCGCGGGCTCGTCGAGTTCTGGCTGGTGTGGCTGGCCGTGGACGCGGTCGGGGTCCCGCTGCAGCTGGCGTCCGGCTTGTACTTCAGCGCCGGGATCTACGTGGTGTTCGCCGCCCTGGTGGTGCACGGCTGGTGGAGCTGGAACCGCACCGCCAGATCGCAGCAGCTCGCCCCGGCCCGGGTCTGAACCGGGGTGATCTTCCATCTCGCCGCTCAGCGGCGCGGTTGGCGGAACCTCAGCGGCTCCCTCGCTGCGGGATCGTTTTCGCAGGTGGCTCCGCCACATGTGAAAACGCTGTCCTCGCGAGGGAGCCGCTGAGAACCCGCGGCGGTGCCGGTTGCTCGGGTGGTCGGCAGCTCAGCGGCTCCGCCGCTGACAGGAGACCAACACGGCCCGCCGCGGGACTTCACGGGCAAGACCTCAAGCGTCGCCGGGATCGGACGTCTGCGGGCCCGCGGCTCGCACGTCGCCGAGCCGGTAGCGCTGGGCGGCGGCGGTGACCTGGGACCGGTCGACGAGCCCGCGGCGGGCCAGGGCGGCGAGCACGGCGACCACGGTGGACTCGGCGTCCACCAGGAACACCCGCCGCGCGGCCGGGCGGGTGTCGGAGAAGCCGAACCCGTCGGCTCCCAGGCTCACCATGTCGCCCGGCACCCACGAGCGGATCAGGTCCGGCACCGCCCGCATCCAGTCGCTGACCGCCACCACCGGGCCGTCGGTGTCCAGCAGCGCCCGCGTCACGTACGGCACCCGCGGTTCGGAGTCGGGGTGCAGCAGGTTGTGCCGGTCGACGGCTTCGGCTTCGCGGCGCAGTTCGGTCCACGAGGTCGCCGACCACACGTCGGCCCGCACGTCCCACTCCTCGGCGAGCAGCTGCTGGGCGCGCAGCGCCTCCGGCATCGCCACCCCGGAGGCCAGCACCTGCGCGGGGACGGAGCCGCCGGTGCCGCGGCGGAACAGGTACAGGCCGCGCAGCAGCCCGTCCACGTCCACGCCGTCCGGTTCGGCGGGCTGCCGGTACGGCTCGTTGTAGACGGTCAGGTAGTAGAAGACGTTCTCGGCGTCCGGCCCGTACATCCGCCGCAGCCCGTCCTTGACGATGTGCGCGACTTCGAACGCCCACGCCGGGTCGTAGGACACCACCGCCGGGTTCGTCGCCGCCAGCAGCAGCGAATGCCCGTCGGCGTGCTGCAGCCCCTCACCGGTGAGCGTGGTGCGACCGGCGGTGGCGCCGAGCAGGAAGCCGCGCGCCATCTGGTCCCCGGCGGCCCACAGGCTGTCGCCGGTGCGCTGGAACCCGAACATCGAGTAGAAGATGTAGATCGGGATCATCGGTTCGCCGTGCGTGGCGTAGGCGGTCGCGGCGGCGGTGAACGACGCGCTGGAGCCGGCTTCGTTGATGCCTTCGTGCAGGATCTGGCCCTGTTCGCTCTCCCGGTAGGCGAGCATCAGCCGGTAGTCGACGGGCGTGTAGGACTGGCCGTTCGGGTTGTAGATCTTCTGCGACGGGAACATCGAGTCCATCCCGAAGGTCCGCGCCTCGTCCGGGATGATCGGCACGATCCGCGGCCCGATCTCGGGGTCCTTGGCGAGGTCCTTGAGCAGCCGGACGAACGCCATCGTGGTGGCGACCTCCTGCTTGCCGGAGCCGCGCCGGATCACGTCGTAGACGTCGTCGCCGGGCAGCACGAGCGGCTTCGGCTTCACCCGCCGTTCCGGCAGGTAGCCGCCGAGGCGCTGGCGGCGTTCCCGCAGGTACTGGATCTCGGGGGAGTCCTCGCCGGGGTGGTAGTACGGCGGCAGATACGGGTCGGCCTCGAGCTGCTCGTCGCTGATCGGGATCCGCAGGCTGTCCCGGAACAGCTTCAGGTCGTCCAGGGTCATCTTCTTCATCTGGTGCGTGGCGTTGCGGCCCTCGAAGTGCGGGCCGAGCCCGTAACCCTTGATCGTCTTCGCGAGGATGACGGTGGGCTGCCCGTGGTGCTCGGTGGCGGCCTTGTAGGCGGCGTGGACCTTCCGGTAGTCGTGGCCGCCGCGGCGCAGCGCCCACACCTGGTCGTCGGTGAGGTCCTTGACCATGTCCTTGGTGCGCGGGTCGCGGCCGAAGAAGTGCTCGCGGACGAAGGCGCCGTCGTTGGCCTTGTAGGTCTGGAAGTCTCCGTCGGGCGTGGTGTTCATCAGGTTGACCAGCGCGCCGTCCCGGTCGGCGTGCAGCAGCGAGTCCCACTCGCGGCCCCACACGACCTTGATGACGTTCCAGCCCGCACCGCGGAAGAACGACTCCAGCTCCTGGATGATCTTCCCGTTGCCGCGCACCGGTCCGTCGAGCTGCTGCAAGTTGCAGTTGACGACGAACGTGAGGTTGTCCAGCCCTTCGTTGGCCGCAACGTGCAGCAGGCCGCGCGATTCGGGCTCGTTCATCTCGCCGTCGCCGAGGAACGCCCACACCCGTTGCCGGCTGGTGTCCTTGATGCCGCGGTCGTGCAAGTAGCGGTCGAACCGGGCCTGGAAGATCGCGTTCATCGGGCCGAGGCCCATCGACACGGTCGGGAACTCCCAGAAGTCCGGCATCAGCCGCGGGTGCGGGTAGGACGGCAGCCCGCCGCCGGGGCCCGCGTGCGAGTGCTCCTGGCGGAATCCGTCGAGCTGGTCGGTGGTCAACCTGCCTTCGAGGAAGGCGCGGGCGTAGATGCCGGGGGAGGCGTGGCCCTGGATGTACAGGTGGTCGCCCCCGCCGGGGTGGTCCTTGCCGCGGAAGAAGTGGTTGAACCCGACCTCGTAGAGGCTGGCGGAGGAGGCGAACGAGGAGATGTGCCCGCCGACGCCGATCCCGGGTCGTTGTGCACGATGCACCATGATCGCGGCGTTCCACCGCATCCAGGCGCGGTAGCGCCGTTCGACCTCCTCATCGCCGGGGAACCAGGGCTCCTGGTCGGTGGCGATGGTGTTGACGTAGTCGGTGCTGGTCAGGGCGGGTACGCCGACGCCGCCTTCGCGGGCGCGCTCCAGCAGGCGGAGCATCAGGTAGCGGGCACGCTGCTGGCCGTGCTCGCCGAGCATCGTGTCGAACGACTGCAACCATTCTTCGGTCTCCTCCGGATCGATGTCCGGGAGATGCGAGGCGAGACCGTCTCGGATGACCCGCACCCGTTGCGGGGTGCCGCCGACGTCGTTGCTGTGCGCGGGCAAAGGAACTCCTCGACTGCTTGCGGTGCTTGTCGCGGGCTGGGGTGACGCCCGACACGTCCCATGGTCCCCCATCTTCACGGCCGCTGCGTGCACCGCGGTCATTACTTGGCGGTACCGTTCTAGCCTGACCTGGATGTGGGCGCCTACAGTCGTGTTCCACGCCGGATACCGGCGTGTCGTGCGCCCAGCAGTTGCGCCGGAAGCGGTCCGCAGTGTTCGCTATCGGCCAGATCTGCCCAACCTGGGTGCGGTGGAGGCACCGCACCACCGCATTGGAGGAGTGAGAGCGCCGTGGTCGCCGCGGGAGACGCCGGCAAGAGCGAAGTCGACGTCGCCGACAGGCTCGACATCGAGCCGGAGATGGTCGTTCAGGAGATCGGTTGGGACGAGGACGTCGATGACGCCGTT
The DNA here is from genome assembly GCF_057736575.1 of Saccharopolyspora sp. MMCC62. Lineage (NCBI taxonomy): Bacteria > Bacillati > Actinomycetota > Actinomycetes > Pseudonocardiales > Pseudonocardiaceae > Saccharopolyspora > Saccharopolyspora sp. MMCC62. The sequence goes on along the minus strand of NZ_JBYKCM010000005.1, from coordinate 130,776 downwards.
CGTGCCGCGATCGAGGAGCGTTGCGGGAGCGAACTGCTCGATGAGGATGCCGACGAGGTCGTCGACGTCGTACTGCTGTGGTGGCGGGACGACGACGGCGACCTGACGGACACGCTCCTCGACGTGATGACGCCTCTCGCTGACGAGGGGGTGATCTGGGTGCTGACGCCGAAGACCGGTCGTGACGGCTACGTGGAACCCAGTGACATCGCTGAGGCAGCGTCCACGTCCAACCTGGCCCAGACCTCGAACGCGAGTCTGGGGGAAGCCTGGATGGGTACCAGGCTCGCTTACCGCAAGGCCAAGTCCAAGCGCTGACGAGTTCGGCCCAGCGCCGGACGGATCGCCGTACCCACCACCTGGGCACCGGTGGCTACCTGCCACCGGTGCCCAGGTGTGCGTGATCGGTGTAGGTTCGGCGGCGTACGTGCACAGGCCGAACAGAAGGGTGCGCGCATGACGGTCGAGGTCGGCGCCGACGCTCCGGACTTCACGCTGCCGGACTACAACAAGGAGCAGGTCTCCCTGTCCGGCTTCAAGGGCGACAAGAACGTGCTGCTGGTGTTCTACCCCTTCGCGTTCAGCGGGGTCTGCCAGGGCGAGCTGTGCCAGGTCCGCGACGACCTGGCCGACTTCCAGAACGACCAGGTGCAGGTGCTGGGCGTCTCGGTGGACACCCCGTTCGCGCTGAAGGCGTGGTCGGAGCAGCAGGGCTACACCTTCCCGCTGCTGTCCGACTTCTGGCCGCACGGCGAGGTCGCCAAGGCCTACGGCGTGTTCCACGAGCCGGCGGGCATGGCGCTGCGCGGCACCTTCCTCATCGACAAGGACGGCAAGGTCCGCTTCGCCGAGGTCAACCAGCCCGGCGAGGCCCGCGACCAGAACGTCTGGAAGAAGGCGCTGGCCGAACTGGCCGCGTGAGGTCCGGCGACGGCCGGTCGGTACAGTGATCCGGCCGAAGCGCGGCCGACCTCCGGGCGGCCGCGCGCCGGGGCGCATAGCTCAGCGGAAGAGCACTTGCCTTACAAGCAAGGGGTCGTTGGTTCGAACCCAACTGCGCCCACTTTAGGCCTTTGACCAGCGATGATGCTTGATCCTGTAGGGAACTACAAGGTCGGGCTCGTAGGTGAGCTCGGCAGGATGCTGACATGCGAGAACAAGCAAGGGCTCGTTGGCGCCGGTCCCAAGGTAATGCTGTGACCTGCTTAAAAGAGATGTATGTTCGTAGCTTCTTCTTGTCGCACAGCGTTCAGCGAGCCCTTAATTTTGCCTTGGTAGGTAATGTGCGGCGTTCAGGCCAGCGGCTTTGGCAAGGATGCCCGGCCCCAGCCGATAGATCTGGCGGGCACTCCTGAGGGCACAGAGCTTGCCCTCGGTGACACCAACGTCCGACTCTGCTCTTTGATCGCCTCAAAGCTCCCGACCACGCCAGATCCCACCAAGTGTGCAAGTCACCTTGGTAGCAGCAGGGTGTAGGGACGGTGAGCTCGGTGGACAAGCTGAACCAGCTCATCGTGGTCGTATATAAAGGTTCGCCCCGTGCGCGCCTCGCGAAGCGGGACTGTTTGGTGGATAAAAATACTCTAAATGGATCAATGTGGCGGCCAAATTGACTGACTAGATTGGTCTAGTCCGGGACTGTTGGGGGCAGGGGAACATCGGGGCTTCGGGCTCGTTCTGTGCCTCTAGGCCGGTGGCGTAAGTGCGTGCGGATAATAGAAATCAATTTTGTAAAATAAAATTACGCGACGCCGAAGGGGCGTCGCCACAGGGGGACGCAAGTGATATTCGAAAAGCGAAGCAGGTCAGTATCGATTGCAATTTCCGCAGTTGTGGTCGCTGCGTTGATCGGTGTCGGGTCGACTTCAGTAGTAAACGCTAGCAATGCGGATTATATTCATGTTCAGGCCGCGCTTGCGCGAGAATCAAATGATCCGATGGTCAGCATGCAGGATGGCGAGGCGCTATTTCGTGGAATATTTTTCCTTCAAGGCGAAGTGGGATCTCGGCTTAGTGATTTGAGTTCTTTCCGTGGCGTCCCGGAGAACATCGAAGAGAATAATACGCCTGAATCGATTGAAGTTATTGATTCGGTAATAAATAAGATGACTGAGGCGGAGCCGCAGTTATTTAATCGCTTCTCTGAAGAAGCGCGTAGTGGAGATCCAGTCCGGGTTGGCCGGATAGTTGTTGACGCTGAGAGACTGGTACGCAGTGCCGCCCCAGAATTCGTCGCGCCACAGGAAAACTCTGTCGATGCACGCCCAACCTGCGGTGTGACCGTCGTCGTTGGAGCGGCAGTGGTGCACGCCGCTGGTGTGTTCACCGCAGTCGGACTCGCGGTTGCAGAAGCTGCCGCAGTTGGACATTTTGTGGTGTACGGACAAGTCTATTTCTGGCCGAGCTCACAAACTACGAGCACCCTCGCTGAAGAGCAGCAGCTCGCAGAGCTTATGACCGCGCTGAAGACGGTGTAGCTGACTGACTCCCGGTGTCCGGCATTGTCGGGCATCGGGAGCTCAACATCAACCGTTCCCAGTGATCAGCGAGCGATTATGAAAATCCATCCGGATTCGACGACGGAACTTGAGAATACGCGGATTGAAAAGCCATATCTGCGGGTTCGACGGTTTTCGGTACTTCTTTCTGTTGTTATATCCACTGTTTTCGTTTTCTACACTGTGCATCCGCAGCTTCCGCCTAATGCGCTCAGTATACCCGGCGAAGAGGCCATAGCGAAGAGTGCCGTTCGATTCTTCCCGCAAGGCTGGTCCTTTTTTACAAAGTCGCCCCGGTCTGAAGATATCACCGCATACACGAAGGTTGGACCTGATGCATGGCGGCACGCACTTAACACTCCTCATGGTGAACCATGGAATTTTTTTGGACTCAACCGAACATCCCGTGCGCAAGGAGTCGAGACTGCCCTCCTTCTTCAAGGTGTCGGACAGAAAAAATGGCGGACATGTGTCGACCGGATCGCCCATTGCTTAGCTAAAAACGATATGAACCCGATTCTACTGCGCAACCAATCGCCAGCCCCCACTGTTTGCGGCCACACCATGTTCGTCGGCAGAAGACCAGTGCCGTGGGCGTATCGTGACTTGACCAAAAATCGCTGGAGTATGGAACGGGTTCTACGCGCGGAAGTGGTGTGCTGATGAGCTCCAATGGTGGTGAGGTTTCAGGTGCATACTGCTTCATTCCAGCTCCATGTGGACCAGCATTTGGTGCCGCGAGGTCCCTCGTTGCACTGAGCGTAGCGATGACATTGCTAGCCAGTCCGGCTAGTACATTGTTCCACCCCATCGCTGGGCTAGGATCTTTTCCGAAGTGTGAAGGTGTGGCTAATATTGGGTTGTTTTGCCTCGTGTCGCATACGCAGCTTGATCTGTGGAGGCTGGTCGCGGCAGCCGCACTTCTGTTAATTGCGACAGGCTGGCGTCCCCGGATCACCAGTATCCCGCTTGCGTGGTTGTGCTTCAGCTTTCACAGCGGGATCTCCATTCCGGACGGGGGTGACCAGGTCGCACTGATACTTGGTCTGTTACTGTTACCGGCTGGGCTGGCAGACGCAAGAGTTTGGCACTGGTCCCGGCCGATGAATAATACGTCAAGTAGGGGGAATCGAGCGGGGGCTCTGATCGGTGGGACAGTCCTCTTTCTGGCCCGGCTGCAAGTGTGCGCGATCTATTTTCAAGCCTGCATCGCAAAGCTTGCGGTACAGGAATGGACTGACGGGACGGCTCTATACTACTGGATCAACAGTCCCACCTTCGGTCCAGCAGGCTGGCTCCAGCCGGCACTTTCTCCAATCATTGACAACTCAATCGGCGTCACGGTGCTCACCTGGGGGCCGCTCCTGTTGGAATTCTCTCTCGCGGTTAGCGTGTTGCGCCCCTCGCGTCGATTACGCGCGATCCTCCTTCCAGTGGGGGTCGCCTTCCACGTGACGATCGCCGTAGTGATGGGGTTGTGGAGCTTCTGTGTAGTCATGTCAGCAGCGTTGCTGCTCCTGCTCGTCCCGATCGGTTCGTCTGTCCAGGATCTATACTCACGTCGCAGAAGCAACTCGAATGAAATGATCGCTGATTGCAAGAAGCAGAAATTGGAACCAGCAGTCGAGTCAAGCGAAGCAAGTGTATGATCGATGGAGGCCGTATGCATTACCGAGAAAAAATTCGCCCTGCCGCTGGTGTTCTGACTCTGTTTGCAGTGATCATGGCGCTTGGTTTGAGTTTGACCGTGACGATCTGGGTGCTGCGTGGCCACGAGGTGTTTCCCGCGACTGTCGTGACCGTGCTCGCGACCGGTTTACCTGCCTGTCTACTGCTATGCCACGTACGTGTCGAGCTGACCAATGAATACCTGACGGTTACCCTTGTGCCATTTGTCCGGAAACGATTCCGCGTTGACAATATCTCTGGAATCCACGTAATTGAGACTGGCCCGCGGGAGTTCGGCGGTTATGGTTATAGGCTCACGGGTGGACGGAGCGGATTCGTCATGAACTCGGGCTCTGCCATTGAGTTCACGGTGGATGGCGGGCACCGCTATGTCATCACGACCTCGAACAGTGCAGACCTCGCCGCCGCGTTGCGTGCTCTCGGTACCACATGAGGCTCTTCCGGCATCTGTGGAGTCGTCTGTTGGCTCGGCAGCCGGACAGGTGCTCAATTGTTGGCTGAACTGCCGAGTCATCATTCCCTCACGCGCCTAGCTCGGAGATACTAGTATCTTCTTCATGCTCGGGAGATTGATCACGCATTGTTGTGGATCCTTCTCGGCGATGTGGCAAGCAAGCGGATCGCATTCCCGACCGACTCCGCTTCTGGCCTCCCCCGGCCGGTCCGGCAACGACGTTCACGTCCACCCAAAATAGGTCAACCGAGCTGCAGGATCAGCGGCGGATACGAAGGCGGCAACGTGCCAAGCACGTGACGTCCTGGCGCAGCGCCTCACCGTGCGGTGCCTCCGGGACTGGCTGCTGCGACTGTGGTGCTACAGCCAGCAAATCGTTCATCATCGTGTGCCGTAGTGGCGCTTCCTCGTCTTCGGGATCTGTAGAGCCTTCAGCTGTTGGATAGTGAGCGGATATGTAAGTAACGGAATGGAAAGCAGCGTCGGTGTGCCGCGCGGGCTGGTCTGTTCGGGTGAGGTTTTCGGTGCGTTGGGCAAGATCGTTCTGCGACCCCTTGACTGTGGGCCATACGCTCGCTGCCGACCAGGAAGTTCCTGGTCACGCACACCGCTGGGCCACTGATGCCTTACAAGCAAGGGGTCGTTGGTTCGAACCCAACTGCGCCCACCTTAGTGCCGTGACCAGCGGCGATGCTTCATCCTCTCCAGAGCTGCAAGGTCGGGCTCGTAGGCGAGCTGGGCGGGGATGCCGACGTGCGAGAACAAGCAAGGGCTCGGTGGCGCTGACCCGGAGTTAGTGCTGTGACCTGCGTAAAGGGAGATGTGTGTTCGTAGCTTCTTCCTGTCGCACAGCGTTCAGCGAGCCCTTGATTTTGCCTTGGTAGGTAAGGCGCGGCGTTCAGAGCAGTGGCTTTGACAAGTGGACCGAAGCGAGCCGGCAGCTGTCCCGAACGGGTGGGAAGGCGAGAGCTGGCTCGCGCGTTCCCGCGCCGCGGCGAGCTTGCGCTGCTCAATCAGCGTACGAGATGTCGGGGTCGAGATTTCCGGCGAGAGCTTAGCCCTGAGCGCGATGAGCTGGTTCAGCGTGTCCGCCGCGCCCGCCGTTCCCGCGCCCGGCTGCTGCAAGCGGTCGTACGGACGGTTCCTGCTGTGCTCGCCATAACGCTGTGACGAGCATTTATTGCATGTCGAAGGGTGATCACGCGTAGCTGCTTGCTCTTGCGGTCCCGCCCCCGGACACGCGACCATGATGCAAGATCGTGGGTTATGGGCAAACGTCGTGTGCCGTCCGAGGAAGCCGTCGCGGTCATGCGCGCCGCGAAGCTGGAGCCGCTCGAGGACTATCCCGGAGCGAGCAAGCCGTGGCTGTGCCTGTGCTTGCAGTGCGGCGAACACGTGAAACCGCGCTACAACAGCATCAAATCCGGCCAAGGGGGTTGCCGCTATTGCGGCCGGCGCCGAGCCAGTCAATCCCAACGGATCGTCCCCGAACACGCCGTGGGCGTGATGCGTGAAGCTGGATACGAACCGCTCGAGGACTACACGAGCACCGACGCTCCGTGGCGATGCCGGTGCCTAGAGTGCGGCGCGATCTCCACCCCGACCTACACCAACGTCAAGTCAGGCCACCGATGCAGGGCCTGTTACGGCCACCGGCGCGGGCAGGCCACCCGCCTGGACGCCGACGCCGCCGCTGAGGTCATGCGCACCGCAGGTGTGGAACCGCTCGAGGACTACCCCGGCGCCGATGTTCCTTGGAGGTGTCGCTGCCTGCTGTGTCAACGTGAAGTACACCCGCGGTATCACAGCGTCCGTAAAGGCGGCAGCGGCTGCGCCTACTGCACTGGCAAGAAGGTCGACCCGGCCGAGGCCGCCGAGCTGTTCCGTGCAGCCGGTGTAGATCCGTTCGGCGACTACCCTGGGCACAAGCATCCGTGGTCGGGGCAGTGCCGTACCTGCGGCGCGATTGTCGCTCCTACTTACCGGTGGGTCCGGGCCAGCGGGAGGGCCTGCAAGTACTGCTCGCGACGAAGTGTGGCCGAAGCACGTCGGCTCGACCCAGACCAAGCCGCAGCGGTGATGCGTGCCGCTGGTTTCGAGCCGCTCGAGGACTACCCCGGTGCGGCACAACCGTGGCAGTGCTGGTGTCCGGACTGTTCCGCCACGGTCACCCCGGTCTACAGCGACATTCGCGCCGGCCGGGGCTGTCCCGGCTGCCGGTACCGCAAGGTCGCCGCTGCGCTGCGCCTGTCACCGGATGAGGCTGTGGCGGCCATGCGCAAGGCTGGTCTGGAACCACTCGTGGACTACCCGGGCTCGGCCGTGCCGTGGCGGTGCCGCTGCACCACCTGCGACCGAGAAGTCACCCCGTCCCACCACAGCGTCCAGCGCGGCCAAGGCGGCTGTGCCTATTGCGCCGGCAAGAAGGTTGACCCGGCCGAGGCAGTCGAACTCATGCGTGCCGCCGGCTTTGTGCCGCTCGAGGACTTCCCCGGTGCGTCTCAGCCCTGGCCATGCCGGTGTGCCACCTGCGCTAAGCACTCCGCGCCGCTGTACGACAGCGTTCGCGACGGGCACGGCTGCCGGCACTGCTGGGAACGGCGCCGCGGTGATGCGCTGCGCATGGACGCAGACGCCGCGGCCGAGGTGCTGCGCACCGTCGGGCTCGAGCCGCTCGAGGACTACCCCGGCAACGCCGACACGCCGTGGCCTAGCCGCTGCCGGAAATGCAGCGCACACGTAACTCCTACCTACGGCTCAGCCCGGGACGGGCACGGCTGCCGCTATTGCGCCGCCCGCGAACGAGGCAAACAGCGGCGCCTGGAGCACGACGTGGCCGCCGACGTGATGCGCGCCGCCGAGCTCGAACCGCTCGAGAACTATTCCACCGCTACGGAACCATGGCGGTGCCGGTGCGAACGCTGCAAGACGATCCTGGTGTCGCTGACCTACGCAAAGGTCAAAAGTGGACGTGGTTGTCATGTGTGCCGCCCACCAGCGACCGGGTTCGACCGCACCGCACCAGGAGCGGTGTACGTGTTGCAGCATGACCGGCTCGCCGCGGTGAAAATCGGCGTCACCGTCGTCGGCGCCGAGCGGATCCGCCAACACCAACGCCACGGGTGGCACCTGGTGTTCCGGCTTCCTTGCGCCACTGGTGAACAAGCCTGGCGCATCGAACAAGGTGTGCTCACGCTACTGCGGCACGCTGGCATCGGGCCGTACCTGACCGCCGAATACATGCCACAAGGAGGCTTCACCGAAACCGTCGATGCCGACCTCATCTCCGCTGCGCGAATGTGGGCACTCATCCGCGCCGAGGCCACCAACCACTCGGGCAACACGCTGGAATGACTCCAAAAAGAACGATCATTCCCGAGGGGCGACCCCGGTAGCTCGGGATACGACCAGCAGAAACGATCAGCGGGGCTGCTCTCCGCATTCAAGGTGTCGGACATGAGGAATGGCGGACATGTTTTGACAGGATCTTCCGGTGCTTAACTCGATGCGAACCCGATCTTTCTACGCAACCAATCGCCATCCCTCACTGTTTGCGGCCACGCCATGTTAATCGGCAGAAGACCTGCCCTTCCCTGAGCTGGGCGCCACGAAACCCTGACCCGGATGGCTGGATGTGGCTCGTGACGCATCCGCAGCGTAGCGAATACTGGCTGAAACAATCGCGGATTGAAAAAGAGAGGTGGGCTGATCGCTAGATGTGATCGTGCATTCCTACCCTCGCAGGGTTATGAATGGCGTGGAGTTTGTGATGACGAGTACCTCTCCCCAGTCGCCACCGAGTCGCCAGGTGTCGCCTTCCTTCTTGAGGAAGTCGATGTTGCCTAGGTCTTCTTCTCCCGCTGCGTCGGTGTTGGCGCGGAAGTGCCGGCTGATCCAGTCGGCGTCTGACAGGCGGTCGAAGACGAGCAACCCGTTTGCGTAGCAGTACTGCTCGCCTGGTTTCGGAGGGCTGTAGTCGGGGTGCTCCTCGGTCAGCACGAGTTCGAGGTTGAACGTCAGGGATTGCTCGTTCTCGTCGATCGCCAGGACGAAGCTGTCTTCGAGGTAGTACGGGGCTAGGCCCGGGATCTCTGAGTAGTCCATGGTCACCAGTCCCATTCGATTGGTGTGTGGTTGCCGAGGCTCTTCCTGGTCACGGGGTTGCCGTGTGGGTCGATCCGTTGCCCGTTCTCATCCTTGAGCTCGACATGGGGGCTGCCGCTCCCGGGGGCGCGTCCGCTGCCTTCCTTGATCGTCATGCGGGATACGCCGTTCTCGTCGACGTACTTCGGTGGCCCGTTCTCGGTTTGAGTCTTGGCCCATCCCTGGGCTTCGGCGTATTTCTCGAGTTCGCTGGCGTTCGGTTTCGCCCCGTCGGTGAAGTATTCGTTGATGTTCGCTTTGACGCTGGGGTGGTCTTTGTCTTTGTGGCCGAGGTCGTCGAGCCTCTTGAACTTGCGGACTTTCGACAGTGCCCCGGCGACAGGGATGAAGCCGAACGCGGTGTTCCCCAGTGCGCGGCCAGGTTCTGTCTTCCACTGATCGTAGTTGATCATTTGCTTGCCGAACTCGATCGGGTGGTCGACCGCGAACGAGCACGCGGAGGTCACCCCGGCCCAAAGATCGGCGTAGTGGTCGGGATCATCGATCAGATGGGTAGGGCTCAGTTCCCACAGGTAGCCCGCGGTGCCGCTCAGACCGTCCCATAGGCCGAGGCCGACGTCGCCGACGAAGCCGAGTGCCGCGCCGGTGCCGTCCAGGAAGGCATCCCAGCCCGACTGCTCCGGCGCGAGGTCGCCCTCTGCGCGGATGCTGGCAGCGCTGCGATCTCCGGTTGATCCGAGCTGCTCCCGTGCGCGAGAGAGAATGTCACGAGCTGCCTGTCGTTTGGCCTCGCCGGGGTCGGAGAACGGTCCTGGGTCAACGCGGCCGGGTGCGCCTGATTCTGCGTTGGCTCGGTTCTGGCGATCAGCCTCCGCGACCGATGCCTCGTGGGCTGCCTTCGCCTCGTGCGTTGCCGCTTCTCCTTCTTGCCAGACTGCGATCGCCTCGGTCGCCTGAGCCTGGGCCCATCGGAGTACTGCCGCGTATTCCTCGAGGGCAGTCGCCGTGGCCGTGAACGAATCGGCTGCGTGCAGCCATCGGGTCGGCTCGTAACTGAACTGGTCGCGGAACGTGTTGCCCGCTGTACCGGTCCATGCCTCGGTGTCGATCTTCTTCAGGCTGTCGGCGCCTTGCTCCATGGTCTGACCGCGTCCGCGGATCGCGATGACGTTGTCGTCGATAGCGTCGGGATTGCCTGGGATGAGCTGCTTCGGGTCGGACGTTTCGCCGAGTTCAGCCATCTGCGACCTCGGTTGCTGGGTCTTCGCCCCAGCCGACGGCGCGCATCGATTCCTCGCTGGACGCGTCGGCTTCGACGTAGGTGTCGACGACCTTGTTGAGGACTCGCGTGATAGCGCCGCCGTCCTCGATCAGGACCTCGACGCCGTGCTGCCACCTGCCGCAGAAGTGCTCGAAAGCGTCGTGCAGACCTGCGTGCCCGTATTGCTGTTCGTCCCCGCAGATGTCGTCGACCTCGCAGGACTGCATGTCGTGCATCGTCTGCGCGACCGCTTCGCCTGCACTGTCCAGCACTTGCAGGTCCACGTCGAAGCCCTGGGTCACCGCATCCCCTTCCATGAGGTCACGCCGCCGATCTTGTTACCAGACGGGATGTGTTCCGGGAGGCCGTTCCGGCATATCGGCGGGTTTCGGAGGAAGGGTGGCGCCACCGAACCGTGCGCCACCGCCGTGTGGCTGGGGGAGCAGCGGAAGCCCGTGTGGGTCGTCGACATCCACGAGCACGCCGAGACCGTGCGGTAGCTGATCAAGCAGGTCGGTGCCGGTAGTCGACAGCCAGGGCACGTCGCCGGAATGGCGTGCCAGCCGAGCCAACGACGAGAAAGCGAGAACCCAGTGCCCTTTGCCCGGTAACTCCGCGGCCACCACGCCTATCCGATCCTGCGTGCGGTGGACGTACAACGTCGCCCCCGCGAACGCCGCGTCGAACTCGCCAGGGTCCCTCCGCCGTGCCCGCACATCGCGGGCGATCAGGACGAGGTCGGGCTCAGGCTGCTCACCGAGATTCGGATACTTCATAGCGGATGAAGGCTACCCGGAGAGCGAGGTCGAAGACCGCTGGATCCACGTGCAGGCGGCGGTTGCTAGAGGGGATTTCGTTAGGCATCGGCCCACGTCGGGGTCGCCTGGGCAAGCGTCTATCGCGACAGCCACTGGCGGCGGTGAGATGCACGGGGTCGTGCGCCTCGCGGCTGGTCTTTTCGGGTGAGGTTTCCGAGACGTTGAGCAAGATCGTTCTGCGACCCCTTAACTGTGGGCCCCACGCTCGCCGTCGACCAGGAAGTTCCTGGTCAGGCACACCGCTGGGGCACTGATGCCTTACAAGCAAGGGGTCGTTGGTTCGAACCCAACTGCGCCCACCGTGAGGGAAGCCCGCTGATTTGGATCGAATGTCCAGGTCAGTGGGCTTTTTGCTTGACCGGTATCGGTCTTGTTCGTCTGTCCTTTGTGGTCTGGAAGTGCTGCCCGGGGTGCTGATGGGAGGATTTCGGGAGGATTCGTTTTGCGCGATTGTGTCCGGGCCGTGTTGGTCGCGTCATCGCAGGTCGGTTTCCAGCTGAGCTGGCTGATCGGGGGCGGGCTGGTTTTCCCTGCGCGCCATCGTCGGGATTCTTGGCGATGACTCACGCGGGGTCTCGTGCGGGGCGGTCCCCGGGGGGCGCAGGTGCACCCCGCCTGGCAGCGATGGTCGCCGTCGGGGCGAGCGACGCCTCGATGAAGGGCCGTCCCTGGAAGAAGCCGCAGGTTCCGGATGTCGGCGGGCGCGGCGGTGGCGGTCTTTTGCCTCGATGGAGTGCGGTCCCCGGCGGGGGATGCGGGCTCGCGTCAGCGACGGTCCCGCAACTTGGCGAATGCCGGCTGGAAAAGCTGCGGGCTCGATAAGGGAAATGAGCTGATCGCTAGGTTCGATCGCACATGTCTACCGTCGCAGGGGTATCGATGGTGTGGCGTCTGTGGTGGCGAGTACTTCTCCCCGGTCTTCCCCTGGCCGCCAGGTGTCGCCTGCTTGCTTGAGGAGGTCGATGTCGCCCAGGTCGTCTTCCCCTGATGCGTCGGTGTTGGCTCGGAAGTTCCGGCTGAGCCGGTCGATGCCCGAGATGTGCTCGAAGACGAGCTGTCCGTTGGCGTAGCGGTACTGCTCGCCTGGTGTCGGCTGCGTGTGGTCGGGGTGTCACTACTTCGAGGTTGAAGGTCGAGGACCGCTCGTTCTCCTCGATTGCGAGGGCGAAGCTGCCTTCGAGGTAATACGGGGCCAGCCCGGGGGTCTCTGAATGGTCCATGATCACCATCCCCATTCGATCGGTGTGGGGTTGCCGAGGATCTTCCTGGTCGCGGGATTGCCTTGCGGGTCGATCCGCTGCCCGTTCTCGCCCTTGAGTTCAACGTGGGGGCTGCCGCTCCCGGGCGCGCTCCTGTTGCCTCCCTCGCGTGTCCTTTGTGGCCTCGAAGTGCTGCTCGGTGGGTGGGTTCCAGGTCCTCGGGCTGCGCAACGCGGAGCTGGAGGGGCGGCTCCGCTCGACGACCACGGCATCGAGCTGATCCGGGGCCGGGTCGGCGTGCCCGATTTTCATGACCGATCGTTCTTGACTGAACGTTCCCAAAAAAGCTACGGTCGCTGCATGGGACGGCGGCGGTCTTTCGACGTGGACGAGGTCGTGGCGGCGGCGGCGGATCTGTTCGCTCGCCGCGCCTACGACGGAGTCTCCGTCGATGATCTGGTCACCGGGCTCGGCGTGCACCGCAACAGCCTCTACGGCGTGTTCGGCAGCAAGCGCGGCCTGTACCTGGCCGCGTTGCGCCACCACGTCGAGCACGAGGTCCGCCCCCACCTGGGCCGGGCGGCTCGGCCCGATCACGTGCCGGAGTGGGACCTGCTGCTGGTGGCCGCGGTCGATCGGGCGCCCGACGATCCTGAGGTCGCCGACCTGGTGTCGTCGATCTTCGCGGAGCTGGACGAGGCGACGGGTGATCCACGTGCCACCGAGGCGCTGCTGGGGCGTTGGCTGCGCCGGCGACCGGTCATAGCGAAGGAGATCTGACGTGGCGGTAATCAGCGTGCAGGGCCAGGACCTGGTCGTGGAGATGACAGGACTGGACAAGCTGTGGGCGCACAAGAGCAAGCTGACCATTCCACTGGCACACGTGCGGGGCGCCACGATGGACCCGGGCATTCTGGGTGAGCCCAAGGGAATTCGGGCGCCGGGCACGCACGTGCCGGGGCTGATCACGGCGGGCACCTTCCACCAGAACGGCGAGAAGGTCTTCTGGGCCGTGCGCGACGCGCAGCAGGCCGTGGTCGTGGAATTGACCGACGACGAGCGCTTCGCCCGCCTGGTGGTCGAAGTCGACGACCCGCGCGCGGCCGTCGCCCTGGTCGAACAGGCGGCGAGCCGGTGATCGCCCGAGTCGCGTTGCGCAGGTGACGGCACGCCGGTCACGTGCGTGTTCGCCTCCGGTGCGACTGCGCCCGCCTCGACCTTCTCGGGTGGCCGGTCGAGGACCGCACCGCACTCGACCCGGCGGAATCATCGCGGGCGGTCTCCGCGGTCACGCGCGAGCCGCGACCCGTGCCGTCGCCGCGACCCGCGACGCCCGACCCGGGCCACGCGACCGCGGCACGAAGATCGTGATCGCGGGCAACCGCTCGGCGGCGGGGACGTCCTAGGAGTGACATCCGGTCGCGGTGCGCGGCCATGAGAACGACGGCGTGCGTCGCCGTCCCTCGTGCAGGAGGACGTTGTGCGAAGTGTTGTGGCCGGTGCCATCGCGGCACCGCTGTTGCTGGCGGCCGTCGGCGTTCCCGCCTATGCCGAGGAACCGACCAGCTCGCTGTCCGGGACCGTGTTCTTCGACGCCAACGGTGACGGCGTGCAGCAGGAGGGGGAAGCCGGCGCCGCCGGGTTCGAGGTGAACTTCGGTGCGGTCAGCTTCCCTGAGGGCGGGACCGTGGTCACCGACGAGAACGGGCACTACCGGTTCGACGGCATCACCGCCAAGGGCAAGTACTCGCTCCAGCTCGACGGGCAGGGCCACGCCCACACCACGCCGTGGGCCGTCGGGGGCTCGTTCGGCAACGGCGGCGTGGACGTCACCCACGACTTCGGCATCGAGTAGCGGGGTGGTGACCGGCGTCCCGTGATCGCTGCCGAGCGATCGATGCCGACCGGCCGGGGGCCGCGGGACCAGGAGGGGAAGCCGGGGTCCGACTAGGTCGGGGGACGGCGGTACGGCCACCCCACCGGCGGGAGCGCTCCGGGCAAGCCATCCATCGGCCTGCCCGGCGAGCCGCCGCCGATGTCGATCGATCCTCCACTGTGGACTTGGTTCGATCCCGTTCACCGGAGCGGTTTCCCGCACGTCCCCTCCCGCACGTCCCCTCCCGCACGTCCCCTCCCGCACGTCCCCTTCCGCACGTCCCCTTCCGCGCGTCGGGGTGCGGGGAGGCCTCCGGCGCCTGCGCTCGCTCCGGCTCGGTGAACGGGGACGGGCGGGACCGCCGGGCGCGTCCCGCCCCGGTGCTCAGAGGTCGTACACGCGGCGGGCGGTGCCCGCGAAGAGGTCGGTGCGCTCGGAGTCCGTCATCGGCTCGGTGATGCGCTTGAAGGTGTTCCACAGCGTCCGGTAGGGGACGCCGACCGCGTCCACGGGGTAGTTGCTCTCGAACATGCACCGGTCGGGGCCGAACGCGTCGATGCAGGTTTCGATCCACGGGCGCCAGAGCTCGGCGAGTTCGACCGAGGACGGGGGCCGTTCGGCGGTGCGGTAGTCGAACGCGGCGAGGCGGGCGACGAGACCACCGAGCTTGCAGGTGGTGTTGGGGCGTTCGGCGACCGCGCGCACCCCGCGGCGCCAGGTGGCGAAGTCCTCGTCGGTGCGCCCGGCGTAGCGCCCGTACCCGAGGGGACCGCCGCAGTGGTCGAGGACGAAGGACAGGTCGGGCACCGCATCCGCCGCCGCGGCCACGTCGTCGAGCTGGGGGAAGAAGACCCAGGTGTCGAGGCTGAGTCCGAGGTCGCGCAGCTTCGCCATTCCCTTGCGCACCACCGGATCCGCGAGCAGGTGCGGGGCGCTGCCGGTGTGGCTGTTCTCGATGACCGGGTCGTCGTCCCAGCTCGTCGCGAACCGGATGCCCTTGAACCGCCCGCGCCCCGCCCGCACGTGCTCCTGCAGGACTTCCTCGACGGCTTCGCCGAGCCGGAGGTCGGCGAAGCCGATGACGCCGGCCGCCACATCGGGTCGGGCGTCGTCGGACGCCGCTTCGTCGGCCAGGGCGGTGGCGAACTCGGTCTCACCGACCGGGCGCAGCGACTCCGGGCCGTCCGGGTGGTAACCGGCGAGGCATTCGGCGAAGACGGTGCCGACGACGTGGTGCCCGGACGAGGTGTCCGCGGTGAACTCGTCGAGCAGGTAGCGGTATCCGGGCAGGTCCCACAGGTGGTGGTGCGGGTCGACGATCGGCAGTTCGGGGAACAGCACCTCCTCCGCGGGGGCCTTCGCGAGCCACTCCGGGTCCAGCGGGTAGATCCGGCCGAACTCGGCGGGACGCTCGGCGTCGTTGCGGAACAAGGGGGAGGACATGCGGAGTGCTCCTTCTCGGTGCGTCAGGACGTGCCCGGGTGCGCCGTCGGAAACCGGTGGTCCGGCGCCGCGGGCACGAGATCGTAGTGTGGTCGTCCCCCGCACGGGGCGCACGGTGCTGCGGTGATCGGTGGGGAGGATCTGTGCCGATGACCAGGGCCTCGCCGATGACCTCGAACAGCACGTCGTTGATCGTCCCGTCGGGCCGCCGTCGGGCGGATCCGCCGACCAGGACGGGAGATCGGCAGGCTCCGGACCCGGTGCCTACCGAGCGCGATTCGGCCGCACCGAGTTGATCTCCGCGGCGATCGGGCCGATGTCGACCGGTGCGCTGCGCGCTTCGTCGCCGATGACGGTGTGGCGGGGCGCCGCCGCGTCGCAGCTCGGCCACGCCGTGCCGTCCCGGTGCCGCGGGACGCCGGTGCGGGCGAACTCGGTCCAGGCGTGCTGCACGGTGTCGGACACGTCGACGTCGACCTCGTCGTACTCGGTTCCACCGGTCGGCAGACCGAAGAGGTAGGGGAGCTCGGCCATGTGCGCGGCGAGCAGCCCCGAGCGGCGGGCGCCCGGCGCGACGCGGGTGAAGTGGTACGCGTACGCCTCGCGGCCGAGCCCCGCGAAGCGCCGGTAGGTCTCCCACGCCGGTTCCGCCCAGATGGCGGCGGTGGTGAGCTCGGCGAGCGCGTCGTAGGGCGCACGTCCGTTCGCGGCGAAGCGGGCCAGGACCTCGTCCGCGCGGGAACCGGCCAGAGCGCGGGCCATGGTGCCGAGCGTCTCCGGGGTGTAGATCTCGGCCGGGTCGAGATCGGGGCGGGCGTACTGACCCGCGGGCCGGTGGAAGAACCGCGCTTCGTGCCGCGTCCACCCGAACAGGACGGGCACGTCGCAGGGGCGGTCGTCCGGGACGACCGAGCCGTCGGCCGTGGGGTACCAGACGAGGTCGGCGGGCGTGTGCAGCTGCCCGGCAGGCGGCGTTCCGGCCAGCGCGAACGACGCCTCGCGCACCTGCTGCGCGGGCAGGCTGCGCAGCTCGCCGACGTCCCGGGTGCCCAACCGGTCGAACAGCTGCTCGCTCGCCTCGGTGATCCGGTCGTAGGAGGGCGACGGGGGTACCGCGTAGTCCTCGAAACCGGCGCTCTGCACGATGGCCCGGTGGAACAGGCCGCGGGCCGCCGGGGTCGACAGCAGCGTTCGGGCCGCGGCGGCACCGGCGGACTGGCCGAAGACCGTCACGTTGCCCGGATCGCCGCCGAAGGCGCTGATGTCGGCCGCGACCCAGTCCAGCGCGGCGACCCAGTCGAGCACGGCGGCGTTGGCGCCGAGATCGGGGTGGCTGAGGAAGCCGAACCCGCCGAGCCGGTAGTTGAACGACACGACGGTGACGCCGCGGCGCGCCAAGTCGGCACCGGAGTACTCCGGCATGGACGAGGAACCGCCGAGGAAACCGCCGCCGTGGATCCAGACCATGACCGGCTGGTGGGCCGCCGGGTCCAGGCTGGAGGTCCAGACGTTGAGGTGCAGGCAGTCCTCGCTCTGCGGGGCCCCGAAGTCGATTCCGGTGTCGGCGATCTGCACGGCGGGCGGGCCGAAGGCCGTGGCGTCGCGGACGCCGCTCCAGGGCTCGGGCGGCGTCGGTGGTGCCCACCGCAGCTCGCCGACCGGAGGCGCGGCGTAGGGGATGCCGAGGAATCGGAAGATGCCGTCGTGCTCGGAACCCGCGAGGACTCCCTGTCCGATGTGGACTCGTGCCATGCGGCTGTTCCTTCCGGTGCTGCGGCACGGCGGCCGCGGGTCTCGGGCTCGGTCGGTGGGGCTCCGGTGCGCGGGCCGATCGCGTCGTGGTGGTGTCAGACGACCTTCCGTCCGGCCACCCGGACCCCGGCGGGCGTGCGGGCCGCCGTCAGGTGCCCGACGGGTCGGTCGATCGGAGCAGCCGGACGCCGGTGCTGGTGGTCGTGCTCATGCGGCGTCCTCTCGGACCGGTGGGCAGGACGACCCCGGCGGTCTCGGTCTTCGCGGTGCCCGCACCGGCGCGCCGGGTGCCGTCGTGCGGGGTCCCGGGTGCTACCGCGCCTGGACGGGCAGTTGCAGGTAGGAGGCGTGTTCGCCGCCGGTGTGCACGACGTGCCGTCCGGTGTTGGCGGGGACGTACTCGCGGATGCCGGGCATCATCGTCCCCAGCAGGTTGCGGCCGCTGATGATGAAGCGGAGCTGCTCGCCGGGGTGGAACGCGAGGCCGATCGGGAGCAGGTCGATCTCGACGTCGACGGCCTCGCCGGGGGAGAGCTTCTCGACGCGGTCGAAGCTGTGCGCGGGCACCGCGTCGGTCGACAGCGCCTCGTCGAGGTGGCGCATCGACACGCGCAGGCGCCCGTCGGATCCCTTGTACCGCAGGATCGAGGCGCCGTGCTCGGTGACGTCGTGCACCTGCGCGCCCTGGTTAGGCACCGTGAAGTTCTGCAGCGGCGTGCCCTGGGCGTCGAGCTTCTGGACGAGCACGAACAGGTCCATGTCGTCCGAGCTCTTCGCCTCGACCCGCAGCCGCGCCTTGGGGTAGCCGACCAGCGTGGTCTCCGCGTCGAAGCGGACCAGGAAGGAGACCGATCCGGGGTTCGACTCCGCGTCGTACTCCACCGCGGACTCGGTTGCCGGCGCCGCCGTGGACAGCGCGCGCGTGCGGCCGTCGAGGTAGTACTTCGTGGACACCACGTCCGCCGGCGGGAACTGCTCCGCGGGGAGGTTCACCTGGTCCCCGCCTTCGAGGTCGAGCACGGAGTAGCGCACGCGCGGCGTCCGCTCCCACCCGTTGTCCGCGCCTTTGAGGAAGTGGTCGAAGAACCGGCGCAGGTCCTCCCGGTTGTCCTCGTCGTAGTAGTCGGGCCATTCCTGGGAGTTGTGGATGCGCAGCCACTTGTCGTCCGAGGCCATCCGGCGCCAGGCCCGGAACGTGCCCGCGGTGTGCAGCGTGTTCGAGTAGCTCGCCACGACGTAGGCCGGCGTGGTGATCCGGTCGAAGCGCGGGATCTTGTCCTCCCACAGCTCGTCCACGAGCGGGTGGTGCTCGGCCTCGGCGAGGACGTCCTCCTTCCGGTTCCGGCCGAAGAAGCTGTTGTCCCGCAGCTGCCGGGCGAATCCGGTGTCGGGCATGCCGCCGCGCAGCACCAGATCGCGGTAGACGTCGCTCACGCCTTCCCACGGGTTGATCGCCGCCAGGTGCGGAGGCCGCTCGGCCGCGGTGAACCACTGCGACACCGCGAGGTACGAGGTGCCGCTCATCCCGACCTTGCCGGTGCACCACTCCTGGACGGCCAGCCACTCGATCAGGTCGTAGCAGTCCCTGCCCTCCTGGCGGTCCCACAGGACGCTGTCCCCTTCGCCGTCGACGACGCCCCGGATGTCCGGGTTGCAGATCGCGTAGCCCTGCGCGCACCAGTACGCCGGGTCGGGGCCTTCGAACTTCTCCAGGCCGGACACGATCCCGTCGTCCAGCCCGACCATGCCGAACACGCCCTGCACGCTGGCGGAGGTGCCCTGGCCCTTGCCGTACGGGCTCCATGCCACGATCACCGGCACCGGTTCCGCGCCCGCGGGGCGGAGCACGTCGACGTAGATCGTCACGCCGTCGCGCAACACGACCGCGACGTCCTTCTCCAGCACGACGTCGACCGGCAGCGGGCGGAAGGGCGGCGCGATCCGGAAACCGGCGGGCAGGGTGCGGGTGCCGGGGTCGAAGTCGCTGAGGACGCCGCTCCTGTCACCCGGCAGGGGGTGCGACGGCATGAAGATCTTCGGATCGTCGCTCATGGTGGGCTCCTCACGTCTCGTCGTCCGCGGGGCGGGTTCCGGCACTGCCGCGAGCGTAGGTTCGCCCGGCCAAGAACTCAACACATGTTGATATCAGGATTCGGGAGGTACCTTGCCGACATGACCGAGCACCCGAATCCCGCCACCACGGCGCGCCGCGGACGTCGGCCGGGGGCGAACACGACCCGGCAGGCGATCCTCGACGCGGCCCGCGCCCGGTTCGCGGCCGACGGCTTCGCCGCGACGACGATCCGGCGGGTGGCGGCCGACGCCGGGGTCGACGCGTCGCTGGTGATGCAGTTCTTCCGATCGAAGAGCGGGCTGTTCGCGGCGGTGATGTCCGTTCCGCCGGACGCCCTGGAGCGCTTCAGCACCGCCTTCGAGGGAACCGAGGACGGCCTCGGCGAACGGGTGGTCCGGGCGTTCCTGGCGGTGTGGGAGGAGGACGCGCGCAGCTCGGAGCCGCTCATGGCCATGCTCCGGGCGGCCATCGTCGACGACCGGGCCAACGAGCAGCTGCGCGAATTCCTCCAGGAACGGCTGATCGTCGCGGCCACCGCGTCCCGCGCCATCGACGACGCGGAGCTCCGGGCGGGCATCGCGTCCTCGATGCTGGTCGGGCTCGTGGTGGGGCGCGGCATTGTCGGCGTGCCCGCGCTCACCGGAGCGGACCGGGAGACCCTGGTCGAACTGGTCGGGAACGCCGTGCAGGGCGTGCTGGCGCCGGGGTCATCGGGCGACGACGGGCGGGCGGCCGGGCCCGGCCTTCGTCGCTGACCGCAGCGGAACGGATCTCCGGCCGCGGCGTCGACGCGTCGTCGGTCCCGCGGCCCGGGTTCCGCGCCGGTGCTCCCGAACCGCGCAGCCGGGAGTGCCGCACCGGATCCGGCCAGGAGCGCGTCGCCGCCCAGGTCGGCCGCACCGCCAGGCCTTCCGCGCTCTGCGGCGTGCCGTCAGGGCCGGGGTGGAGACCGGCGGAGCAGGGTGGACGCGTCCGGCAGGCCGAGCGCCCGGCCCCGCCGGGTCACCCGTCCCCGCTCGGTCGCACGTCCCGCCGGATCATCCGTCCCTGCCGCACCACCCGTCCCCGCCAGGTCACCCGTCGGCGAGCAGGGCGGCCGTGGCCTCCGGTGATTCGACGTGGAAGTGGTGGCTGCCCAGGTCGACGGGCACGATGCGGAGGCGGTCGCCGTAGCGCTCGACGGCCTCCGGCGCGAGGATCTCGCGGACCGCGAACACCGTGATCGGCTGCCGGACTTCGCGCAGCGCGGCATCCATGTCCCAGCGCACCAGGCCTTCGATCGCGTGCAGGCCGGCGGGCCTGCGCACGGCCGACATCCGCCGGACGTAGCCGTCCTGCACCGCCGGATCGGTGCCCTCGGGAGACCCGCCCGCGACCATCGCCCGCGTGGCCGCGGTGAAGTCCGAGCCGAACGCCCGCACCACCGCGTCGATCCGCTGCTCGTCCTGCGCGGGGAACAGCGACAGGTAGTGCAGCGCGTCCAGCGCGATCACGCGCGAGACGACGTCGGGCAGCTGCCGGGCGGTCTCGACGGCCACCGCGCCGCCCATCGAGTGCCCGGCGACGATGCAGCTCTCCACCGCTTCGGCGGCGAGCACGGCGGCGACGTCGCGGGCGAACTCCGCGATCGTGAAGGTCTCCCGCGCGGATCGGGATTCGCCGTGCTCGGCGAGATCGATCGCGAGGACCCGGTGGTGCCCGGGGAGGAAGCCGATCACCCCGTCGAAGTCGGTGCGGTCGCAGCCCCAGCCGTGCAGCAGCACCAGGACGGGTCCGTCGGCAGGGCCGGTGACCGCGTACCGGATCGTCGTGTCGTGCGGCCGCTGGACTTCGCGGTTCTCGGTCCGGCACGTCGTCATCCCAGGCGTCCTCTCGTTGCCGCTGCGCTGATCCGAACCGGTAACGACAGGTTCGCAGGAAGAATTCCCCGACACCGCAGCGGAATCGGATTCCGGCGAGGCGCCGTTGCGCTTCCGGTGCGAGCGCGGTGCCTGCCGCCGTCCGTCCACCGGCCGGGACGCGCGAGCACCACCCGTCGTGCGACGAGTCCGGTCGCCCGCAGCGGATGTCCGGGCCGTGCGCCGCCGGAAGTCCTATGTGGATCGACCCGGCCGGTTCGCGAACCACACGGCGACGACCACGACCGCGCAGCCCGCCAGCTGCACCGCGGTCGGGGACTCGTGCAGCACCAGCACACCCAGCCCGACCGCCAGCACCGGCTGCAGCAGCAGCAACGACGCCGACGTGCCCGGCGCGAGCCCGCGCCCGCCCGCCGCCAGCAGCAGCCACGCGGCGACCTGGCCCACCAGCGCCAGCAGCACGAGCCACAGCCAGGACGGCGCGGGCAGGTCCACCGAGATCCCGGTGGTGACCGCGCCGACGCCACCCGTCACCACCGCGGCGGCCGCCGTCGCCAGGCACACCGGCGCCACCACGTGCCGCGGGCTGCGATGCCCCGAGAGCCGGTTGAGGTGCAGGTATCCGGCGTAGGCGACCCCGGACGCCACGCCCAGCAGCACCCCGCGCCCCTGGTGCGCCGACTGCGCGCCCGGCGCGAGCAGGCCGCTGGTCAGCGCGATCCCGGCGATCAGCACCGGGCAGGCGAGCAGGAAGCGCCGCGCGATCGGCGTGCCGCCGAACACCAGCGCCAGCAGCGGGAACGCGATGACCTGCACGTTGTTCAGCACGGTCGCGATCCCCGCGCCCACGTCGAGGATGCTCTGCGTCCACAGCACGTAGTCCAGCCCGAGCAGGACGCCCGAGGCCACCGCCCAGCGCTGCAACGCGGGGTCCAGCGGGCCGTGCCCGCGGTGCTCGCGCACGGCCAGCGGCACCAGCGCCACGAGCGCGATCGCGCAGCGCAGGAACGCCGCGGTGCCCGCCCCGACCTCGGCGAGCTTCACGAACAGCGCCGACCCGGACAGGCACCCCGCCCCCGCCACGACCAGCAGCACCGGTGCGGGGACCGGCCGGGCGGTGCGGGTGCGGGCAGGGGAGGGCGCCATGCGATCGAGGACCATGACTTCCACGGTCGCAGTCGCGACCGAGAAACACCATTGACCAGTTCTTACCCTGACGCGTTAGCCTCGCTGACGTGATGAGCTGGGAACGGCTGCGGGTGTTCGCCGCGGTCGCCGAACACGTGTCGATCACCGCCGCCGCGGAAGCGCTGCACCTCACGCGGCCCGCGGTGTCGCAGCACGTGCGCAAGCTGGAGCGGGAGATCGACTGCAGGCTGGTGGAGCCGGACGGGCGCGGCATCCGGCTCACCGCCGCCGGGCACGTGCTCGCCGCCGCCGCGCGCACCGTCTCGACCGCGGTCCAGGACGTGGAGCGCGACCTCGCCGACTTCCACGAGCAGCTCATCGGGCCGCTGCGCATCGGTGCCGTGCCCAGCGCGCTGCGCTCCTTCGTGCACGACGCGCTGCGCGCGCTCACCGAACAGCACCCGCGGGTGAGCCCGAGCGTGCGCGACGGCGAGGTCATCGAACTGATCCCCGCGCTGCGGGCCGGTCGGTTGGACGCCGTGGTGCTGGAGAGCTGGACGAGCCTGCCCGCCCGGATGCCGCCCGGCGTCGCGCTCACCGAACTGCTCGCCGAGGACGTCCAGCTCGCCGTGCCGGACGGCCACCCGCTGGCGCAGCGGCCCACCGTGCACCTCGGCGAACTGCGCGGGCAGCGGTGGGCCAGCTCGCCACCGGGCACCGAAGCGCACGAAGCGCTGGTGCAGACGCTGCGCGCCCACTCCCTCGACGCCGACGTGCCCTACTGCGCGACCGACTACGCGACGCAGCTGTCCGCCGTCGCCGCGGGACTCGCCGTCGCGCTCATCCCGCGCATCGCGCGGACGCCCTGCCCGTCCGGGGTGCGGCACGTGCCGTGCACCCCGACGCTGACCCGCAGCATCGCCGTCGCCACCGCGGAGAACCCCACCGCTCCCGCGGTCCAGTTCGTCGAGGAACTCCACCGCGGCACCCGCGACCGGTAGCTCCACGACAGGTCGGCGCGAGGGCGGAATCGCCGTGAACGTGCCGCCGAGGAGGCTCGGCGCCGTCAGCCCGCGGCGGCCGCCGCGTCCGGTTCCGCGGGTTCCGACATCCAGACGATCGAAGCACCGGACACCACGACGAGCGCGATGCCGAGCAGGGCCGCGGTGCCGATCGCCTGGTGCAGCAGCAGGAGGCCGATCAACGAGCCCACGACCGGGTCCATGCTGAACAGGGTTCCGATCACGCGGGCCGAGGACACCCGCGCGGCCACGGTGTCGACGGCGTAGGGAATGGCCACTCCGATCACCGCCGAGATCGCGAGCACCAGCCACTGGTGCCCGGTGACCGAAGCCGCGGCGCCCACCCCGAAGGGCAGCGACACGACCGCGGCGACGACCGTCGACAAGGCGAGCCCGGAGAGGCCCTCGTCGGACTTGCCGACCCGCTCCGCCGCCAGCGTGTAGAGGGCGAAGAAGAACGCGGCACCCAGCCCGAACGCGAAGCCCGCGGCGTTGAAGTACCCGCCAGGGCCGGAGATCAGGACGACGCCCGCCAGCGCGGCCAGCGCGCACAGCCCTTCCCGGACGCGCCGGGAGGTGAACAGCGCCACCGCGCACGGGCCGAGGAACTCGAGGGTGACCGCGATGCCGAGCGGAATCCGGTCGATCGCGGAGTAGAGGCAGATGTTCATCGCCGCCATCGCGATGCCGTACCCGAGGACGCCCGCCCACTCGCTCCTGCTCCGGCCGCGGAGCCGCGGGCGGAACACGAGGCAGAGCAGGACCGCGGCGATGCTCATGCGCAGCGAGCTCACCGCCATGGGGCCGATCGGGTCGAACAGGCCGGACGCCACGGCCGAGGAGGTCTGGATCCCCACCGAACCGATGACCACCAGCCCCAGTGCTCTGCTCACGCCGCGGCGATCGGCATCCGGCCGTTCCCGAATTTTCGCGGTCATGTCGGCTCGTTCCGCTCCTGCTCGTTGTCGAGGTCTTCGCCGGTCATCGGGAGGTAGGGGCAGGTATTGGTGTCGCCCAGGAAGAATTGCGGCAGTTCCGGAGCCTCTCCGTGAGTACCGAGGTGGGGAGAAGGCGGAACGCCATCATATTCGACCAGCCGCTCCCGGATGGTGGTTCGCGCCGCCGCGGCGCGTCGCGGCAGCCGGTCGAAGCTGGCCCGGGATTGCACCACCAAGGTGAAGCACTTTCCGAGGTTCCTGCTGCGCCGGCGAACGTGGTGCCGGGTGCTGATGTTGATGAAGAAGTCGATACCGCGATACCAGAAGTTCCAGTCCGGATCCTCCGGATCGGTGGGCGCGTCGGACGGCCACGCGCCGCCCGCCCGGAGCAGGGTCAGCAGCAGTTCCCGCGCGGTCGCGCAGTCCTCGTCCAACGAGTCCGATTCGATGCCGTCGAGCCACAGGACCACCACCTGGTCCGGGTTCGCCGCGATGGCGTCGACGGCGAGATCCATCAGGTGGACGACCGCGTGCGGGCCGCGGACGTCGCCGTGGCCGAAGAGCAATTCGTCCCTGCGGAACGCCTGCGGGGCGAACACGCACGGGAAGTCCTCCGCCCCGGCGGTACGGGCGAAGTCGAGGAAGTGTTCCGCTGTTCCTGGTGCGCCCTCGGAAGCGCGGAAGAGTGAGCCGAGAACCGGCATGTCGATCTTACCCCCACGGATGAAGCGGATTCGATGGAGAAAGATGTCGGGAGGTGCGGGGAATGGCGCTTTCGCCGTCGGCGGAAGGGCGCTTCCCGTTCAGCGCGAAGTGAGGGTGCGAATGCGGAGCGGAATGCCTCGGCGAGGCATCCCGGATTTCCGCCGCATCACGTGATCCCCCGTGTGAGCCCCAGAAATGCTTGCTGGGTCGATCGTGCCAGAACGCCTGTCCGGGGCGCAGCCGACCGAAATGTGATGTGCGGCACGGAAATATGTGACTTGATGCGTCTTCAGGGTGAAAAGGAGAGCGGGAAGGGTGAAAAGAAGGCGCTCGCATTCTTCTCGAACCGCACTCGGCCGCCGCGGAAGACGGCTTCGGCACCCCGACCCGCTTCAGGAGCACGCCGGGGCGCGGACGCCCCGGGTCTCCGCCGCCACAACCAGAAGTCGTTCGCCGCTTGCGCCGAGCTCCGGAACGTGGTGTGACTGGTAGGTCGGCGAATCCGCGACGACCGGCGAGGAGGCGGCATGCTCGACGACGTGCAGGTGGTGGCGTTCGACATCTTCGGCACCGCGGTGGATTGGCGCACCGGCATCACCGACCAGGTCGGCGCCGTCTTCGCGGATCGCGGTGTGGCGCTCGACCCGGCGGGGTTCGCCGATTCCTGGCGGGACCGCTACCTGCCCGCGATGGCGCGCGTCGACCGCGGTGAACGGGAGTGGGCCACCCTGGACGCGCTGCACCGCGAATCGCTGGACGAGCTGCTCGCCGAGCGCGGGATCGCCGAGGCGGTGGGCGAGGCCGACCGGGCGCGGCTGGTGCACGCCTGGCACCGGCTGCCCGCCTGGCCGGACAGCGCGGACCTGCTCGCCCGGCTGCGCACCCGCTACGTGGTGGTGGCGCTGTCCAACGGCGGGTTCCGGTTGCTGACCGACCTGCTCAAGGCCGCCGAGCTGACCGTCGACGCGATCACCTCCGCCGAACTCGCCCGCAGCTACAAGCCGTCCCCGGCCGCGTACCTGACCACCGCTCGGCTGCTGGACGTCGAACCGCACCGGTTGCTGCTGGTCGCCGCGCACCGCTGGGACGTCGACGGGGCGCGCGCCGCCGGGCTGCGCACCGCGTTCCTGGAACGCCCGGGGGAGAAGGGGCCGCACCGCGAAGCGGACCGCGCCGCCGACGTCACCTGCGACATCGCGGCGACCTCCGCCGCCGAGCTCGCGACCCGCCTCGGCTGCTGAGGCCTGCACCCGCCCTGGCCGCACCGCCCCGGTGGCTGTTCGCGGACACCGATCCAGGAATCGCCGCGGTGGCCGCCCCGAACTGCCGCAGGACGCCGCGGGCCGCCGCGACGCCCGGGACCACCGCGACGCCCGGGACCACCGCGCGACGTCCCGGCCTTCCGCACGACGACGCGGTACTGCACGACGACGCGGTACTGCACGACGACGCGGTGCCGCACGACGACGCGGCGGCCTGCTACCGGACCCGACCGGTGCGGACCACCGCGTCGACCTCCGCGGCGGTGGGCGCGGTGGCGGGGCCGGAGCGGGTGACCGCGAGCGCGGCCGCGATGCCCGCCCGCCGGACCGCGGATTCGAGGTCGGCACCGGCGGCCAGCCGCGCGCACATCACCCCGGCGTGCGCGTCGCCCGCGCCGTTGGTGTCCACCGCGTCGACCGCGGGGGAGGGGCACCACAGCCCGTCGCCACCGGGCCGCGTGAGCAGCGCCCCGCGCGGTCCGGCGCGCAGCACCACCGTGCGGCCGGTGCCGGTGGCGAGCGCCGCGGCGACCGCCGCCGGATCGTCGGGTGGCTCGAATCCCAAGCGCCGCAACAGGATGCGCGCTTCGCGCTCGTTCGTGGTCCACACGTCGGCGCGATCCAGCAGCACGCGCACCGCGTCGAGGTCGGCGTCGTCGATCACGGGGGCGGGATCGACGACGACGCGGCCCGGGGCGGTCGGCAACCACTCCAGCAACGCGGCGCGGTTGGCGTCGTGCACGAGGGAATAGCCGGACGCGTACACGACGTCCGCGTCGCCGGGTCCGGTGCGGCGCAGCTGCTCGGCGTCCACTTCGGACTCCGCCCCGGCGGTGGAGACGAACGTCCGCTCCGCGCCGTCGTCGACGAGCGCGATGCTGAACCCGGTGTCCCGGTGCGGATCGGCCGGTGCGGTGAGCTCCACGCCCTCGGCGCCGAGCGCCGCCCGCACCACGTCTCCGAACGGCCCGGTCCCGTGCCCGCCCGCGTACACGACGCGGGCCCCGTCGCGCGCGGCGGCGAGCATGACGTTCACCCCGCCGCCCGCGAGGAACTCGTGCCCGGAGGCGAACACGTCGCCGCCCGGCGCGGGCACCGCGGGCACCCGCAGCACCAGGTCCACGACGCCCTGCCCGGTGTGGATGACGCGCCCGCTCACCGCGGACCCGCCGCGGAGCGCAGGCCGAACACGGCGTACAGCAGCCCGCCGACGACGGCCGCGGCCAGCCATGCCATGCCGTTCACACCGATCCAGCTGTCGTGCAGCGGCCCGGTGTACCACGGCACGTCGCCCGGCGTGACCTGCATGAACAGCGCGGCGAAGACGATGGCGGCCAGCCACGGGCCGAACGCGACCCACCGCACCCCGCCGCGGTAGTGGTAGGCGCTGCGCGACGTCAGGTCCATCAGCGCCACCGGGTCGTACTCGCGGCGCCGCAGCATGTCGACCAGAAAGATCCCCACCCACGCCGAGATCGGCACGGCCAGCAACGAGATGAACGTGGTGAACGGCCCGTAGAAACCGTCCGCGACCAGCAGGAACAGCAGCGAGGCGACCGTCGTGACCACCACGTCCACGATCACCGCGTACACCCGCTTCACCCGCAGCCCGAGGGTGAGCGTGGTCAGCCCCGCCGAGTACACCGACAGGTGGTTCGACAGCAGCAGCCCGACGAACGAGATCAGCATGTAGCCCACGGCGACCGGCAGCGGCAGCGTGTCGCGGATCGCGTCCAGCGGGTTCGCGGACGTGGCGATCGCCGGATCGGACGAGCCGAGCACCGATCCCATGCCGATCATGACGACCAGCGGGATGCCCGCCCCCGCGGACGCGGACATCACCAGCGGCACCGCCCGCACCGTCGACGCCTGGTAGCGGGCCATGTCCGCCCCCGAGTTCGCCCAGCCGATGCCGGTGCCCGCGACGATGGTCCCGATCCCGGTCAGCACCGCGGCGAGATCCCCGCCGGGGGCGCGGCCGACCTCCGCCCACTCGATGTTGACGACCAGGAATCCGAGGATGACCAGGTTCGCGGCCCCGAAGATCCAGGTGGACCACTTCTGCACGACGAGGATCGCGGCATGGCCCATCCCGGAGACGGCGACGGTGAACCCGACGAACAGCGCCACCCCGATGACGGCGACGATCGGCGCGGACTTCGCGTCCCCGCCGGTGCCCGTGAGCAGCGAGACGATGGTGACGATGGCGAGCGCGGCCGTGGCGGTGTTCACCGTCTCCCAGCCGAGCCGCGAGATCAGCGCGACCGCGGTCGGCCCCGCGTTGCCGCGAGTGCCGAAGAGGGCGCGGGACAGGGTGAGGCTCGGCGCGCCGCCGCGACGTCCGGCGACGGAGATCAGGCCGACGACGGCGAAGGATCCGAACGAGCCGAGGAACGCGACGAGCACCGCCTGCCACGCGGACAGGCCGAGGGCGACGAGGCTGACGCCGAGGGGCATGCCGACCACGGAGATGTTCGCGGCGAACCACACCCAGAACAGCTGCAGCGGATTCCCGGTGCGCTCGGCGGCGGGCACCGGCTCGATGCCGCGCTGCTCCACCGCACCGAGCGCGCCGGCCGGGGGTGCTTCCGGCGCGCTCGCCGCCGGGGATCCGGTCTCGGACACAGGGGTCACCTCATCATCTCCGTTGACGATCGCCGCACGGCGAGGAGCCGCCGCGCGAGTGGTGCCGGTTCCAGGGCGTTGACCGCCAGGACCCGGTGGACCGCCGCTTCGGGGAACGCGGCGGTGCCGTGCACGGCGCCCAGCACGGCTCCGGCCATGGCGGCGACGGTGTCGGTGTCGCCGCCGAGGGAGGCCGCGGTGCACAGCGCTTCGAACGGCGCGTCGGCGCCGCGTTCGACGAGCAGGAGGGCCGCGACGACCGACTCCTGCGACTGCACCGAGGTGCCGACCACTTCGTAGAGGAAGGTCTCGAACTCCGCGGTGCCGAGCCGCCGCGCCTGCGCGCGGAAGGCCTCCAGCCGGGCGGGGATCGAACCGCCGGCCACCCAGTGCCCGCGCGACTCGCCGTCGCGGGCCGCGGTGGTGGCGGCCGCGAGCGCATCGCCGACGTCCGCGCCGCCGACGCCCGCGGACACGGCGGCGGCGATCGCGGCGGCCGCGGAGATGCCGAGCCCGGTGTTGTGCGTGACGCGGCTGGCCTCGACGACCGCGTCGAGCAGGCCCTCGCCGGGGACGTGCGCGATGCCGACCGGCGCGATGCGCATCGCGGCGCCGTTCGTGGTCCCGTAGCGGCCGGTCTCCTCGATGGGGGAGCCCGCCTGCAACTTCGCCAGGGCGGCGTTGGTGGACGGCCCGAGCAGGTCCAGCGAGCCGCGCGCCACCATCACCTGCTCCCAGGCGATCAGTTCCTTGGCGAAGGCGTGCGGGTCGATGCTGCCGCCGCCGTCGGCGACCAGCCGGGCGACGATCATCGCCTGGTCGGTGTCGTCGGTGACGGAGCCCGCGGGCATCCCGGGCGCGATCGGCTGGTCGGCCGCGCCGTCGGTGAAGTCCTCGATCCGGCCGTACCGGGCGCGGACCAGGTCGCGCGGCATGGATTGGGTGGGCATGCCGAGGGCGTCGCCGATGGCGAGCCCGAGCAGGGCGCCGTGCGCGCGGTCGAAGTCGGGGCCCGCGCTCATCGCTGGTCGCCGAAGTTCAGCGCGAGGGTGAAGTACCGCGGGTCGAGCAGCGAGACGACGTGCTCGGCGAACCGGCCGTCGTCGGTGAACGAGGTGCGGGCGGTGCGCAGGAACGCGCTGCCCGTCTCGCGGTGCAGGATCCCGGCTTCCCGCTCGTCCAGCCAGTGCACGTCGGCGCGCTGCGTGCCGCGGGTCAGCAGGTATCCGGCCTGGGCGAGGGTCTGCGAGATCGAGCCCTTCACCAGCCCGGTCTCCGGCAGCTGTCCGAGGGTGCCTTCGGCGGGCACGGTGGAGCACTCGAAGGAGATCGGTTCGACGCCGTCGGCGGAGCGCAGGATGCGGACGCGGCGGATCGCGATGCCTCGTTCGAGCCGGACCTCGGGCGGCAGCAGCGGCACGTCGGCGCGCTCCACGCGTTCGAGGCCGAGGACGGCGACGGTGATCTCGCTGCCGCTGTCGGCGAGGGATTGGGCCCAGCCGCGGTCCTGGCTGAGCTGGTGCCCGTTGAAGATGACGAAGGAGCCGCGCCCGCTCTCGGTGGCGATGAGCCGCAGGTGCTGGAGCTCGTTGAGCGCCTGCCGGACGGTCCCGCGGGAGACCTCGAACTCCTCGGCGAGGCGCAGTTCGCCGTCCAGCTTCTCGCCGAGCCGGTAGTGCCCGTCGCGGATGCGCTGCGCGAGGGTGTCGACGATCTGCTGCCGCTTCCCCGGCGAGACCTGTTTATACATGTAGGTACATGTACAGCAGATCGGACGGCCCGGCAACCGCGAGCTCGTCGACCTGCGGGTTCAGGCCGACGAGCCCGGCCCGCTAGCGGACCGGCCTGCGGTCCTGCTCCCGCTGCAGGGCCCGGAACTGCTCGAACCAGCCGTGGCCGCGGCCCGGCAGCCCGTCCGGGGCCGGCTGCACGGTCTTCGACGCGAAGATGCTGTTGAACAGCCACGGCGTCTTGTCCGGCCCGAAGTCCTGCACCATCGGGGTGTCCTGCGCGACGCCGTAGGTGGCCAGCGCCAGCCGACCGGTCGCGCGGAACCGCTCCACCTGCGCCTGCAGGAAGTGGTCGTGCGCCGCGTACCAGCGGCTCGTCGCGCACAGGTCGTCCCACTGCCGCTGCGGCACCGGGGAGTCGATCGCCGCCTGCACCGCCTGCCACACCCGGGTGCCTCCGGGCAGCCCGTAGCGCCGGGCGTACTCGGCCGCCACCGGTTCGCGGAGCTTCGACTTCCAGAACAGCACCAGCGAGAACTCGGTGACCAGGATGCGCTGGTCCGCGCGCAGCTTCGGCAGCACGTAGTCCAGGTAGGTGCCGCACCCCGCCGGGTCGGCCACGTGCGGGTGGATGTCCACGCCCTCCAGCTCCGGGGTGCGCCGGGCGAAGTCGAGCCAGCGGGCCGTGGCGGCGGTCTGCCCGCCCGGCCGGTCCAGGTGGTTCAGCGCCCCCAGGAACAGCCGGGTGCGGCAGTCCGCGCCGAAGTCCCGCCGCCTGCGGTCGATGACGTGCCGGGCCAGCGCCTCGTAGTACTCGTTGAGCCTGCTGCCGCGGTCGGCTTTCCGGGTCTCCAGGAACGGTTCGTTGCCGATGCACAGCAGGTCGATCCGGTCCAGCACGGTGGACAGCACCGCGTCGAGCCGGGCGAGGTCGGCGGCCAGCTCCGGCGTGCCGGGGCGGGGCAGCGGGCGCCCGGAGTTCTGGAACTTCAGCGACATCGCGGTGCCGTAGCCGCGGTCCGAGGCGTCGAGCAGCAGCCGGATCTCGGGCCGCTGCGCGGGATCGGCGCGGTCGGCGGCGTCCACCACGTGGAAACCGCGCAGCCAGCTCGCGTCGATCGCCCGCAGCTCGGGGAAGGTGACGACGTCCGGGGCGCCGTTGAAGTTCGCGCCCAGCGCGCCGTCCGGCAGGCCGGGCCGTGCGGCGCGGTCGGCTGCGGCCGCATCGACGGGTTCGGGTCCGGCGCCGGGTTCGCGGAGGCCGCATCCGGCCAGACCGGTGCCGGCCGCGGCCAGCAGCAGGCCCAGCCGCCTGCGGGAGAGCTCTCGTCGCATGACGCTCCGTTCCGGGGTCGCGTGATCAGGTCCCGCTCGCGATCGTCCCCGCCCGCGCGGTGCGCCGAACCGCACGGGCGCCGATTTCGGGGCATCCCTCGTGGCGGAGTCCGGTCGGTGCTCGTCCACCGCGTGCCGGTCGGAGCGGGCGTGCGCGGCGAGCACCGGTGCTCCGTGGACCGGCCCGAGGAGTCCGGCACCGCGGTCGGCCACGCGCCGGGGTGGTGCCAGGCCCGCTGGACCTGTGCACCCCGGCGGGAAGGAGGTGGCCCGAAACGCGTCCGCAGCGGACTCGCGCGCCGCTTGCAACTTTGGGTGGAGGCGGCGGGGTTCGATCCTTCGAGGCTCGAGCGGAGGTGGGGCCCGCTGGTTGAGTCGGGGACGTGACCACGACAGAGATCACCGCGGGGGAGACCGCGGAACCGATCAGGGGACTGCGCGGGCTGATCCGCCGCCGTCCGATGCTGAGCTTCTTCCTGCTCGCCAACACGTTGAGCTGGCTGGCCTGGGTGCCCTACATCCTGTCCCGCAACGGGGTCGGGGTGTGGGACTTCCGCTTCCCCGAGGTGCTCGGCACCAGCCAGCTGCTCGGCGTGCTGCCCGGCGCCTACCTCGGCCCGATCGCCTCCGCGCTGCTGGTGACGGCCGTCGCCGACGGGCGCGCCGGGCTGCGCCGGTGGATCGGCCGGATGTGGCGCTGGCGGGTGCGCTGGCACTGGTACGCGATCACGCTGCTGGGCGTGCCGGTGACGATGCTGGCCGCCGGGTACGCCTTCTCCGGCGGGCAGGTGCACGCGCCGTCGATGCTGGCGCTCGCCGCCTACGTCCCCGGGCTGCTCATCCAGATGATCACGACGGGGCTGGCGGAGGAACCGGGCTGGCGGGACTTCGCGCTGCCCCGGTTGCAGCGCCGGTTCGGTCCGCTGGCCGGTTCGATGGTGCTCGGCCCGCTGTGGGCGGTGTGGCACCTGCCGCTGTTCCTCACCGAATGGGGCCGCTGGCCGCACGCGCACTGGAGCCTGCCGGTGGCGTTCGCCGTCTTCTGCATCGCGTTCAACGTCGTCATGACCTGGGTGTTCAACCGCACGGGGGAGAGCCTGCCGCTGGCGATGCTGCTGCACGTGAGCGTGAACAACTTCGCCACGATCATGTGGTCGGAGATGTTCCCGACGATCGACCCGGACCTGGCGATGACCGCGATGGCCTCCGGTGCGGTCGTCACCTGCCTGCTCGTGCTGGTCGGAACCAGAGGACGGCTCGGCTACCGGGGATGAGCGGTGACCGGGCCGGTCAGGAACCCGGCTCGGGAACCGCGACCACGCGGTTCTGGTAGGCCCACACCACGGCCTGCAACCGGGATTGCACGCCGAGCTTCGGCAGCATCCGCGCCAGGTGCGACTTCACGGTCGACACCTCGACCACGAGGGCGCGGGCGATGTCCTCGTTCGACATGCCCTGCGCGAGCAGCAGCAGGATCTCGTGCTCCCGCGGGGTCAGCAGGTCCCCGGCCCGCTGCGCGGTGACCGGTTGGAGGCGGCGGCGGTGCACGAATTCGCGCAGGATCCGCCGGGTCAGCGTCTGGTCGATGGTGCCCCGGCCGGCGGCGACCTGGTGGACCGCGGCGACGATCGCGTCCGGGTCCGCGTCCTTGAGCAGGAATCCGGCGGCGCCTGCTTCCAAGGCGCCGAACACGTAGTCGTCCAGGTCGAAGGTGGTCAGCACCAGCACCGCGACCTGCGGGTCGGCGTCCGCCGCGCACAGCGCGCGGGCCACTTCGATGCCGTTGAGCCCGGGCATCCGGATGTCCAGGCAGGCGACGTCGGGCGCCAGCTCGCGGGCCATCGACAGCGCTTCGGTGCCGTCGCGGGCCAGGCCGACGACCTCGATGCCGGGTTCGCCGCCCAGCAGCGCGGACAACCCGGAGCGGGTGAGGTGCTGGTCGTCGGCGATGAGGACGCGGATCACGCGGGTGCCTCCGGGATCGGTGGCGCGAGCGCCGCGGGGGTCGGGTCTTCGCGGGGGAGCAGCAGGCGCACTTCCCAGCCGCCGCCGGAGGTGGGGCCGTAGTCCAGGTCGGCGCCGACGAGCTGCGCCCGCTCGGCCATGCCGAGCAGCCCGAACCCGCCGCCGGGCCCCGCGCCCGCGGTGGCAGGGGCGCCGTTGCGCACGACGACCGCCAGCCGGTCCGGTCCCCGGGCGCCGATCTCCACCGCGCAGCGGGCGCCCGGGGCGTGCGCTGCCGCGTTGGCCAGCGACTCCTGCACGGCCCGGTAGGCGACGAGCTGGGCGAGCGGGCCGACCTCGCCGGACCCGGAGCCGGGCAGCACCAGGTCGATCTCCGCACCGGCGGCCCGGCGCTGGGCGATGAGTCCGGGCACCGCGTCCAGCGCGGCGACCGGGGCGTCGGCGCCGTGGCCTTCGCGCAGCAGGCCGACGAGCCGGCGCAGGTCGTCGAGGACCGCGGTGCTCTGCTCCCGGATCTCGCGGGCGGCCTGTCGCGCGGCGTCCGGGTCCGAGTCGATCCGGCGATCGATCACCGCGGCCATCAGCGCGATCCCGGACAGGTGGTGCGCGGCGATGTCGTGCAGCTCCCGGGACAGCGCGGCCCGCTGCTGCGACACCGCTGCTTCCAGCAGCGCGCCCTGCTCGCGCCGCAGCGCCCGCGCCTCCTGCTCGCGGGCCTCCCGGGCGTCCCGCTGCGCCGCGATCACCGAACCGGCCAGCAGCGGCAGCCCGACGACGACCAGCGCCTGCGCCGCACCCGCCAGCAGCGCCGCGGGCAGGGCCAGCGCCTCGTCGCGCACCTCGTTGCACGCCTGGGCGACCGCCTCCAGCAGCCACGCGCCGGGCAGCACGATCCGCGGCCACCGCGTCCGGGCCACCACCGCGAGGTACACCGCCGCGATCAGCGCGACCGCGGTGGTGCTGAACGCCGCGTTCGGGCCGAACCAGGCGAGCACCAGCGGTACCCCGGCGACCAGCGGCAGCACCACCTCGGGGCGGCGGTTCGCCCACGTCAGCGCGACCGCCTGCACCAGCAGCACCGCGCCGAGCAGCCACCACCGGCCCTCGCCGGGCGCGGGCAGGTCGCCGAGGGTCGGGTCCGCGGCTCCGGCCAGCGGGATCGACAGGAACAGGGCCAGCGACACCAGTCCGCACCCGGCGGCGACCAGCGGGTTCAGCGGTCGACGCGCGCTGCCGGTCGGTGCGCTCGGCGGGTTGCGCATCGGGGCTCCTTCCGCGCCGGGCGCTCCGCGGTCCGGTCGTCCGCGCCGGTCGCGGCACGCGGCGATCCTAGCGAGGTGATCGCGCCGCCCCCCCCGGCACGCCTGGGTCCACAGTGGAATCACGGGCCGCGTCGACGGCGAGCGGTGGCCGCCCGCTCGCCCGCGCCTCCCGTCCGGTCGCCGAAGGTCGCCCGGTGCCCGGATCCAGGCCGCCCGCGGGCCCGCGCCTCCCGCGCCGCGTGGCGCGCGCTTCCCGTCCGCGGGCCCGTCCCTCCCCGCGCCGCAGGCCCGGCGCTGCTCGCCGCGGCGTGTTCTCCGCCACGATCGGGGGTTCGCCGCGAGCTGAATCCGCAGCAGAGGCGACCACCGGACGGGCGACCCGGTGCAGGTGGGGCCGTTGCGGGGTCGACCCCGGCGCGGCGGCGTGTAAGCTTGGCAGCGGTCGTTGTTTCTGGGTTCGTGTTTTGTGCACGCTCGCAGGAGTGCTGATGCGGGCGAGCTGCTGTCTTGGGAGTAGCTGGAGTAGTCGCCGTCTGAAATCCGCGACCCCGGTGCCGGACCTGGCACCGGAACCGACCAGCTACCAGGATGGAGCAAGAACATGGCACAGGGCACCGTGAAGTGGTTCAACTCGGAGAAGGGCTTCGGCTTCATCGAGCCGTCCGAGGGTGGACCCGACGTCTTCGTCCACTACTCGGCCATCGACGCCGGCGGCTTCCGCACCCTCGAGGAGAACCAGACGGTCTCCTTCGAGGTCACCCAGGGCCCGAAGGGCCCGCAGGCCGAGTCCGTGCGCGTGGTCTGATCTGATCTTCGCCGCGCGAGCGGCGTGACCCGGGCCGGGGAACTCCCCGCGTTCCGGGGGTGATCACAGAACTGAGGCCGACCATCCAGCTGGATGGTCGGCCTCAGTTCGTTTCGCCCGGTCGATCACCGGACGGCGCCGCTCACGAGAACAGCTGCGCCGCCTTGATCACGAGCTCGTAGACGCCGATGGCGAACGGGATGCCCACCCACAGCCAGGACACGGCGAGGAGGACGCGGGTGCTCCCGCTCGCGGGCGCGGTCTTCTGCTCGGTCATCTCTCTCGTCCCTCAGCTGCTCTGCTCGCCGGAGGTGCTGGATGCCGTGGCGGCGTCCTCGTCCTCGTCGGCCTTCTTCGCCGCGGAGTCGTCCGCGCCGCTCTTCTCCTCGGCGTCACGGGAACCGGACGCGTCCGGCTCGTGGAACCGGGAGTGCACCGGGCGGATCAGCTCGTTGGCCACGAACCCGATCACCAGCGCACCGGTCATCAGGTAGAACGACACCGTGTACAGGTCCGCACCGGACTTGCCCGCGGCCTCGCCGGAGTCGGCGAGCGCGTCCACGATGGCCGGCCCGAGCACGCCCGCCACCGACCAGGCGGTGAGCAGCCTGCCGTGGATGGCCCCGACCTCGAAGGTGCCGAACAGGTCCTTCAGGTAGGCGGGGATCGTGGCGAAGCCCGCCCCGTAGAACGACATGATCAGCATGGCCGCCACGACGAACAGGGCGACGCTGCTGTCTCCCGCGAACAGCAGCAGCAGGTACGCGAGCGCACCCACTCCGAGGTAGACCCGGTAGATGTTCTTGCGCCCGGTCCGGTCGGACAGCGCCGACCAGGCGAAGCGACCACCCATGTTGGCCAGGGACAGCAGGGACACGAACCCGGTCGCCGCGGCGACGGCCACCGGAGTGCTGGTCCCGGAGAAGAAGTCCTGGATCATCGGGGAGGCCTTCTGCAGGATCCCGATGCCCGCGGTCACGTTCAGGCACAGCACGATCCACAGCAGCCAGAACTGCGGCGTGCGGAGCGCGTTGTTGGCCGAGACCTTGATGGGGTTGATGCTCTTGGCCACCGCGGCAGGGGTCCAGCCCGGCGGAGTCCAGCCCGGCGGGGGAACCCGGACGAGCAGGATGCCGAGGGTCATGAACACGGCGTAGACGATGCCGTGCACCAGGAACGTGCTGCCGATGCCGCTGGTGGTCTTGCCGAAGGCGTCGAGCATCGCGGTCGACCACGGCGAGGCGATGATCGCGCCGCCGCCGAAGCCCATGATCGCGATGCCCGTGGCCAGACCGGGGCGGTCCGGGAACCACTTCATCAGCGTCGACACCGGGGCGATGTACCCGATCCCGAGGCCGATGCCACCGACCACGCCGTACCCGACGACGACGAGCCAGTACTGCCCGAGGTACATGCCCAGGGCGGAGATGAGGAAGCCCGAGGCGAAGGAGATCGTGGAGACCAGCATGGCCCAGCGCGGGCCGCGGGACTCCACGAACTTGCCGCCGAACGCCGCCGACAGCCCGAGGAAGAAGATCGCCACCTGGAACGGGAGCGCGCTACCGGTCCCGGAAATCTGGAGGCTCGATTCCAGCGGGCTTTTGAAAACGCTCCACGCGTAGGCCTGCCCGATGGAAAGATGGATGGCCAGCGCGGCGGGCGGGACTAACCAACGGTTCCAGGTCGGTGGCGCAACGACCGAGAATCCGTCACGCACTGTCACAAGTAAACCTCCTTGGCACAAGGGGTTCCGGCATCTGGTACCGGAAACGCGCCCCGGCACGTGAGGGGCGCACGAATTCGAGATGCTACCTGCCTGGTCAAACGGGAAATTGGCGAACAATCACGGCGACGTGGTCGGAGGGCTCGACCGTCGATCACTCGAAGTGATCAACCCCGGCGTGCTTCAAGGGCCTTGCTACGCACGGGAAAGCGGCCGGGGAAGTCGGACGAAACGTGCGGTCCAATAACAAAACGCCCCAGTTCCGATTACGCCGGGTAGCGTATCGTGCTGGTCTCGTGACCAATGCTGTGACCGTATCGAGACCAATTATTTGCGCTGATGTAGCTGGAACTTCGGATAGTGCCCGCGCGTGTTTCTAGCGCACGGAGGGGATACACTCCGGATTCCTTGACGCGCGAGCAAGCCCGAAGGACCCACAGCATGCCCCGAACGTCGGAGAACCGAAGCCGAGACCGGCTGGACGGTCAGTACGCCGAACCTAGATTCGGCAACATCTCGAAACACAGCCTCCGGCGCCCGGTGAACTCGGGTGAAACCGATTTTGCCGCAATTCAGGAAAGCGACGATTTCGTTGCCATCCGGCGTCGATTCCGATGGTTCGTGTTCCCGGTGACGCTGCTCGTCCTCGCTTGGTACTTCACCTACGTCGCGCTCGGCGCCTACGCCGAGGAGTTCATGAGCCGGCAGGTGTACGGCTACGTGAACATGGGGATCGTGCTGGGGCTGCTCCAGTTCGTCACCACCGCGATCGTCACCGTGCTGTACGGGCGCTACGTGCGCAAGCGCATCGACCCGCTGGTGGACCGGCTGCGCGAGCAGGAAGGGGCCGACCGCTGATGACGACCACCACCCTCGCGGCCGCCGTCGGCGACCCCACCACCACCGTCAGCGTCTTCGCCGGATTCGTCCTGCTGACGCTGTTCATCGTGTACCGGGTGTCGAACCGGAACACGACCGCCTCCGACTACTACGTGGCGGGCGGCGCCCTCACCGGCGCGCAGAACGGCGTCGCGCTGGCCGGCGACTGGCTCTCCGCCGCCTCGTTCCTCGGCGTCGCCGGGGCCATCGCCGTGCACGGGTACGACGGATTCCTGTACTCCGTCGGATTCCTCGTGGCATGGCTGATCGAACTGATGCTCATCGCCGAACTGGTGCGCAACACCGGCCGGTTCACCATGGGCGACGTGATCGGCTACCGGATGCGGCAGCGGCCCGTCCGCGCGGCCGCCGCGAACACGACGCTGGTCATCTCGTTCTTCTACATGGTCGCCCAGATGGCGAGCGCCGGTGGTCTCGTCGCGCTGCTGCTGGACGTGCAGAGCAAGTTCGGCCAGGCCATGGTCGTCGTGGCCGTCGGCCTGATCATGATCTTCTACGTGCTGGTCGGCGGCATGAAGGGCACCACCTGGGTGCAGATCATCAAGGCGACCCTGCTGCTGATCTGCGTGTCGCTGATGGCCGTGTTCCTCATCGGCCGGTTCTCCTACGACTTCTCCGGGCTGCTGGAGCAGGCGGCGGCGAACAGCCCGCTCGGGCAGGCACTGCTGGAACCCGGCGCGCAGTACGGGCAGACCTCGCTGTCGCGGATCGACTTCATCTCGCTGGCGATGGCGATCGTGCTCGGCATCTCCTGCCTGCCGCACATCATGATGCGGTTCTACACGGTGCCCAGCGCCCGCGAAGCGCGCCGCTCGGTCGTCTGGATCACCTGGACGATGATCGTGTTCTACCTGGCGACGCTGCTGCTCGGCTTCGGCGCCACCGCGCTGGTCGGTTCGGAGGCCATCACCAACGCACCCGGCGGGGAGAACTCGGCGGCGCTGCTGCTGGCCCACCGCATCGGCGGCTCCTGGCTGCTGGGCGTGGTCGCCGCGATCGCGTTCGCCACGATCCTCGCGGTCGTCGCGGGCCTCACCCTCACCGCGTCCGCCTCGTTCGCGCACGACGTGTACGCGAACATCATCAAGCGCGGCAAGGCCGACACCGTCTCCGAGATCCGGGTCGCCCGCATCACCGCGCTCGTCGTCGGCGTCCTGTCCACCGTCGGCGGCATCGCGGCCATCGGGCAGAACGCGGCGTTCATGGTGTCGCTGGCACTGGCGCTGGCCGCGTCGGCGAACCTGCCGACGATGCTGTACTCGCTGTTCTGGCGGCGCTTCAACACCACCGGGACGCTGTGGTCGATGTACACCGGCCTGATCTCGTGCATCCTGCTCATCGCGTTCTCGCCCGCGGTGTCCGGGCGGCCCTCGGCGATGTTCCCGAGCGCCGACTTCGACCTGTTCCCGCTCACCAACCCGGGCATCGTGTCGATCCCGCTGGGCTTCCTGGCGGGCTTCCTCGGCACCCTGTTCGGGAAGAAGGACCAGGACCCGGTCAAGCAGGCCGAGATGGAGGTCCGCTCCCTCACCGGGATCGGCTCCGGCCTCAAGGAACCGCAGCGCGCCTGACACCCGCGCACCACCGCGAAGGGCCGCACCGGGGCACCGGTGCGGCCCTTCGCCGTACCGGGTCAGGAGCTCCCGGCCAGCAGCGCGCGCAGGTCGGCGGCCGGGGCCGGGTGGGCGAACAGGAAACCCTGGTAGGCGTCCACGCCCAAGTGGTCGAGCAGGTCGTGCTGGGTGGTGTTCTCCACGCCCTCGGCGATGCACATCCGGCCCATCGCGTGCGCCAGCTCGATGACCGCGCGGACGATGCCGAGGTCCACCGGATCGGTGCCCATCCCGGAGACGAACCGGCGGTCCAGCTTCACGATCTGGGTGGGCAGGTCCTTGAGCCGCGCCAGCGACGAGTAGCCGGTGCCGAAGTCGTCCATCGCGAACCGCACCCCGTCGCGCGCGAGCCCGCTCATCACGCCCCGGGGGCGGGCGGGCAGCTCCACCAGCACCGTCTCGACCATCTCCAGCACGACCCGGCCCGGTTCGATGCCGCTGGCGGCGATCTCGGTGCTGATCTCCTCGTGGAAGCCGTCGTCCTCGGGTGAGAGCCCGGAGAGGTTGATCGCGACGCCCGGCGCGCGGCCGCCGATCCGCCGCCAGCCCGTCGCCTCGCGCAGCGCCGCCCGCAGCACCCAGCGGTCCAGGTCGGCGAGCATGCCGCCCTGAGTGGCGACCGGCAGGATCGTGTCCGGGCGCAGCAGGCCGCGCTGCGGGTGCGGCCAGCGCACCAGCGCCTCGGCGAGCGTGATGGAGCCGTCGCGGCGGAACACCGGCTGGAAGTGCAGCTCCAGGCCGTCGTGCGCGAGGGCGTCCCGCAGGTCCTCCTCCAGGGCGAGCTGGGCGGGTGCGCTCGCGGGCGCGCTGCGGCCGTGCCCGCGCCGCTTCGCCTGCAGCATCGACGCGTCCGCCCATCGGATGAGCTCCGCCGGGGTGACGCCGGCCTGCGCGGTCGCCGCGCCGAAGGTGGCCGTGACGCTGAGCAGCCTGCCGCG
Source organism: Saccharopolyspora sp. MMCC62 (assembly GCF_057736575.1). NCBI lineage: Bacteria > Bacillati > Actinomycetota > Actinomycetes > Pseudonocardiales > Pseudonocardiaceae > Saccharopolyspora > Saccharopolyspora sp. MMCC62. The sequence goes on along the minus strand of NZ_JBYKCM010000005.1, from coordinate 89,798 downwards.
CAGCGGGGTCGTCGCGCACAGGATGTCCCCGACCGTGCGGTGCAGCGCCTCGAGGCCGCCGCAGCCGGGCAGGTCCGAGCAGATGATGAGGAACTCGTCGCCGTAGAGCCGCGCGGGCGTGCACGACTCCGGCAGCTCGTCGACCAGCCGCCGCGCCAGCAGTGCCATCAGCTCGTCCCCGGCGTCGTGTCCCAGCGAATCGTTGAACCGGGTGAAGTTGTCCAGGTCGCAGAACAGCACCCCGACCCGGTCCGCGGCATCGCCCGACAGCATCGGCGCGAGCAGCTCGTTGACGCCCCGCCGGTTCAGCAGCCCGGTCGGCTGGTCGTGGGTCGCCTGGAAGTGCAAGGCCTCGGTGCGCCGCACCTGCTCGGTGAGGTCTTGGAACACCGCCAGCCAGAACCGGTTCCCGTCCTGGTCGACCGAGGCCGCGCACCGCACCTCGCACCACATCGGTTGCCCGCCCACCTGCGCGAGCCTCCGCTGCGCCACCGAGTCGGGCGCGGGCTCGCGGCCCGGTGGCACCGCGCGCGGCACCAGCCCGGCCACCCCGTCCAGCGGGTGCATCAGCTCGCCGGCCAGCAGGCCGTGCGGGCGGTACCCGAGCAGTTCGCACAGCGCGCCGTTGGCGTCGAGGATGCGGTCCCGCTCGTCGAGCAGCGCGATCCCGGTCGGCGCCAGCTGGAACAGGTCGGTGAAGCGGCGGTCCGAGCGCTCCCGCTGCGCGACCGCCTCCGATTCGTCGCGGGTCACCTTGATGAACCCGTCGAGGGTGCCGTCGGTGGTGCGCTGCGCGGTGATCACCACGTGCGCCCAGAACGCGGAGCCGTCCTTGCGCAGCCGCCAGCCGCGGTCGATGAAGAAGCCGTGCGCGGCGGCCTGTTCGAGCTCCCACTCCGGATAGCCGGAGTTGACGTACTCCGCCGGGTAGAACGTGGAGAAGTGCCGCCCGATGATCTCCGCGCTGGTGTACTGCTTGATCAGCTGGGCGCCGCGGTTCCAGGTGGTCACCCGGCCCTGCGCGTCGAGGGCGAAGATGGCGTACTCGCGCATGTCGGCGGCCAGCGCGCCCAGCAGCCGTTCGGTCTCCACCTGGGTTCCGGTGCGGTGGAAACCGGTGCCGGGCAGGGGAGGGAGTGCGTTCACCAGATCTCCGTTTCGCGGCACTGCGCGGGAGGTGCCGAACCGGTCGCGCCCGGCGAGGGAGAAGCCCGCACCGGACGCCCGACCGTGGCCGAGGCGGTTCACGGTACCGCCGAACCGGTGACACCGGCAAGAATTCGAGTCAGGGCTTTCGGCTCTGTGCGGGCGGTTCCCGGCGGGGCAGCGTGGTGATCGGAGATCCCGCACCGGAGGTCGTGATGGCCACGCTCGTTCCCCATCCCCGGCAGCGGCCCACCGCCTGGGTCGGCTGGGTCTACTTCGCGGCTTTCCTGCTGGTGCTGACGGGCGTCGTGCACATCGTCAACGGCTTGTTCGTGCTGGCCCGGCCGGTCGGCGCGCGGGTCGCGGCCGACGGCCGGTGGGTGCCCGTCGACCTCTACGGCGTCGGTCTCGGCTTCCTGCTGCTGGGCGTGGTGCTGACCGCGGTGGGGCTGGGCCTGTTCGGCGGCAGGCTCTGGGCGCGGGTGGTCGCGGTCGTGCTGGCGGTGGTGAGCGTGCTGGCGAACGTCGTGCTGTTCGCCGCCTCCCCGCTGTGGTCGATGGTGGCGATCGTGGTGGACGTGCTGGTGGTCTACGCGCTGGTGATGCACGGCAGGGAGGTGTGGCGCGGTTGAGCTCCCCGGTCACCGCCCGTCCACTTCGGATTCACAGTGGACTCGGTATTGCGCCGTGATGCGTTCGAAATGGGTTGCTGGACAACATCGAATGTTGTGGTTAAAGTGGCGGGCATCGGATCGCGTGACATAGCACCGCGTTCCGGTGTCCATCGCGTTGCGCAGCGGCGGTTTCGCCGTAGGGGCAGTGCCGTGCGGTGGTTCGTCCGGCCGCTGGCCGGGTGTCTCGGAATTCATTTCGCTCCGTGTCGAGTCGTCGCACCGGCACGTGAGTTCCCTTTCAGCTGGACCGGGTAGTTCGGGGCCCCGCCCGGTCCCAGCGCACGACTTGCCGAACAGGAGAAGAGTTGCTGGGCCGACACCAGGTCCCGGTCCGCCCGCGGTGGAGACCGGTCGAGTCCCCGTGCCCACCGCCCTCCCCGGGTGGTGCCGATTCGGGTGGCCGTGAGCCTCGAGGGGCTTGCTGAGCTGCGACGACGCCGTCGCGCTGCATGTCCGTTCCACCTCACTGCGCCGTAGTGCGGCTGCTCGCCGAGCACCGCACCGGCGCCCCTTTTCCGCCGCGTCCGCGAGGTGATTCCCGCCCCGCGAATCCGCGGCGCGCCCGATCTTCCGCTGATCCCGCGCCGACTCGCTCCGCTGCCGGGATCGACCTTTGGAAAGAAGTGAATATGAACGACGCCGTGCGCTGGTGGCCTGGTCTTCTGCAGAAGATGCTGCACCACGTGCCCGCCGATGCCCGCCAAGTCCGCATTGGCGGAGTGGACGGGCGAGTGGCCTTGTGCGGATGCGTGACCGTTCCCGCATTCGGCAGCAAGCTCGACGAGTGGTCCCGCTGCGAAACGTGCGTGCGCGACCTGGCCGGTCCCGGCCGCTGAACATCGAGCAATTCCCACCCGTGACTTCGCCCGAAAGAGAGGTACGAATGATCAAGATCGTCGATGCGATCACCGCCCCGGCCGGTGCGGCCGACTGGTACCAGTCGGCGCTATGCGCCCAGTCCGACCCGGACGCGTTCTTCCCGGAGAAGGGGCAGTCCGGGAAGATGGCCAAGCGCATCTGCGCGTCCTGCGAAGTGCGCGAGGACTGCCTGCGCTACGCGCTGGGCAACGCGGACCTGTCCGGGATCTGGGGCGGGCTCAGCGAAAGCGAGCGCCGAGAACTCCGCGTCGCCGCCCGAGCCGCCGAACTCACCGCCGACGCGGCCTGACGTACGTCCACCTCGGACCCGCGGACGTCGGGCCGCGCCGCCGTGATGTTCCACTGAAACGGTCTCACCGGGATGTCCGTCGCGGTACCGTCTTGCCCGCCTCGGCCGGTTGCCGGGGGCGAACTCGACAGCAGGGGGAGCAGTGACCGGTCCGGGCGACGACCGAGCCGCACTCGAAGCGCGCAACGCAGCCATGCGGGAACAGGTGCAAGGCCTGTTGGAGAAGTTCAACCGGCAGACCCGCCTGCTGCAGGAGGCGCAGGAGCAGGCGGCCGCGGCCACCGCGACCCGCACCTCCGAGGACGGCCTCGTCACCGCCACCGTGGATTCCTCCGGATCGTTGCGGTCCCTGGACTTCGCCCCCGCCGCCTTCCAGCGCAGCGACCCGAAGCGGCTCGCCCGCACCACCACCGAAACGGTGCGCCGCGCCGCCGCGCAGGTCCAACAGCAGCTGTCCGAACTGATGGACCCGATCGGCGACGACCTGCCGGACCTGCCCGATCTGCTCCACGGGGCGCCCTCGCTGCGCGGGCTGCTGCCGGTGAAGCCGGACCTTTCCGACCCCGCGCCGCGGCAGGAGGAACGCCCCGCCCCGTCCCGCGGCCGCCGCGCCGAACCGGACGACTACGAGGACGAGGACAACGGCAGGCAGGGCTGGCTGCGATGAGCGACGCCCGGATGGATCCGGACCGGGTGCGCGCCGCCGCCACCGGCTTCGACGTCGCCGCCGACCGGCTCGACGACGTGCAGCGCGAACTCGAACGATCCCTGCAGGCCCAAGGGCAGTGTTGGGGCGCCGACGAGGCAGGCCAGGCCTTTGCGAAGGACTACGCGCCGAACGCGGACGCCATGACCGGGTCGATCCGGTCGCTGACCGACGCGCTGCGCTCGCTGCGCGTCCAGGTGCAGGACGCGGCGAACTCCTCCCAGGGTGTCGACCAGGGCAGCGCGGACGAGCTCGGGCGCCTGAGGACCTGACGCGTGGGCATGGACATCCCCGACGAGATCAAGTGGCTGCTGCCCATCGTCGTCGGCGAGAGCTGGCCGGAAGGCGACGAGGACAAGCTGCGCGCGCTGCGCGACGCGTGGACGAGCGCCGGTGAGGCGATGCCCGGCGTCGTCGCCGGCGGTGACCGCGCCACCCGCGACGTGCTCGCCGCGTGGGAAGGCGAGTCCGCGGACGCCTTCGCCGCGTTCTGGGGGCAGCTCAGCGACGGGCAGCAGGCGCAGTTCACCCGGATCGAGCAGGCCTGTGCGGAGCTCGCCGACTCGTGCGACCGGACGGCGCTCGACGTCGAATACACCAAGTACATGATCATCGCGTCGTTGATCCTGCTGGCGATCCAGATCGCCGCGATGATCGCCGCTGCGTTCGTCAGCTTCGGCGCGAGCAGCGTGGGCGTCGTGCCCGCCCAGCTCGCCACCCGTGCCGCCGTCCAGATGATCTTCCGGCAGCTGGTGCAGAAGCTCATGCAGCAGGGTGCCAAGCAGGTCGCCAAGGAAGCCCTGGAGAAGGCGGCCGGGGAACTCGTGAAGAAGGTCGGCAAGGAGGGGTTGCAGGACCTCGCCAAGTCGGTCGGCAAGAACGTCGGAGCCCAGGTCGCCCTCGACGCCGGGATCCAGGGCGTGCAGGTGGCCTCCGGGGACCGCAAGTCCTGGGACTGGGACAAGACCTCCGACGCGGCGGCATCCGGCGCGGGCGAAGGCGCCGCCGGACATCTCCTCAACGGACCTGGTCACGGCCCCGGCAGTGTCTTCGGGTACGCCGCGAAGGGCGCGGCCGAAGGAGCTCTCGGTACCGTCGCGGGCGCCGCCGCCACCGGAGACCTCGGGCAGCTGTCCGCGAAGGACGTGCTGCTGGGCGCCTCCAGCGGAGCCGTGGACGGGGGTATCGGCGGGGTCAAGGACGGGTTCAGCTCGGCCGGCGCGCACGCATCCGGTGTCGGGCCGGTGCCGGACCTGCCCGTGGGTGAGAGCGGCGGTGGAGCGGACCTCGGGAGTTCGGCCGCGGAATCCGGTCGCGCGGTGGGCTCGGAGGAGGCCGGGGACACCGGATCTTCCGGTGGCGCCGCGGAGTCCGGCGGGACTGCGGGTTCCGAAGTCGCCGCGGAGTCCGGCGGTGCTGCGGGTTCCGAGGGTGCGGCGGGCGCGGGCCGGTCCGGTGGTGGTGGGTCCGCCGGTTCCGGTGACCCGGGTGGCCCGGCTGCCGAAGGTGGTTCTTCCGGCAGTGCGGTCGGTTCGACCGGTGGCGCGGATTCGCCAGGCGGGGCCATGGGTTCCGGCGCGGCCGCCGGTTCGGATACCTCCGGTTCGAATGTGTCCACTTCGGACGGAAGTGGCGCCGGTAGGTCGGTGAACGGCGCCGAGGCGACGGCGTCGCTCGGTGACCGCGCGACCGCGACCGGCTCCGGCGGTGAGCACGCGTCCGCCAGGGCCGACGGTGGGTCCGGGGTGTCGGCGGGTTCGCGCGGCGTGCCCGATGCGCCGTCCGCCACGACCGAAGCCTCCGCGACCACCACTGACCACGGCACCTACGGCTCGGCCCCGCCCGCGGGCGGCTTCGGCGGGATGCCGCAGGCGGGACAGCACCCCGGCCAGCAGCAGAGCGCGAACCCCGCACAGCCCGGCCCACCCCAGGGCGTGCCCGGCATGGCCCCGGCTCCCGGCGGAGCTCCCGCCGCGGGCATGGGCGGGCGAGCAGGCTCGCCGCCGCCCCAGGCGGGTTTCGGGCCGGACCCGCGCGCCGCCCGAGCGCCCGATGCGCAGGGGTGGCGAAACACTGCCCAGGGCGGGCCGAATTCCGTTGTGCCGCAAGGATTTGCTCCGGAATCCGGCATGCGTCACCAGCAAGGCCCTGCGCCGCAACCACCCGCTCCCGGGCCGGTGCAGCAGCCCACGTCGCACGGCGGTGGGCCCGTCCAACCACCGCCGAACGCCGGACCGCCGCCGGCCCGCGCCCCGCGCGCGCCGCAGCAACCCGCTCCCGCGCAGCAGGTCCGGCCGAACGGCCCACCGGCGCCGCCACCGCCGAACGGCGGGCGCCCGGGGACCTGGCAGGGGCGACCGCCGGCGGGTGGCGCGCCGAACCGGCCGTTGCCGAATCCCGGCAGGCCGATGCCGCCGCCGGACGCGGGTGCGCCGAACCAGCCGGTGCCGAACTCGACCCGGTCGGGACAGCTGCCGCCGAACCAGGGGTGGGCGAACCAGGGCGGGCCGGTGCCGCCGCCGGACGCCGGCGCGCGCAACCAGGCGCCGCCGAACTCCGGCAGGCCGATGCGGCCACCGCTGGAGGCTGCCGCCCGCGACCAGGGAGCGCCCGGATCCCGGGCGCCCATGCCGCCGCCCGAGGCGGGCGCGCGCAACCAGGCGCCGCCGAGCCCGGTTGCTCCGGTACCCGCGCCGAACTCCGGCGGTCCGGATCGGCCGCCGTTGAACTCGCAGCGGCCCGGCCCTACCGGTCCGAACCAGGTCCGGGGCCCGGGCTCTCCGGCCCAGCAGCCGAACCAGGCAGTGCCGAACGGCGGTGCCGCGTATTCCGCTGCGCCGAACCCCGGCGCGCTGAATCCTGTCGCGCCGAATCCGCCTGCGCAGGACCCCGCTGCGCGGAATCCTGCTGCGCCGAATCCTGTCGCGCCCAACCCTGTCGCGCCGAATGCCGTCGCGCCGAATCCGACCGCGCCGAATCCGACCGGGCCGAACGCGGGTGCGATGAACCCGGTTGCGCCGAATCCGGTCGCAGCGAACCGGACGTCGCCGGGTACCGGCACGCCGAACCCCATCGCATCCGGTCCCGCTGCGCCGAACGCGGGTTCGCCGGGTCCGGCAGACCGCGGGCAGCCGAACCCCGCGTCGCCGTACCCGGTGCCGCCCGACGCCGTTCCGGGCGGTGGCGCGCCGGCCCGCGGCTCCACCGAACCCGGCCGGGGCTTGTCCGCCGAAGCCGACTCGCGCACGGGACGGGAAGGTCCGGCCGAGGCTCGGGCGGCCGCGGGAATGCGGGCCGAGCGGCCGACCGACACTGCGCCGCGCACGGACGGGCGACCCGCCGACACCACCGGCCACGACCGCCCGGACAGGGGCGAGCGGCCCCGCGATTCCGGCCCCGCGGCACCGGAATCCGCGGTGGCACCGGACGCGCGCACCCACGCGTCCGGCACCCTCGAAGCCGGTCCGGACCGCGCGCCCGGCGGCACCCAGTCGGGGGCGGACCGCGCCCATGCGCCCGACAGCACCGCGTCCGGCCCGGATCGTGAGCACGGCTCGGATTCCGCCGAGCCGGAGTCCGGTCGTTCCGCCGCCGACTCCGCCGCCCCGCAGGTAGATCGTTCGCACGCTCCGGACGGCGATGGTTCTGGCGAGCGCTCGCCGGATTCCGCCGAGTCGAGGACCGACCGCACGGACTCCGCGGGATCGGAGCCGGAGCGGGCGCGCACCTCGGATTCCGCCGTGTCGGAGCCGGAACAGGCCCGCCCTGCGGACTCCACCGGAGTGGCGCCGGAGCGTTCACCCGCGCCCGACAGCGCTGCGGAACCGGACCGCTCCGAAGGCGTGCACGAACCCGGGCCCGCCGAGAACCGCATCGGCGCCGCGCTGGACCCCCACGGCCTGCACTCCGATGAACCGGCCACCCGGGAGGACTCCGCCGCGGACGAGCCGAGCCGCGTCCGTTCGACGCTCGACGCGGAGCACGACGGGCCCCGCACTCACGACGACGACGCGACCGCTCCGGACTCGGAGAAGGAGCCGATCGTCGAGCCGGATCTGGGGTTCTGCTTCGACCCGGACTACCGCGCACCGGAGGACTCCTTCCACGCGCTGGAACGGGAGCTGGAGCAGACGGAGATTTTCGACGACGAGCGCGACATCCACACGACCAGGTACGAGTTCTTCCAGCACGACATGCAGAAGCACCTGGAGCCGATGGGCCTCACCGAGCGGGGCGCGGTGGCGGCGCGCGCCTACACCGCGCACGACGTGTTCGGCAGGCTGAACGAGGCCCTGCGGTTGGGAAGGCTCACCGACACGCACCGCAAGCAGGTCCAGGCGATCGTGTCCGGGATGAACGAGCTGCCCCGCCAGACCGGACCGCTGGTGCGCGGGATCGGGTTGAGCGGCAACAGGACGGCCCGCGACCTGCTCGCCGCGCACTACGAAGTCGGTCAGATCACTGTGGAGACCGCGCTGACCAGTTGCTCGATCATCGACGGCGAGAACCCGAAGGGCGCGATCCCCGGCGACGTCGAACTGCGGATCGATTCGAAGACGGCGCGGCGGCTGCAGGACATCGCCGCCAACCCCGCCGAGCGGGAGGTGGTGCTGCTGCCCGGCTCGCAGCTGTTGGTGCACGGCAAGGAGCTGGTGCAGGAGACGAGCGGCAAGCAGAAGTGGGTCGTGGACGCAGAGGAGATCGCCCCCGGCGACCCGCGCTACCTGGACCGCGCCGAGGCCGAGCAGCGGATGGAGGAGCGCCGCGAGCGCAACCGGGCGGAAGCCCCGCGGATGAGCAAGGACCTGGAAGCGATGCTGTCCGGCACGGACCGGGCCGACTCCGAACCGCACCGGCAGGAGGCGTCCGGGAACGAGCCCGACCACACCAGCGAGCCGGACCCGAACGACCGGCTGTCCAAGATCGAGCGGATGCTCGACGGGACGAAGCAGAAGAACGACGCCGAGAACTCCGACGGGCCATCGGATTCGCGCCCCGGCGAGGACTCGGGCCAGAGCACTGATCCGAACGCGGAGCAGCACGCGGAAGGCGAAGTCCGCGAGCAGGTCACCTACCAGGGCGCGCAGGAACTCCCCGCCACCGGCGCCGATCCGCACGACGTGCCTGCGCTGCCACTGGACGCCGACGGCACCCCGGATTGGGCGCAGCTGGCCCAGGGCGACCCGCCGGTCACCGAGCTCCCTGCGCTGCACGCAGGCACCGCGCACCCCGAGCATCAGGCCGCGTACGTCGCGGATCGGCACCCGGAACTCGGCGAGGTCAATCCGGACGTGGCGCTGCCGGACGCCTACGAACGCGGGTTCCTGACGAACTGCACCCGCTGCGTCGTCGGCTACGCGGAACGCCTGGCAGGCCTCGATTCCCGGGCGGAACCGGTGCTGCCCGGAGAGCTGGCGGAGAAGGGCAGGCTGGACCACATCGACCGGCGCCTCAGCGGCGAGTGGGAGGACCACGGCGGCTACGACTCGATCATCGAGCGGATGAGCCGGGAGCCGATCGGTGCGCACGCCGTGATCGGCGTGCAGTACGACCACGGCGGGGTCCGTCTCGGGCACGTCGCGATGGTCGCCCACACCGCGGAGGGCGTGGCGTTCATCGATCCGCAGACCGGCCGGTTGATGACGTTGCCGCACCCGCCGGAACACCTGACGCTGCTGCCGTTCGGCGCGCTGCCCGAGGACCGGATCTCGGCCGGGCAGGCGGATTCCGCGCCGGACGCCGATTCCCGTGCCGCGACGGCTGATGCCGAACCCGATGCCGCTGCGTCCGAACCGGGACGGCACCGGAGCTCCGAGGGCCCGTGGTTCGGCCAGCACACCAACCCGCTGCGCCCGTCGTTCCCCGTCGCGGAGGACGAGGAGCGGGAACCACCGGCGTGGCCGGAATCGTTCGGCGGCACGCCCTCGCCGGAGTGGCCGTCCGCCGAACTCGGTGAGACCCCCGGAACGCCGGAAGTCCCGCAACCGCAGGGGATTCCCGATTCGCCGGGCGTGGAACCGGAGTCGGCCGGACCCCCGGAGATGGGTCGGTCCGCGGAATCGGGCGTCCTCCCGGGCCCCGGTCTGCTCTCGGACCCCTCGCTCTCGGCTCCGGCTCGCTTCCCCGATGTGGACCACATCCCGGGATCGGCTCATGATCGGGACGTGCCGCGGCTCCCGGAGACCCCGCGGTTCCCTGATCCCGCCGATCTTGAGGCACCGCCCGAATTGCCGACTCTGCCGGACTTCCCGGACTCCGCCGGGCTCTCGGCAGGACTGCCGGACGCGCCCGGTTTTCCGGACGCCACGCCGGCCGATCCGTCGACCGCAGGCGGAACGGGCGCGCTGAACCGCTCGTTCAGCGGCACCCTCGACGGCCCGTCGGCGGGCGCGGCACCACTGCCGTCCCCACCGGGAACCGCGGAGCCGTCGGCCGATGCGATGCCCGCGGGTGGTGCCGGTGGCGCGGGCGCCGCGGGCGGTAGCGGTGCCGAGCACCAGCCGTGGCGGCCGGGACAGGTCGGTGGTTTCACCTACGAGCGCGAACTGTCCATCACCGGTGCGCTGGCGACGAAGTACCTCGGCAACGACGAACCGTCCGAGCTCCTCACCGGCTACGGCAGGCAGACCACGTTCCGCAGCACCGCGGCACCCGACCTGGGGCCGGGCGGGTTCGACGAGTTCGGCGCGGGGGACAGCGCGGTGAAGCTCCGCTGCGACGTGCATTCCGGGACGAACCCGCTGCTCCCCGGCGAGCAGGGCGCGCTCGACGCGGGAGAATTCACCGGCCGCGCGGAGATCGTGTTGGAGGAACCCGACGGGACCGAGCGGCTGCTCGGCACCTACAACAGCAACACCCAGAGCTGGACGCCCACTCCCGCAGGCAGGTCGTGGCTGGACGACCCAGGAGCAGAAGCGGCCGACGGGCAACACCGGAGGATGTCGTAGTGGTGGAGAGAGCGGACGCGATCGCACTCGTCGAACGGTGGCTGCGCGCCGACGCGGAGCACCGCGGCCGGCCGCTCGACGTGCGGGTCGACGAGAACGGCGTGACCAAGGTGCCGGAAGGCTGGGCGGTGCCGTGGAACACCGCCGAGTTCCTCGACGGCGGCGGGGTGAGTAAGGCGATCTTTCCGCCCCCGACGTTCATCGTCACCGACCCGCTCACCCGGGACGAGGAAGGCGGACGGCTGCGGCAGGCGAACACCACGCCGCACCCTGGCTTCTCCACGCCGGTGGCCTGGCCCGGCGAGCCCACCCTGCAGGAGATCATCGACCCCGAGTACCGGCAGCTGGGCTTCTACAGCATCGGCGTCCCCGAATCGGCGGTCGGCGGCTGGATCGTCACCCATGCGGACGGGCGGAAGACGGAACGGGTGAACCCGAAGTTCGGGCCGCAACCGGTGCGCCTCGGCGCGCCGCACACGCGGACTCCGTTGGAGGGGCTGCTCAACTACCTCGTCGTCGGGCGGCTGCGTCGGGAGAAGTTCCTGGTGGCACTGCTCGACACGGAGGTCTTGGTGCCTCTGGGCGAGAACGACCGACCGCGGATCGGTTCGCAGACCGTCGTGTTCAGCGCCACGCGGCAGAGCCTGGAGGAGATGGCCTGGCTGCGGATCTCGGTGCCCGACTTCATCCGGCGGTACCCCGGCCGCGGCATGACGATCAACCCGAACTCACACGTGGCGGCGACGGTCACCGGCGAGGAGCTCGCCGAGGTACTCGCCGCCGACCCGGGTCGCAAGCCCGGCGAACCGCGGATCGTGCGCGAAGCGGGTCCGGACGGTTCCCTCGACGAGTACGCCGAACAGCTGCAAGAACGTTTCGGCGTCCCGGTCGACGGGCGTTCGGGTCTGCTGCGCCAGTGGATCGCCGCGGCGCGCACCAGCGGCCGCGACCTCACCTTCGGCGAGCGGAAGAAGATCATGCTGGCGACGGCGTGGTCCCGGTCGAACCCGGCGCCGACGAATCCGCTGCTGCTGGAACCGTCGACCGGCTACGGTGGCCGACCCTGGTCCGGCGACGTGCGGCCGGGGGTGCGCTGGCCCGAGAACCTGGGCGCCCACGGCCTGATCGCCGTGCACGACGACGAAGGACGAGTGCACCCGAAGATCTCGCTGCACGGCACCCAGCCGATGGCCGGCTACCTCGACCTGCACCGCTCCTGGCACGGGGTGACCGGCGCGTACGCCGGATTCGCCATCGGCGACGCGCTGGCCTCCGCGGTGCACGGGATGTCCCCGCAGGAGATCCGGCAGCGGTTCGGGGAGAAGGGCATCCAGCGCCCGGCGGAGGTGTTCGACCGGCCCGGCCAGGTCAGCTGGCGCACCCAGCTGCTGCTGTTCCTCACCGAAGGCGCCGTCCGCGGGTTCGAGACCTACGGCAGGGAGAAGCCGTCGAAGCTGCCGCTGGTGATCCGGTCGGCGCACGCCCGCTGGCTCGCCGCCCAAGGCGTGCCGTGGGAGCAGGCCGCGGGTCCGCTCGCCGCCGACCACCCGGAACCCGACGGTTTCCTCAGCAAGAGCGGCCAGGTGCACTTCCGCCGCGGAGTCCCCGACGAGCTGCTCGCGGAGGTGCAGCGGCTCATCCCCGACCCGAGCGCGCCGAACGGCCTCACCGGGCCGATCCTGTTGCTCTGGGGCCTGGTGAGCGGCGTGGCGGACGCGCGGATCGACCAGGGTTGGAACTTCGCCCCGGCGGATCAGGCCACCATCGTGGCCGCGATGAAGGTGTTCCAGACGCTGTTCCAACGGGAGAGCCACAAGCGAGATCGGTTCGTCCCGCCGGTCTGGACGCAGCTGTCGGAGATCATCGACTGGTTGTCGGAACAGCTGCCGGAGGGTGCCGAGCAGCTCATTCCGAAGCTGGAGTACGTGAGCCGGAACTGGCGCGCGTTTCTGAGCCGCGACGAGGACGAGGACCTCGCCAACCTGGGCGACGGCCGCGACGCGCAGTCCGCGTTCGCCCGCGCCCTGCTCATCACCGCCCGGTTCGGCTCGTACCCGCGCACCGCCCTGCTCAGTGCCGTCAACTCCGCGGGCCCCAGCGCCATGACCACCGCCATCACCGGAGCCATGGTCGGTGCCCGCCTCGGCGTCACCGCCCTCCCGCAGGACTGGCTCGGCGCCCTCGACATCGGCGACCTCATCCACGAGGTCGCCGAGGACGCCTACTGGAACTCCGCCCAGCGAAACCCCTACTACTGCGAATCCCGCGAAAAGTCCTGGGCACTCCGCTATCCGGAGTGGTGAGGACCGGTCGGAGCGGCGGGGCCGGAGCGGCGCGTCGACGGGCGACAGGAGTCACTCCGGTGGCGTCCGAGGTCCGGCCGCCGCGACGTTCCCGCGGACCGCCCGCGCCACCCTCGCCGCTCCGTCGTCCGGGTCTTCGTGCTCCCAGATCCGCACGACGCACCATCCGGCCTCCGTCAGCGCCCGATCCGTTTCCCGGTCGCGTTCCCGGTTGCGCCGCACCTTCTCCGCCCAGAACGCGGCGTTCGTCGCGGACTTCGTGTGATGCTCGGGACATCCGTGCCAGAAGCAACCGTCCAGGAACACGGCGACCTTGGCCCTGGTGAACGTCAGATCCGCAGTCCGCCGCAGTCCGGCGAGCGGACGGACGGAGACCCGGTAGCGCAATCCTCGCGCGTGCACCGCCCTGCGCAGCGCCAGTTCCGGCTTCGTGTCCCGACCTTTGTTGGCGCGCATGCTCTTGCGCACCCCTGCGCTGGACGCCGCCGTCGGCCGCTCGACACCCATGCCCACCACCGTACGACACGAGCCGATCGAGACCCCGTGCCGCGGATGGTGCCGATGTGGCGTCGGTGCAGGGCGTTGCCCGGTCGATCGGTGATCCTCTCGCGCACGGATCGCCGCGCGGCGAGCGTTCGGCCGCGGCTCCCCTCACCCTGGCGGGGGAGCTCTTTCGGGGAGGGGGCCGGGGATGGAGATCGGTTGGTCGGTGGACGGGGTGCGGTGCGGGCTTGAGGTGGAGCCTCGGGTGACCGTGCTGGACGGGTTGCGGGAGCACCTGGGGGTGATCTCGGTGAAGAAGGGGTGCGATCACGGGCAGTGCGGGGCGTGCACGGCGCTGGTGGACGGGCGGCGGGTGCTGACCTGCCTGCTGCTGGCGGTCGCGGTCGACGGTGCGGAGATCACCACCGCCGCCGGGCTCGGGACCCCGGAGGTCGCTGCGGTGCCCGACACCGGCGGAGCCGCCGGTCCCGATCGTGGAGGTGACGCCCGGTCGGTGGACGGCGAACCGACGTGGGAGGTCGTGGCCGGGCCGGGTGGCGCGGGTGCCGCCGGGGTCGTGGCGGCGCCGGGCCGGCCGCCGGCGGAACAGGACGTGCACCCGGTCGCGCGGGCGTTCCTGGAGCACGACGCGTTCCAGTGCGGCTACTGCACGCCGGGGCAGGTGTGCTCGGCGGTGGGGATGCTCGCGGAGGCCGCCGACGGCAGGCCCAGCCACGCGACCGCGGACGTCGCCGCCGGGTTCGAGGAGCTCGACGACGCGGAGATCCGGGAGCGGATGAGCGGGAACCTGTGCCGCTGCGGCGCGTACGTGAACATCGTCGCCGCGATCCGCGACGCGGCCCGGCAGGAGGGATCGCGATGAACCCGTTCGACTACGTGCGCCCGGACGACGCGGCGGGCGCGGTGGCGACCGTGGCGCGGAACCCGGGTGCGGTGTTCCTCGCGGGCGGCACGAACCTCGTCGACCACCTGAAGCTGGGGGTGACTGCGCCGGAGCTGTTGGTGGACGTCTCGCGGTTGCCGCTGGACGAGGTGCGGGAGCTCCCGGACGGCGGGCTGCGAGTGGGTGCGGGGGTGCGCAACAGCGATCTCGCCGCGCACCCGCTGGTGCGCTCCCGGTTCCCGGCGCTGGCGCAGGCGCTGCTGGCGGGGGCTTCGGGGCAGCTGCGCAACGTGGCCACGACCGGCGGGAACCTGCTGCAGCGCACCCGGTGCCCGTACTTCCAGGACGTGACGACGCCGTGCAACAAGCGCGATCCGGGGTCGGGGTGCTCGGCGATCGGCGGATTCCACCGGGATGCGGCGATCTTCGGCGGCTCCCCGGAGTGCGTGGCCGCGCACCCGTCCGACATGGCGGTGGCGATGGCGGCCTTGGACGCCGAGGTGCGGGTGCACGGCCCGGACGGCGAACGCGTGGTCCCGGTCGTCGAGTTCCACCGGTTGCCGGGCGCCGAGCCGCAGCGCGATTCGGTGCTGCGGCACGGCGAGCTGATCACCGCGGTGGACCTGCCGGGCAGCGCGCCGCGCTCGGTCTACCGGAAGGTGCGGGAGCGGGCGTCGTACGCGTTCGCGCTGGTGTCGGTGGCCGCCGAGCTGGACGTGGCGGACGGGCGGGTGCGGGGTGCGCGGATCGCGCTCGGCGGGGTCGCGCCCAAGCCGTGGCGCGCCACCCGAGCCGAGGAGTCGTTGCGCGGGGCGCCTGCGGAGGAGCAGGCGTTCCGCGCGGCCGCGGACGCCGAGCTGGCCGCGGCGGAACCGCTCGCGGGCAACGCGTACAAGGTGCCGATGGCGCGCGCGACGCTCGTGGCCGTGCTGCGGGACCTGGCGGGGGAGGCGTGATGACGGACCTGCTGCGGCCCCGGGCGATCGGCGCCCCGCTGGCACGGCTGGACGGCCCGGCCAAGGTCGACGGCACCGCGCGCTACGCGTTCGAACATCCGGTTCCCGATCCGCTGTACGTGCACCCGGTGCAGGCGACGATCGCGCGCGGCCGGATCGAGGACATCGACGTGCACGCCGCCGAAGATCTCGACGGCGTCGCGGCCGTGCTCACCCACGAGAACGCGCCCCGGCTGGCGACCGGTTCGGACGCCGAGCTCTGGGTGCTGCAATCCCCGGAGATCGCGTTCCGCGGGCAGCTCATCGGCGCCGTGCTCGCCGAAACGCCCGAGATCGCGCGGCAGGCCGCGGACCTGGTGCGGGTGGACTACCGGCGGGAACCGCACCACGTGGTGCTGCGCGCCGCCGACGACGCGCTCTACGCGCCGGACGTGGTGAACCCGTCGTTCCCCGCCGACACGCTCGACGGGGATCCGGACGCGGTTGATCCGGAAGTCGTGGTGGACGCGATCTACACGACGCCGATGGAGCACAACAACCCGATGGAACCGCACGCCACCATCGCGACCTGGCGCGGCGGCGTGCTCACCCTGCACGACTCCACGCAGGGCGTGCACCAGATGCGGTCGCGGCTCGCCCCGGTGCTCGGGCTCGACCCCGAGCGGATCCGGGTGATCGCCCCGCACGTCGGCGGCGGTTTCGGGTCGAAGGGCACCGCGCACGCGCACAACGCGCTCGCCGCGCTCGCCGCGCAGGTCGCGGGCGGGCGGCCGGTGAAGCTCGCGCTGACCCGGCAGCAGATGTTCGCGCTCGTCGGCTACCGCACCCCCACCATCCAGCACGTCCGGCTCGGCGCCGACCGGGACGGCGCGCTGGAGCTCGTCACGCACGACGTCGTCGAGCAGACCTCCACCGTGCAGGAGTTCGCCGAGCAGACCGCCGTCGGCACCCGCACCGTCTACGCCGCGCCGCACCGCCGCACCACGCACCGGCTCGCAGCGCTCGACGTGCCCGTCCCGTTCTGGATGCGCGCACCCGGCGAAGCCCCCGGCATGTTCGCCACCGAGTCCGCGATGGACGAGCTCGCCGCGGCCTGCGGGATCGACCCGATCGACCTGCGCTGCCGCAACGAACCCGCCGCCGACCCCGCCACCGGGCGGCCGTACTCCGCTCGGCACCTCGCCGAATGCCTGCGGGAAGGCGCCGAACGGTTCGGCTGGGCCGGGCGCGACCCCGCACCGCGGTCCCGGCGGGACGGGAACTGGCTGGTCGGAACCGGAGTCGCGAGCGCCACCTACCCCGGCTACACGATGCCCGGCTCCACCGCCACCATCCGGTACCGCGCCGGCCGCTACGAGGTGCGCATCGGTGCCGCCGACATCGGCACCGGCACCCGGACCGCGCTCACCCAGATCGCCGCCGACGCGCTCGACCGTCCAGTGTCCGAAGTGGACTTGTCCATAGGGGACACCGAACTTCCCGCCGCCAGCGTCGAAGGCGGCTCCTCCGGGCTCACCTCCTGGGGGACGACCGTCGTCGAGACCGCCCGGCGGTTCCGGGAGAAGTTCGGCCACGACCCCGCCGAGGGCGACGAAGCCGACGGCGCCATGCCCGAGAACCCCGATGAGAACCGGTACGCCATCCACTCGTTCGGCGCGCACTTCGCCGAAGTCCGCGTCGACGCCGACACCGGTGAGGTGCGGGTGCCGCGGATGCTCGGCGTGTTCTCGGTGGGCCGGGTCGTGAACCCGCGGCTGGTGCGCTCGCAGCTGCTCGGCGGCATCACCATGGGCATCTCCGCGGCGCTGTTCGAGCACAGCATGCTCGACCCGCAGTTCGGGCACGTCATCAACCACGACTTCGCGCAGTACCACGTCGCCGCGCACGCCGACGTCGCCGACATCGAGGTGAGCTGGCTCGACGAGCACGACCCGCACTCGAACCCGATGGGCAGCCGCGGTGTCGGCGAGATCGGGATCGTCGGATCGCCCGCCGCCATCGCCAACGCGGTGCACCACGCCACCGGGATCCGGGTCCGCGACCTGCCGATCACCCCGGACAAGCTGCTGGGCGGCTGAGCCCCGGGGCGTTCCCCGCGCGGTGAACGGACCGTTCGTCCCCTCTCGCTGGACGGACGGTCCGTTCACGCCACCAAGTCCGGTCGTGCGCGAACGTTCGGGTGGGGTGAACGGACCGTTCGTCCAGCTGGATCGGACGGACGGTCCGTTCACTCGGTTCCGCCGGTGCTGGCGGCCGCCGGTGGAAGTGGGGTGCCTACTGGTCGGAACGGTGTACTGATCGTGACCGTCGGCTGCGGTGCTTTTCATGAACAACACCTGGTCAGGGGCTTGCGGGCCTTGCTCGTCACCCGAAAGAGGGGCACTCTGGGTGTTCGAGTGAGGGGTGGGCGATGGTGCGCAACCGCGGAGTTCTCGGGCGGGCAGTGGTGCTGCTCGCGGTGCTGGTGACCGTGCTGGCGGGCGGTCTCGCCTGCCAGCCCGCGCGGACGCAGCGCGCACCGGACACCCCGCAGGGCGCGGCCCCGCCCGCCGCCGATTCGGCACCCGCCGAAGGCGCACCCGGCAGCGACGACCCGGTGCTCGCGGTGAAGATCGACAACGCGCCGGAGGCGCGGCCGCCGACCGGTATCGGCTCCGCGGACGTGGTCTACGTCGAACCGGTCGAAGGCGGTCTGAGCAGGCTCGTCGCCGTCTTCGGGAAGCAGCGCCCGCCGGTGGTCGGGCCGGTGCGCAGCGCTCGCGAGACCGACCTGGAACTGCTCGCCCAGTACGGCAGGCCGACGCTGGCGTTCTCCGGCGCGGCCCCGGAACTGCTGCCCGCGCTGGACGCGGCGCCCCTCGAAGCGGTCCAGCCGGAGCAGGCGCCCGGCGCGTTCTTCCGTGGCACCGACAAGCCGGTGCCGCACAACCTCTACGCCCGCCCCGGCGAGTTGCCCGCGGGTGCCGGCTGGTCGCCGAAGGCGCCGCTGGTGTTCGGCCCCGCCCCGGCGGGCGGGGTGCCGCGCGGCTCCGCGCAGGTCGACTACCGGGCGGCGTCCACCGGGTTCACCTGGTCGCCGGAGCAGCGGCGCTGGCTGGTCTCGATGGACGGCTCGCCCGCGGTGGCGGCCGACAGCGGGCGGCTCGGCGCGGGCACCGTCGTGCTGCAGCAGGTCGACGTGCGGGACTCGGGGATGAAGGACGTCGTCGGCAGCGCCTCGCCCCAGGCGGCGACGGTCGGCTCCGGCCGGGCCGTGGTGCTGCGCGACGGGAAGGCCTTCGACGCGCGTTGGTCCCGGCCCACCCCGGACGTCGGCACCACGTACACGACGGCGTCCGGCGAACCGCTCCCGTTCGCGGCGGGGCCGGTGTGGGTCGTGTTGTCGGACCGGGTGTGACGGGCGGTCCGGGTGGGCGGGCCGCTCGCGCCGACCCGCGGGTCGAACGGTCCGCGGCGCGGGTCGCCAACGGGTTCTCGGGCCGGTCGTGCACTGTGCTGGTGGACGAGATGGCCGAGCAGGCGCACCGCAGGCTGGTGCCACTCGTGCTCGGCAGGAGTGAGCGGACCGTTCGGCCAACTGGACGGGACGAACGGTCCGTTCGCCCCACCCCCACGCAGTTGATCTTGAGTCCGGGGACGACCCCGCCGCCTCGTCGGAGGGTTTGGCTACTCTCGAAAGCATGAGCGACCGCCGCTTGCTACTGGTCCACGCCCACCCCGACGACGAAGCCACCGCCACCGGCGCCACCATGGCCCGCTACGCGGCCGACGGCACCACCGTGACCCTGGTGACCTGCACCAGCGGAGAACTCGGCGAGGTCGTCGCCGACGACCTCGCCCACCTGCGGGGCGCCCCGGACGCACTCGGCGAACACCGTCGCGGCGAGATCGCTTCCGCGCTCCCCGAGCTCGGCGACATCCGGCACCACTGGCTCGGCGGCCCGGGCCGCTGGCGCGACAGCGGCATGGCCGGGCTCGACAGCAACCACGAGGACGGGGTGTTCGCCGCCGCCGACCCGGTGGAGGTCACCCGGCAGATGGTGGCGCTGCTGCGCGCCGAGCGCCCGCACGTCGCGATCACCTACGACGACTTCGGCGGCTACGGCCACCCCGACCACATCGCCGCGCACCGGGCGCTGATGAACGCGCTCGACCCGGCCGCCGACCCGGAGTTCGCCCCCGAGCTCGGTGCGGCCTGGCAGGTGCCGAAGGTGTACTGGACGGTGCTGCCGGACTCGTTCGCGGAACGCGTGCGGGAGGAGGGCATCCTCGACTTCAAGCCGAACACGATGCCCGACGCGGAGATCACCGCCATCCTCGACGGCACCGCGCAGCACGGGGCGAAGCTCGCCGCGCTGCGCCACTACCGCAGCCAGGTGAACATCGACGACGACGGCTTCTTCGGCCGGATCGTGCGTCGCCCCGAGTTCGCCATCGAGCACTTCCTGCTGGTCCGCGGCGAGCGCGGCCCCGGCGCCGGCCCGCACGGCGCGGAAGAGGACCTGTTCGCCGGGCTCGGCTGACGGCCCCGGAGGCGCGGCGGCCCCGTCGGAGCACGAGCCGCCGCCTCCCGGACGGACCTCGCCGCTCGCCGTGATTGCGACGATCGGGCCTGCCGCGTCGGTATGGTTGGCGGAGTCCACCGGCCACCTGGGGGAACGCGCATGACCGCACGGCAGCATGTCGCGACGAGGACGTCATCCGCGCTGGCGCTGCGCGGCGTGGTCAAGCGCTACGGCGAGATCACCGCGGTCGACGGCTTGGACCTCACCGTGACCGCCGGGACCTGCCTGGGCCTGCTCGGGCCGAACGGCGCGGGCAAGTCCACCACGATGCGCCTGATCACCGCGCAGAGCAGGGCGGACGCCGGGGAGATCGAGGTGCTCGGCTTCCGGGTGCCGCGCGAGTCGAAGCGGGCGCGCACCGCGATGGGCGTGGTGCCGCAGCTGGACAACCTCGACGAGGAGCTCACCGCCCGGCAGAACCTGGAGGTCTTCGCGCACCTGTACCGGGTGCCGCGGGCCGAGCGGTCGGCCGCGGTGCTGCGGGCGCTGGACCTGGCGCAGCTGCGCAAGCGCGCCGACACCAAGACCGATGAGCTCTCCGGCGGCATGCGCCGCAGGCTGCTCATCGCGCGGGGTCTGGTGCACTCGCCGCGGCTGGTGCTGCTCGACGAGCCGACCGTGGGCCTGGACCCGCAGGTGCGCCAGGAGCTGTGGGCGCTGATCGACGCGCTGCGCTCCGACGGCGTCACCGTGCTCATGTCGACGCACTACATCGAGGAGGCCGAGCGACTCGCCGACGACGTGGCGGTGATGTCCGAGGGCCGCGTCATCGCCACCGGCACCCCGGACGAACTGCGCCTCGAACACGCGGGGCAGGACGTCGTCGAGTACTACGGCCCGCCGGCCAGGCTCGCCGAGGTGGAGGCGATCACCCGCGAGGCCGGCCTGCCCACCCGCCGCACCGGGCCCGCCGTGTCGGTGCTGCGCGCCGAGCTGATGCCGGAGCCGGTGGCGGCGCGGCTCGGCACCGGGCATCCCCGGGTGAGCAACCTGGAGGACGTGTTCGTCTCGCTGACCGGGGAGATCGTGGAATGACGACCGCACCGCAGCGGCTGCGCACCTTCGAATCGGCCGCGTTCGCCGGGGTGTGGCGGCGGGAGCTGACGCTGTACCGCCGGTACTGGCTGTCCAGCACGTTCTCCTCGGTCGTGGAGCCGACGATCTACCTGCTGGCGTTCGGCTTCGGGCTGGGCTCGCTGATCGCCACCATCCGCGGGCTGCCGTACATCGAGTTCCTGGGCACCGGGGTGGTGGCCACCTCGGTGCTGTTCACCAGCGCGTTCGCCGGGATGTTCACCACGTTCGTGCGGCGCAAGTTCCAGCACTCCTACGACGCGATGCTGGCCGCGCCGATCGACGTGCACGAGCTCGTCGCCGCCGAGGCGCTGTGGATCGCCACCAAGTCCGGGGTGTACGGGTGCGCGCCGCTGCTGGTGGCGATGGTGTTCGGGCTCGATCCGGCGCCGGGCATGCTGCTGGTGCCGCTGATCGGGCTGATCACCGGGCTGGGGTTCGCGCTGTTCGGCATCTGGTGCTCGGCGGTGGTGCCGTCGATCGACTCGTTCAACTACATCGTGAGCGCGGTGATCACGCCGTTGTTCCTGGTGGCGGGCACGTTCTTCCCGATCGACCAGTTGCCGGGCTGGGCGGGGACGGTGGCCGCGTTCAACCCGCTGTACCACTGCGTGGAGCTGGTCCGAGACGCCTCGTTCGGCCTGCGGCCGGGCGTCGACCTGCTGCACGTGGGCGCGTTGTTGCTGTTCGCGGCGCTGATGTGGTCGCTGGCCTACACGGCGATGCGCCGCAGGCTCATCGACTAAGGCGGGTCAGGTGCGTTCCGCGTAGGCGGTGAGCAGCTGGGCCTCGGCGTCGGCCAGGTAGGTCTCCAGCGCGGTGGCCGCGGCGTCGAGCTCGCCGTCGGCGACCTGGTCGGCGATGGCGCGGTTGCGCTCCACGTAGCTCTCGTAGAAGCCGCGGGTGCGCTCCGGGTCGAGGCCGCCGCGCTCGTCGGTGGACATCACGTGGAACGCGAGGCGCAGTTCGGCGAGCAGCCCGGCCATCGCGTCGTTGATCCGGGGGCTGTCGGCGAGCCCGACGAGCGCCTCGTGGAACCGCATGTTGGCGGTGCCGACCTCGCTCCAGTCGCCGTCGGCGGCGGCCTGCTCGCCGGCGCGCACCGCGCGGGCCACCGCGGTGACGAGTTCGCGCTTGGTGGTGGCGGCGTGGCGCACCGCGCCGACCTCGATGATGCGGCGCAGCCGGTACAGGTCGGCGACGTCGGCGCTGCTCGGTTTGCGCACGGACACGCCCTTGTGCATCTCGTGCACCAGGAGCCGTTCGTGCCCGAGCAGCCGGAACGCCTCGCGCAGCGTGTTGCGCGAGACGCCGAGCGCGTCCTTCGCGCTGACCTCGGAGAGCTGGGTGCCGGGCGGTAGTTCGCCCTGGATGATGCGTTGCCGCAGCAGGTCGGTGACCCGCTCGACGGTGCTGGTCCGTTCGAGCAGGGACCGGTCCGCTGCCAGCCGGTCGACCCACTGCGCGCTGGTCATGCCTCTCCCGGGGTTGATCGGAGACCGCAGTCTATCCGCGGTGCCGCGCGGGCACGTCCGACGATCCGACGCCACGATACGCCGGATTGTTGAACGATCGAACGTTGAACATGAGGAATGTAGGAACGCACTATTGATCCCTCGCCGA
Organism: Saccharopolyspora sp. MMCC62; assembly: GCF_057736575.1. Lineage (NCBI taxonomy): Bacteria > Bacillati > Actinomycetota > Actinomycetes > Pseudonocardiales > Pseudonocardiaceae > Saccharopolyspora > Saccharopolyspora sp. MMCC62. The sequence goes on along the minus strand of NZ_JBYKCM010000005.1, from coordinate 67,249 downwards.
ACGGCCCCTATCGTTGCGGCACCGCTCGGTCGGCGACCCGGCCGGCGGGGAAACCCCAGCGCAGCGCACCGCGCGCGGCAGGCCGGAGGCCGGGAGGACACTGCATGAGCGGCACCACCACCAAGACCGGAGCCCACCGCGGCGCGCTGATCGGGGCGGTCTTCCTGATGGCGACCAGCGCCATCGGCCCCGGATTCATCACCCAGACCACCGACTTCACCGTGCGGCTCGGCGCCGCGTTCGCCTTTGTGATCGTGCTGTCCGTGCTCATCGACATCGCGGTGCAGCTGAACGTGTGGCGCATCATCGGCGTCTCCGGGATGCGCGCCCAGGACCTCGGCAACGCGGTGCTGCCCGGGCTGGGCTACGTGATCGCCGCGCTGGTCGTGTTCGGCGGGCTGGTGTTCAACATCGCCAACGTCTCCGGCACCGCGCTCGGCCTGGACGCCATGGTCGGGATGGACGCGAAGCTCGGCGGCGGGCTGTCCGCGCTGCTGGCCATCGGGATCTTCCTCAGCAAGCGCGCCGGGGTCGCGATGGACCGGATCGTGGTCGTGCTCGGCGTGCTCATGATCGGGCTGACCTGCTACGTCGCCGTCGTGTCCAGTCCGCCGGTCGGCGAGGCGCTGAAGCAGGCGGTGCTGCCGGACCGGATCGACTTCCTCGCCGTCACCACCCTCATCGGCGGCACCGTCGGCGGCTACATCACCTACGCGGGCGCGCACCGGCTCGTCGACGCCGGCGTCACCGGGCCGGAGCGGATCGTCGAGGTCAGCCGCGGGTCGGTGCTGTCGCTGCTGGTCACCGGGGTGATGCGGGCAGTGCTGTTCCTGGCGGTGCTCGGCGTGGTCGCCGCGGGCGCCACGCTCGGCTCCGGCAACCCGACCGCCGAGGCGTTCCAGCACGCTGCCGGGGAGATCGGGCTCCGGCTGTTCGGGCTGATCATGTGGGCGGCGGCGATCACCTCCGTCGTCGGTGCCGCCTACACCTCGGTGTCGTTCGTGGTGACCTTCTCCCCGGCGCTCCAGCGGGCGCGCAGCTGGCTGGTGGTCGGGTTCATCGCGCTGTCCACCGCCGTGTTCCTGCTGCTGGACCAGGCACCGACGACGCTGCTGGTGCTGGCGGGCGCGCTCAACGGGCTGATCCTGCCGGTCGGGTTCGGCGTGCTGCTGTGGGTCGCGGCGCGGCGGAGCGACCTGCTCGGCGGCTACCGGTATCCGCGGTGGCTGCTGGTGATCGGCGTGCTGGCGTGGCTGCTGTCGTTGTACTTCGGGGTGAACTCGCTCAGCGCCATGGGGCAGCTGTGGCAGTGACCGACCGGGATGGAGGGGACATGCGCATCGACCTGAACTCGGACCTCGCCGAAGGTTTCGGCCGCTGGGAGCTCGGCGACGACGACGCGCTGCTCGGCGTGGTGACCAGCGCGAACGTGGCCTGCGGGTTCCACGCGGGCGATCCGGGGGTGATCCGCCGCGCCTGCGCGCGGGCCGCGGCCGGGGCCGTGTCGGTGGGCGCCCAGGTCGGCTACCGGGACCTCGCCGGGTTCGGCCGCCGGTTCATCGACGTGCCGCCGCGAGAGCTCACCGACGAGGTGCTGTACCAGCTGGCCGCCCTCGACGGCCTCGCCCGCGTCGAAGGGACCTCGGTGCGGTACGTGAAACCGCACGGCGCGCTGTACAACGCCATCGTGCGGAACGAGGAGCAGGCGGCGGCCGTCGTCGAGGCCGTCACCGCCTACGACCCGCGGCTCGCGGTGCTCGGGCTGCCCGGGTCGAGCTGGCTGTCCCTCGCCGCCGAGGCCGGGCTGACCACCTACCGGGAGGCGTTCGCCGACCGCGCTTACACGCCCGAGGCGACGCTGGTGTCCCGCCGCGAACCGGGCGCGGTGCTGCACGACCCGGAGCTGATCGCGGCCCGCTGCCTGCGCATCGCCCGCGGCGAACCGATCGAGGCGGTCGACGGCGGCGAGATCACGGTGGCCGCCGACTCGATCTGCGTGCACGGCGACAGCCCCGGCGCGGTCGCCATCGCCGAGACCGTGCGGGACCGGCTGCGGGCCGACGGCGTCGCGCTCGCCCCGTTCGCCGCCGGCGGTGCGCGATGAGCGGACCGCGGGTGCTGCGCTGCGCCGACTCCGGGCTGCTGGTGGAGCTGGACGACCTGCCCGCGGTGCAGGCGCTGCACGCCGCGCTGCGCGCCGACACCCCGCCCGGCGTGGTGGACTTGGTGCCGGCCGCCCGCACGCTGCTGCTGGCGCTCGACCCGGAGCGGGCCGACCCGGACGCCGTCGAACGCGCCGTCCGCGACGCCCGGCCCGGCGAGCACGGCGGCGCCGAAGGCGGGCTGCTGCGGGTGCCGGTGGTCTACGACGGCGCCGACCTCGCCGCCGTCGCCGAGCTGACCGGCCTCACCGAACGCGAGGTGGTGCGCGAGCACACCGGCGGCACCTGGACCGTCGCCTTCGGCGGGTTCGCCCCCGGGTTCGGCTACCTCACCGGCGGTTCCCCGCGGCTCGCCGTCCCGCGGCGGAGCGAATCGCGCACCAGGGTGCCCGCGGGCGCGGTCGGCCTCGCCGGGGAGTTCAGCGGCGTCTACCCGCGGGAATCGCCCGGTGGCTGGCAGCTCATCGGGCGCACCGACCTGGAGATCTGGCGGGCCGACCGGGAACCGCCCGCGCTGCTGCGGCCCGGCGTGCGCGTCCGGTTCGAGGAGGTCTCGTGATCGAGGTCGTCGCCCCGGGGCCGCTGGCGACCGTGCAGGACCTGGGCCGCCCCGGCCACGCGGGCATCGGGGTCGGCGTCTCCGGCGCCGCGGACCGGGGCTCGCTGCGGCTGGCGAACCGGCTCGTCGGCAACCCCGAAGGCGCGGCCGCCGTCGAGACCACGTTCGGCGGGCTCGTGCTGCGGCCCGACCGGGACGTGACCGTCGCGGTCACCGGCGCCGACGGCCCGATCACCGTCGACGGCCGGGCCGAGCCGGTGAACACCGTGCTGCGGGTCCGCGCGGGCGCCCGGCTGCGGCTGGGAACCCCGGTGCGCGGGCTGCGCGGCTACCTGGCGGTGCGCGGCGGCATCGCCGTCGAACCGGTGCTCGGGTCCCGCGCCACCGACGTGCTCTCCGGGCTCGGGCCGCCACCGCTGGCCGCGGGCACCCGGTTGCCGATCGGGCCCGCCCCGCGGGAGTTCCCGGTGGTCGACCAGGCCCCGGTGCGCACCCGCGACGGCGAACTCGTGCTCGCCGCCGTGCCGGGACCGCGCGCGGACTGGTTCACCGACCGCGCCGTCGACGCCCTGTTCGGCGCGCCGTTCGAGGTCAGCGCCGAGATCGACCGGGTCGGCATGCGCCTCGACGGCCCCGAGCTGACCCGCGGCCGGGACGAGGAACTGCCCAGCGAGGGCATGGCGCTCGGCTCGCTGCAGGTGCCGCCGTCCGGGCGCCCCACGCTGTTCCTCGCCGACCACCCGGTGACCGGCGGGTACCCGGTGATCGCGGTGCTGCGCGCCGCCGACGTGGACCGCGCCGCCCAGGCCCGCCCCGGGCAGCGCATCCGATTCCGCCGAACCGAGAGGTGACCTCGATGCGACCGGCAGAGCTGACCCCGAGCCAGGCCAGGGCCGAGTTCCGCGCCGGGCTGCGCACCCCCACCGCGGGCTGCTCCGCGGGCTGGACGCAGGCGAACCTGCTGGTGCTGCCCCGGGCGCAGGCCTACGACTTCCTGCTGTTCGCCCAGCGCAACCCGCGGTCCTGCCCGGTGCTGGACGTCACCGAGCCGGGCGAGACCGCCGCGTCGATCTTCGACGGCGACCTGCGCACCGACCTGCCCGCCTACCGGGTGTACCGGGACGGGGTGCTCGTCGAGGAGCTCGGCGAGGTCACCGGGCTGTGGCGGGACGACCTGGTGTCGTTCCTGATCGGCTGCAGCTTCACCTTCGAGGCCGCGCTGCTGGAGGCCGGGGTTCCCGTCCGGCACCTGGAGCAGGGGCGCAACGTGCCGATGTACCGGACGAACCGCGAATGCCGCCCGGCCGGGGAGCTGTCCGGGCCGCTGGTGGTGTCGATGCGGCCGATCCCCGCCGAGCTGGTCGCCACCGCGGTCCGGGTGACGTCCCGCTACCCGGCGGTGCACGGCGCCCCGGTGCACGTCGGTTCGCCCGCCGAACTCGGGGTGCGGGACTTGGCCGCGCCGGACTTCGGGGACCCGGTGGAGGTGCGGCCGGGCGAGTTGCCCGTGTTCTGGGCCTGCGGGGTGACGCCGCAGGCGGCGGTGATGCGGTCCGCGCCGCCGCTGGCGATCGGGCACGCGCCCGGGCACATGGCCATCACCGACGCGCGGGACTCCGACCACCTGGTGCCGTGATCTCCCCCGCCCGAGGAGAAGAGCGGGGGAGCACCGGGTGCTGCAACGCCGTCCCGGCCGCGGATTGTTCCACCGGCGCGTGGTGACCCGGCCCACGTGCGCCGATCCGCTGTCGAGGCACGCCTCGACGATCTAGGCTGGGGGAATTCGCGAACCTGGGGGTGGGCGATGGGCACGCGTTCCGACGCGGACGGGCTACGACGGCTGGCGGGATTGGGGCGACCGCACCGGCCGTCGATGGCGCGCGTGTGCGACTACCTGCTGGGCGGCACCGGGCACTTCGAGCTGGACCGCGAGTTCGCCGAGGACCTCGAACCGGTGCTGCCGAACCTCGCCGCGCACGTCCGCTCCCAGCACGGGTTCCTCGTCCGCGCGGTGCGCCACCTCGCCGCGAGCGGCATCGACCAGTTCCTGGACCTCGGCACCGGGCTGTCCACCGTCGGCGACGTGCACGGCACCGCGCAGCGCGTCGACCCGGACGCCCGCATCGCCTACGTCGACGCCGACCCGTTCACGGTGCGGCTGGCCGAGGCGCAGTTCGCCGGGGTGCGCGGGGTGTCGGTCACCGAGGCCGACCTGTGCGAACCGGCCAGCGTGCTCACCGCGCCCGGCGTCACCGGGCTGCTCGACTTCACCCGGCCGGTGGCGGTGCTGGTGATCGCGGCGCTGCCGTTCATCACCGACGACGACGAGCTGTCCGGCGTGATCGCGGCCTACCGGGACGCCTGTTCGGTGGGCAGCGCGCTCGTCGTCTCGCACCTGTCCGCGGTCAGCGCGACCCGCGAGCAGGTCGAGCGCGTCGGCGAGGTCGCCGCCCGGCTCGGCGGCCTGCCGTGCTGGCGCGGCGCCGACGACGTCCGCGGCGTGCTCAACGGCTACGAGCTCGCCGAACCGGGCTTGGTGCAGACCGCCCGGTGGCGCCCGGAACCCGGCACCGACGAGCCGGGCGCGCTGGAGGTGAACGCGGTCTCCGCGGTGGGACTGCTGGTGTCCCGGCCGGTGCCGACCGAACTGGGTCCGGTGCGCTGACCCTTTCCGGCACACCACCGGAATGGTTTTCGGCGCCCCGAAATGAATTTTAAGCCGTATGGCCCGTTCGAATTCGCGTGCGCGATTTACCGGTGATGTGTTGATTGTTCCGGAGCGCTGGGTAATCTGTTGTGCGGAAGGGGAGTAGCCCTCAATTCGCGATCGACATGCTGGCGCGACGACGCGCCCGGTCGCGGAGCCTCTCGAAGCGCAGGCGGGCGAGACCTTCGATCCGAAGCACATCGGATCGAGGCCGCGACGTGCCTGATCCCAGCCCCCGAGAGAGGTGCAACCGCCGTGTTCGCCAGTTTCGCCATCAGTTCCGCGGCCATCTTCATCGCCGAACTGGGGGACAAGTCCCAGTTGATGGCCATGACGTTCGCGACGCGATTCCGCGCCTGGCAGGTGTTGCTCGGAATCACCATCGCCACCACCGTCGTGCACGCCGCATCGGTCGCGCTCGGATTCGGCATGGGTGCCTTGCTGCCCACCGAGTGGATCGGGCTCGTCGCCGGAATCGCGTTCCTCGGCTTCGCCGCCTGGACGTTGCGCGGCGACCACCTCACCGAGGCGGAGAAGAGCAAGGCGGGCCGCACCGCCCGCTCCGCGGTGATCGCGGTGACCCTCGCGTTCTTCCTCGCCGAGCTCGGGGACAAGACGATGCTGGCGACCGTCACCCTCGCCTCGCAGCACGACTGGCTGGGCACCTGGATCGGCTCGACGATCGGGATGGTGCTGGCCGACGCGCTCGCCATCGGAGTCGGACTGCTGCTCGGCAAGCACCTGCCGGAGCGCTTCATCCGCTACGGCGCGGCCGCCCTGTTCGCCGTCTTCGGGGTGTGGATGGTCGTCGAGTCCACCTTCGGCCTGCTCTGACCGCTCGGCTTCGAACGGACCGCCCGTCCCTCCCCGGACGGGCGGTCCGTTCGCGTTTCGGCGGGTCAGCGGACGGGTTCGATGACCCGGACTCCGTGCAGGCGGCGGACGAAGTCGGGGCCGAAGGCGGTGGACGGGGTGTGCGCGCCGGGGCGGACACCGCCCGCGAGGAGCGCGGCGACGGTGCGCAGGACCGAGTCGACGGTGAACTCGTAGGTGTCCGGTCCGATCAGCGCGGCCGAGGCGGAACGCCCCGCGTCGTCGGTGGCCTCGGCGTACACCTCCACCCAGTTCCGCGCCCGCTGCGCGGTGCCGGGGCCGTGCACGAGCGCGCCGATCGCGGCCTTGCCGAGGCGCTGCGCGACGGGCCTGCCCAGCACGGCCCGGCCGAGCGCGGTGGCCCGCGGCCCGAGCCGGTGCAGGCCGGGCAGCCGGGTGAAGGTGGTGATGTTCGGGATGCCGGTGCTGCGGAACGCGGTGCTCACGTCGCCCCACGGCAGCGAGGACGCGGTGTGCCGCCCGGACGGGAACGGCACTTCCCGGTGCCGCCAGCCCATCGGGACGGTGCGCAGCTCGCCGTCGATGCGGGCGCGGCCGCCGAGCGCGGCGCCCTCCAGCGCGCTCTTGAGCGTGCCGCCGCTGATCCCGCCGCTGGCCTGGAACGCCAGGTCCAAACTGGTGGCGGTGGGCAGCTCGGCGGCGACGAGCGCGGCCAGGCAGTCGGTGGGCACCACGTCGAACCCGGAACCGGGCAGCAGCACCACGCCGGCCCGCGCCGCGTCCTCGTGCCGTGCGGCCACCGACTCGAACACGTCGATCTCGCCGGTGATGTCCACGTAGTGCGTACCGGTCGCCAGGCACGCCGACACCATCGGCGCGGAGGTCGCCGAGAACGGGCCCGCGCAGTGCGCCACCAGGTCGACGTCGGCGAGCGCGGCCGTGGCGGCCTGCTCGTCGCGCAGGTCGAAGACGCGGTAGGGCAGGCCGAGGGGCGTGGCGACGCGCGCCACCTTCGCCGGGTCCCGCCCGGCCAGCACCGGGCGCTGCCCCCGGTCGACGGCGCGCTCCGCGATGAGCCGCCCCGTGTAGCCGGTCGCACCGTAGATCATCCAGGTCACGCGAACCTCCCGAGCGTCGTCCCCGTACAACGAGAACTCTCCGGTCCTGTAACGGGTTGCCTCCCCATCCTGACGGTCCCCGGTCCGCCGAGTGCGCGGCACCTCCGCTGGACCGGCCGGGTGCACGGCCCGTTCGTCCCACGGGGCCGGGCGAACGGACCGGGAGGAGCCGCGGCGGCTCGCGGAGCCCGGCACCAGGAACGCCGGGCGTCGGCGGCGACGAGTTGCCGCCTGTTGTCCTCGCGGCGGTCGGCGTGGTCGATTGACCGGAGCCGAGCAGGAGGTGGCGCCCGTGGCCGAGCGCAGACCGACGATCTACGACGTGGCGCGGCGCTGCGGCGTCGCCGCGTCCACCGTGTCCCGCGCGTTCAGCAATCCGTCGCGGGTCAGCGCCACGACCCGCAACCTGGTCCGGGCCGCGGCGGCGGAGATCGGGTACGAGCCGCGCCCGCTGGCCAGGGCCGAAGCGCCCGGTCGGTCCCGCACGTTGATGCTGGTCGTCACGGACATCGCCAACCCCTGCTACGCCGGGTTGATCAAGGCCGCGCAGTCCCGCGCCATCGAGCGGCACTACGCGCTGGCGCTCACCGACAGCGACGAGTCGCCGCAGGTGGAGGCCGGGAACCTGCGGCACCTGCTGGCGAATTCGACCGGCGGGATCCTCGCCACCTCCCGGCTCGCCGACGACTCCGTGCGGCAGTTGGCGCGGCACCGGCCGCTGGTGATGGTGAACCGCGTGATCGAGGGCCTGCCGAGCCTGGTGGTGGACACCGCGGCCGGGATGCGCACCGCGGTCCGCCACCTCGCCGCGTTCGGGCACCGGCGCATCGCCTACCTGTCCGGTCCGCGCAATTCGTGGATCAACGGGCAGCGCTGGGGCGCGGTGCACGCCGAAGCCGCATCCCTGGGCCTGCGGTCGTCGTTCCTCGGGCCGCACCCGCCGACCAGGGAGGGCGGCCGGGACGCGGCGGAGGCGTTCGTCCTGGACGGGGCCACCGCGGCCATCGCCTACAACGACCTCGTCGCCATCGGTGCGATGCAACGCCTGCAGGCAATGGGGCTGCGGTTGCCGGAGGACCGCAGCGTCGTCGGGTGCGACGACATCTTCGGCGCCGACCTGGTGGTGCCCGGGTTGACCACCATCGCGGGGCCCGCCGAGCAGGTCGGCGGTTGCGCGGTCGACGCGGTGCACGCCGAGCTGACCGGCGGCGGCACCCGGTCCAGGACGTTCGACGCGCACCTCGTGGTCCGCGGGTCCACCGGCCCGGCAACCGATGGCAACTAGTTGTCCGGGGCGCGACCCGCGGCCGATTCTGCGGGCATGGCCAGTGGTTCCACTTCATCGGCGGCGATTCCGCTCGCGCCGCACCCTGATCGGCTGCTGCCGAGCGATCCGGTGCAACGGCCCATCGCCCGGCGCCTCTACGAGCACGTCCGCGACCTGCCGCTGATCAGCCCGCACGGGCACGTCGATCCCGAGCTGCTCGCGGCGGACCGGCCGTTCGCCGATCCGGCGGCGCTGCTGGTCACGCCCGATCACTACGTGACGCGGCTGCTGCACGCCCACGGCGTCCCGCTGCACGAGTGCGGGCTTCCCGGCGGTCCGGCGGAACCGGCGCCACCGCGCGAGGTGTGGCGGGCGTTCTGCTCGCACTGGCGCCTGTTCCTCGGCACCGCGTCCCGGCAGTGGCTGGAAGCGGAGCTGCACGACGTGCTGGGCGTGGCGGTCCAGCCCGCGGCGGAGACCGCCGACGCGCTGTTCGACGAGCTCACCGAACGACTGGCCCGACCCGAGCTGCGGCCGCGCGCGCTGTACCGCTCCTTCGGGATCGAGGTGCTGGCCACCACCGACGATCCGGCCGACGACCTGCGCCACCACCGCGCGCTCGCCGAGGACCCGAGCTGGCAGGGCCGGGTGGTGCCGACGTTCCGCCCGGACCGCTACCTCGACGCGACCCGCCCGGACTGGCCCGCCGCGCTGGACCGGCTGGCCGAGGTCAGCGGCATCGACACCGGCGACTACCGCGGCCTGGTCCGGGCGCTGGAGGCGCGGCGCGAGTTCTTCCGCGCGCACGGCGCCACCGCGACCGACCACGGAGCTCCGGACCCGCGCATGGAGTTCCTGCCGGAGCACGAGGCCTCCCGGCTGTTCGGCGAGGTGCGCGCCGGCCGCGGTGACGCGGCGCTGCTGTCGCGCCAGCTGCTCGGCGAGATGGCCCGGATGTCCAGCGAGGACGGCCTGGTGCTGGCGCTGCACACCGGCAGCCTGCGCAACCACCACCCGGAGACCTTCGCGCGCTACGGCCCCGACACCGGCCACGACATCCCCACCCGCGCCGAGTTCACCGAGTCGCTGCGCCCGATGCTGCGGCGGTTCGGCACCGATCCGCGGTTCCGGACCGTGCTGTGCACGCTGGACGAGACGGTGTTCTCCCGCGAGCTCGCGCCGATCGCCGGGTTCTACCCGTCGGTGTACCTGGGCGCGCCGTGGTGGTTCCTGGACGCGCCGCGCGCGATGCGGCGGTTCCGGGACGCCGTCACCGAGACGGCCGGTTTCCACCGCACCGCCGGATTCATCGACGACACCCGGGGTTTCTGCTCCATCCCCGCCCGGCACGACACCGCGCGCCGGGTGGACGCCGGGCACCTGGCCTCGCTCGTCGCGGAGCACGTGCTCGGCGAGGACGACGCCGCGCAGGTCCTGCGCGACCTCAACGACCGCCAGCCCCGAACCGCCTTCCGGTTGTGATCGTGCGACTGAGCCGGGACGCCGAGCCCGCCCCCGTCCGCGCCGTGCACCTGGGACTCGGCGGTTTCCACCGGGCGCACCAGGCCGTCTACACCGCCGCCGATCCGGAGTGGGGCATCGCCGCCTACACGTTCCGCAGCACCGAGCTGCCCGCGGAGCTCACCGCGCAGGGCGGGATGTACTCGCTGCTGGTGCGCGGTGCGGACGATCCGGTGCGCACTGTCGGCTCGATCAGCCGCGCGCACGCGGGAGCGGAGGCGGAGCAGTGGCTCGCCGACCTCACCGCGCCCGAGGTGGCGGTGGTGACGCTCACCGTGACGGAGGCGGCCTACCGGGTGCCACCGCCGGGGCGGGACTCCGCGATCTCCCGGCTGGTGGCGGGATTGCGGGCGCGGTTCCGCGCGTCCGCCGCACCGATCACCCTGGTGCCCTGCGACAACGTGCCGGACAACGGTGCGGTGCTGCGTTCGGTGCTCCGGGAGGCGGCGGGTGGCGACGCGGCGTTCACGGCGTGGCTGGAAGCCGGGGTGTCGGTCGTGAGCACCGTGGTCGACCGGATCACGCCCGCCACCACACCCGCCGACGTGCGGGCCGTGCACGAGCTGAGCGGGGTGCGCGACGCGGTGCCGGTGGTGACCGAGCCGTACGCGGAATGGCTGCTGGCGGGCGACTTCCCCGGCGGGCGGCCGCGCTGGGAGCGGGCGGGCGCGCGGCTGGTCGACTCCGTCGACGACTACCAGCGGCGGAAGTTGTGGCTGCTCAACGGCGCGCACAGCCTGCTCGCCTACGCCGGGCTCGGGCGCGGCCGGGGGACGGTGCGGGAGGCGATGGACGATCCGGTGCTCGCCGGGCTGGCCGAGTCGTGGTGGGACACCGCCGCGCGGCACCTGCCGCTGCCCGCCGCGGAACTCGACGAGTACCGGGCCGCGCTGCGGCGGCGCTTCGCGTCACCGGGCGTCGAGCACCGGTTGTGGCAGATCGCGGTGGACGGTTCGCAGAAGATCCCGGCGCGCGTGCTGCCGGTGCTGCACCGCGAACGCGGCGCCGGTCGGCTGCCGGAGGCCGCGGTGGTGGTGCTCGCCGCGTGGATCGCCCACCTCCGAGGCGGCGACGTCCACGATCCGAGGTCCGCGGACCTCGTACCGGCCGCGCGTTCCGGCGCCCGCGCGGTGCTCGCGGCCCTCGACGCGGACCTGGTCTCGGACGACGAGCTGATCGCGGCGATCGACACCGAGGTCCCGAGCAATGCAGGCGACGAGCCCTAGCGGCGTGCGCGCCGGCGGACCGTTGCCCGCGACCCCGTGGCAAGTAGTGGCAACTGATTGCCGCGGATGTCCCGCCTCCCTAGCTTGAACGCACTCCGCACCGCCCGAGAGCCGCGCCGGCGGCGAACCCCCACAACGACGTGAGAGCCGGATTCCTCCGGCCAGGGAAGGGACACCACATGCACCCGTTGGACTGGGTGATCATCGCAGGCTATCTGCTGATCATGCTGGCGATCGGTGTCTGGGCGCATCGCCAGGTCGCCGACACCGCGGACTTCTTCACGGCGGGCGGCCGGATGCCGTGGTGGCTGGCCGGGATCTCGCACCACATGTCCGGCTACAGCGCCGTCGTGTTCGTCGCCTACGCCGGAGTCGCCTACGACCAGGGCATCGTGTCCTACGTCGTGTTCATGTTCCCGCTGGCCGTCGCCACCGGCATCGGGGCCTTCCTGTTCGCCCCCAAGTGGAACCGGCTGCGCACGCACTACCGCATCGCCTCCCCGCTGGAGTACCTCGCGCGGCGGTTCAACGTGCCCACCCAGCAGGTGCTGGCGTGGAGCGGTTCGCTGCTGAAGGTGTTCGACGTGGCGGCCAAGTGGTCGGCGATCGCGTTGCTGCTCAACAAGTTCGTCGGCATCCCGCTCGGCTGGGGCATCGTGATCACCGCGGCGGTGACGCTGGTGTATTGCACCGCGGGCGGGTTGTGGGCCGACGCGCTCACCGAGCTGGGGCAGTTCGTGATCCAGGGGGTCGCGGCGTTCGCGATGATCGGTGCGGTCGGCATCGCCTTGGCGGACCGGGGGTTCAGCTACGCGAACTTCTGGTCCGCGTTACCGGCGGGCCACACCTCGCCGACCACGAGCAGCTATCCGGCGTACTTCCTGCTGGTGTACGTGCTGGTGAAGACGTTCGAGTACAACGGCGGCATGTGGAACCTGGCGCAGCGCTACATCGCCACCCCCACTTCGGCAGCGGCGCGGCGCACGGCGCTGCTGTCCAGCGCGCTCTACCTGGTGTGGCCGGTCGTGCTGATGCTGCCGATGTTCGCGGCACCGCTGCTGGTGCGGGTGGAGAACTCCGAGGACGTCTACGCCGAGATGGCCTTGCAGTTCCTGCCCGCGGGGCTGCTGGGGCTGGTGCTGGTCGGCGTCTTCTCGCACACGATGGCGATGGCCGCGTCCGACGCCACCGCGATCTCGGCGGTGATGACCCGCGACGTGCTGCCGCGGGTGTGGCGCCGTGCCGGGGAGTTCACCGACGAGCAGTTCCTGCGGGCGGGCCGGGTGCTCACGGTGGTGTTCGTGTTCCTCAGCGTGGTGCTGGCGCTGAACGCGGAGAACCTCGGCGGCGTGCTGGGCATCATCGTCGCCTGGGTGGGCGCGCTGATCGGGCCGATCTCGATCCCGATGATGCTGGGGATGCTGCGGCCGTTCCGGCACGTCGGGCCCACCGCCGCGCTGATCTCCTGGGCGGGCGGACTGCTCACCTTCGCGCTCGCGAAGTACGCGCTGGGGATGTCCGAGGCGATCACGGTGGTCTCCCCGGTGCTCGTGTCGTTGCTGCTGTTCGTGGCGATCGGCGCCTGGTACCGGGATGCTCCGCCCGCGGCGGAGGAGATCGCCGAGGCGCTCACCCGCGATCCGGATCCGGAGCCCGCCGCGGCGTGAGCCCGCGGGGCCGGCGTCGCGCGGCCGCGGTGCGCCGGCTCGGGCGCGGGCCACGAGCGGCCCGTCCGCCGCTCGTCCCACTTCGCGCCGCCGCGCGATCGCCGCTCGACCCCCGACTCGCCTTCCGCGCGACGTCGAACGCCCGCCCGGCTCTCCGATCGACGAGTGCCCGGGAGAGCGCCGACAGGACGTCCGCACCGGGCGGAGCAGCCGTTCGCCCGCGGCCCGGACGGCGGCTCAGGCGGCGCCGGGGCCGGTCGCGCGGTGCGGGCGGCGGGTGCGGGCGCTGATGGTCTCGACGTGCCCGTCCGCGCCGGTGACGTGCGCGGGTCCGGTGACGACGTCGCCGAGCGAGGTGCGCAGCGCCCGCGCCGCGAGCTGCCTGCGCACCGAGCGCGGCGACAGCTCGGCGAGCAGCCAGCCGACGGCGGGTGGCAGCACCCGGGGCAGCCGCTCCCGCGCGCAGTGCCCGGTGCCGGGCACCAGCCACACCTCCGCCTCCGGCCGGTCGGCGAGGGCGATGGTGTCCCGCAGCGGCACGTACGGGTCGCCGGTGCCGTTGATCGCGAGCAGCGGCGCGGCGGACCGGGTGCTCAGCAGCCCTTGCCGGCGCAGCGAGAACTCCAGCGAGAACCGGTCGGCCTCGGCCCGCCCGGGCAGCTCGGCCAGGTGCAGCGCGTTGCCGATCGCCCCGGCCATGCCGTGCGGCAGCCCGAGCACGTCGATCGCGGACCCGCAGGCGCCGATCGGCCCGCCGAGGTCGATGGCCGCGTCCACCCTGCCGGTGAGCGCGAGCTTCGCCGCCCAGTGCCCGCCGAAGCCGAGCCCCAGCACCGCGGTCTTCGCGCACCGGGTGCGGTCGGCGAGCTGCCGCGCGGTGCCCGCGAGCAGCAGGTCGGCGTCGGCGGCCAGCGGCACCCGGGACTCGCCGGTGCCGGGCATGTCGACGGCGGCGACGGTGAGCCCGCTGACCAGCGAGATGCGCAGCGCCATCCGGTGCAGTTCGACCTTCCAGGTGTCGACGCCGCCGCAGAGCAGCAGCAGCTGGTCGCTGACGCCGCGGTGCCGCCGGTAGACGTGCGCGGTGACGCGGGTGGTCTGCTGCCGGTACGGCACGTCGAGCCGGTAGCGGCGGAACGCGAGGGGCAGGTCGGCGGTGGCGTGCCGGAAGCAGTCCAGCTGGCGCCCGTAGGCCTCCCGCCGGTCCGCGGTGGCGAGGCAGGGGAACCGGGCGGCGCCCCAGCAGGCGGCGGCGCGCGCCCAGTCCCGGTCCGCTTCGGCGCGCCGGGCCTCCTCCGCCCACACGGGGACCCAGCCGGTGCGGCCGTGCCCCCACATGTCGTCGACGCGGTCCCGGACCCGGGCGATGACCACCGGCGGCACGCCCCAGCTCCGGAAGTGCCGTGCACGCTCGGTGAACAGTTCCGCTGGTTCTGCGGGAAAGGTGAACATGGCCGCCTCCGTCGGCTCCGGGTGGGCTTGTCCGGTCCAGGAGGGTGGGTGGACCGGTGCCGCGAGCCTTGTCCTGATGGTCCCGCACCAGGTGGGACCGTCCAAGCACCGCGGCCGCACACTACCCGAAAGAACGTGCGCGAACGTGCGTCGATCTTGAGAACCCGCGCGCCCTCCCCCGTTCGAGAGCTTCTTCCGCGCTCAAGAATCGATTACGCAACGTTACGTGAACACCGCGAAGCCGATCACCGACCCCGGCATCTTTCTCCTGTCAGCGGCGAAGCCGCTGAGCAGCGACCACCCGAGCAACGGGACCACCCGCGGGTTCTCAGCGGCCTCCTCGCGAGGACAGCTTTTTCCCCTGTGGCGGAGCCACCGGTGAAAAAGATCCCGCAGCGAGGAGGCCGCTGAGGTTCCGCCACCCGCTCAGCAAGCAGCAGAAGGCGGAATCAGCCTTCCGGGTAGTGCCAGTTCGAGCCGGTGCCGCGGTACTGCTCCACGGGAATGGGCGCTACGTCCGGTGGCAGGTGGTCGCTGCACAGCACCCCGTAGAGGTGGTCGACCTCGTGCGCCACCAGCCGCGCCACGCCGCGCTCGAAGATCGTGATGCGGCGTTCGCCGGTGATGTCCTGGTGTTCCACGTGCACCACGGCCGGCCGCGGGACCAGGCAGCGGACGTCGAAGAAGCTGAGGCACCCCTCGTACTGCTCGTCGCCCTGCTCGCTGGATTCGATGATGCGCGGGTTGAGCAGGGTGATCAGGTCGTCGCTGCCGGGCGGGCGCACGATGGCCGCGGCCCGCTCGATGCCGATCTGCGGCGCCGCGATCCCCATGCCCTTGCCGAAGGTGTGCGCCTTGGAGATGCGCTGCGTCGCCGAGTGCAGCTCGTTGATCACCCGCCGGGCGTCCTCGGCCTCGACGGGCAGCGTGAACGGCCGGGCGGAGCGGCGCAGCATCGGGTCGCCGTCCTGCACGATGCCGAGCGCGGTCATGGTCTCGCTGGGCGTGGGCGGCCCGGACGGCGCGGTGGGGGAGTCGTTGCGGAAGTGCCATTCCAGCCGGTACCGCGCGTGCAGCGGCGGATCTTCGGTGGACCACGCGTAGATGGTGCGGTCGTGCTCGTGCCGGGTGTCGATGGCGGTGTGGAACGGCATGGATTCCGCGGTCATCGAGGTGTGCAGGCCCCACACGGCGGGATCGAGCTCGGTCGGGAAGTTCAGCGTCACCGATAACCGGGTGGTGGGCAGCCGCACGGCGCGCCGGAACCAGTGCCCCCACTTGTCGTCGCTGACGGTGTAGGTGTACTCGATCCACGCGCTCTCCCCGGGGTACAAGGGGAATCGGCCGGAGTCGTTGGCGAACAGCAGCCACACCTCCTTGAACGCGTCCCGGTCGTGCTGCACGCTCCACCGCATCGGTTCCTGGCGCTTCTCCCCGTGCCAGGCTTCGAGGTCGATCTCCTCCCAGGTGAGCGGGTTGTCCCGGTAGAGGCGGTTGGAGCGCTCCGGGTCACCGGGGAACCGGTCGACGGAGATCCGGATCAGGTAGCGGGTGATCGGTTCGGTGCCGTTGTTGACCAGATGTCGCCGCATGGTGGCGCGGTAGGAACCGTTGACGTAGAACAGTTCCGCGTGATCGTGCTCGACCACCAGCCCGCCCGCGGGTTCGATGGCCGGGGCGGCGTGCTGGGGCGGGCTGGGTTTGCGCGGCGCGGGAACCGCGTTCTGCTCGCGCCACGCGCGCCGCAGCGAGCCGCCCGCGTTGAGCGCGCCGTCGGCGGCTTGCGCGAACTCGCGGGAGGCGTGCTCGCCGCCGCTCTCGACCTTCGACACGTACGACCGGCTGTAGCCCATCTCGCGGGCCAGCGCGGATCTGGACAGGCCGCGAACGTCGCGCCAGCGCCGGAATTCGGCGACGAACGCGTCTTGTTCGGCTGCGGTGTCCAGGTCCGCTTTCGCCTGGCCGGTCATGGTCACCATCCCCATCGTGTCCGGCGTGCGTGTGCGTGAGCTCACCGTGAGCGAGCGCTCAGCCTACGCACACTCCCGGGGCGTGCGGTCCCCTTGAGTCGAGGTTCTCCGACGGTGACGGCACGTTTCACACAGATGGCGGGTAGCTGAGCGAAAAATGTCCCCAGAAGTCTTCGCACGCACAACAATCTCGCGCCTTCCGGCCCCGTTCCCGCGGCGCGGACCCGAAGGATCTGATCACGTGAGCAGTCCCCTGGCGATCCACGGCGGCCCGCCGGTGGTGCGGACCGCGAGCCCGCAGATCTCCTGGCCGCCGGTGGACATCAACACCGCGGTCGCGGTCACCGCGCAGCTCTACAGCGCGGTGTCGTTGCCCGGCCGCACCGGGATCATCGCCGAGCTGGAGGGGAAGCTGGCGGAGTTCTTCGGCGTGCGGCACGCGATGGTGACGTCGTCCGGGACGGCCGCGCTGCACGCCGCGTACTCCGCGCTGGGGCTGGCGGAGGGCGACGAGGTGATCGTGCCGGCCTACACGGCGCACCCGACCGCGACGCCGCTGTTCCACCTGCGGGTCAAGCCGGTGCTGGTGGACTGCGACGAACTGGGCAACATCGATCCGTTGCAGGTGGAGGCGGCGATCACGCCGTTCACCAAGGCGATCGTGGCCACCCACTTGTGGGGGGTGCCCGCCCGGGTCGAGGCGCTCGCGGAGATCGCGGACCGGCGCGGCCTGCGGCTGGTGGAGGACGGGTCGCACGCGCACGGCGCCGCGGTCGGCGGGCGTCGGGTGGGGACGTTCGGGGACGTGGCGGCGTTCAGCATGGGCGGGTCGAAGCCGCTGTCGGCGGGTGAGGGCGGGTTCGTGCTCACCGATGACGACGACCTGCACTACCGGGTGCTGCTGCACGGCCAGGACGGCGGCCGGTGCCGGGGCGAGATCCCGATCGACCACCCGCTGCGCCGCTACGTGGTGACGGGGTCCGGGGCGGCGCACCGGATCCACCCGTTGGCGGCGGCGCTGGCGCTGGGGCAGCTGGACGAGCTGGACCGCAGGCTCGGCGGGCGGCGGCAGCTGGCCGCGCACATGATCGCCGAGTTGCGCGGGCTGCCCGGGATCGGCGTGCCGGAGGTGCCCGCGCGGGTGGCGCCCGCCTGGTACGCGCTGGCGCTGGTGCACCGGCCGGAGGAGCTGGGCGGGCTGCCGGTGGATGCGCTGGTCGCCGCGCTGCGCGCGGAGGGCTGCCTGGAGGTGGACCATCCGCGGGCGCCGCGGCCGTTGAACGAGCATCCGCTGTTCGACGCCCCGAACCGGCTGTTCCCGCACCTGCCGGAGGGCTGGCCGCGCTACCGCGCCGGGCAGTACCCGCGGGCCGAGCGCAGGCACCGCAACACCCTCACCGTCACGGTCCCGCACGACGACCCGGCCCTCGCCGAGGGCTACGTCCGAGCCTTCCGGAAGGTCGTCGCCCACCACCGGACCCTCATCGAACCCACGTGAGATTCCCTGGGATTCCTCCACTCTCGTTGCTCGGGAGTGGGGTGGCGGAACCTCGGGGGATTCTCGCTGCGAGATCTTCTTCCCGAGTGGCTCCGCCACGAGGGAAAAAACCGTCCTCGCGAGGGAACCGCTGAGAACCCGCTGCGGTGCCGGTTGATCAGGTGGTCGTCAGCTCAGCGGCTTCGCCGCTGACAGGAAAGCGCCATGACCGGCCGGACAGGTTCGAAGCCGGGCGGTGCGGCTCCGCCACCCGCCGCACTCCGCACCAGCAGGAGGACGACCGATCAGGAGAGCGTCCCGGTGCGGAGGTCGTCCAGGAGTTGCGGCAGCACCGCTTCCTCTTCCACCGCGCGGGAAGCGGTCGACATGAGTTCGGCGAGCTGCGGGTCCCAGGGCGTGTCGACGGGGCTGCCGACGAGGTTCGGCAGGTCCAGCCGTTCCCGCGCGGCCCGGTCCACCGCGTCCCGGTAGTCGGCCGCCGACATCCGCCACAGGCCGATGTCGCGCTCGGCCCACAGCGAACGGGCGACGGCGATGCCGGGCCAGTCGAAGTCCCCGTGCAGGTGCAGCAGCGCGCCGTCGGCCCGCAACCGGTCCAGCAGCGCGAGCCCCACGGTCGACGGGGTTCCCGCGAGGCAGACCAGCGGGTGCCGCACGTCGGCGCGCACGGCGGCTTCCACCAGCCGCGGCCGTTCGCAGACGGCCACCACCGCGCCGGGTTCGACGAGCCGGTCGGGGGCGGCGGCCAGGTCGCGGTGCGTGAGGTGGGTGGGCAGGCCGAGCTCGGTGCGGCCGGTGATCGAGCGGGACCAGGCGTCCTCGCCGCGCAGCGGCAGCGCCCAGCTCAGCACCGTGCCCGCCACGTCGTCGAGGGTCACCCCGCAGCGCTCCCACAGCGACCGCCGGTCCCGTTCGCCGCCGGGCGGTTCGACGTGGTGGGCGAGCGCGGCGGCGCGCAGCACGATGCGGCTCAGCGTCCCGCCGTCGTCGAGCTCGCTCGGTTCACCGGGCGCGGCGAGGTCGGCGCGCGACACCCACGACGCCGGGGTCGCGCCCGGGACGAGGGTGAGCGCGGACAGCACCGCACCGGCCCGCCCGGCGATGCGCGGCAGTTCGGCGTCGGCGACGCGGCCGTACCGGTGCAGCCAGCGCACCCACGCCTCCGCCCACGGGGCGCGGTCCAGGCCGTGCTCGGCGAGCGCCGTGCGGGCCTGCACGACCGCGGTGGATTCCCGTTGCGGCGCACCGGTTCCGACGGTGTCGACGGGTTCGCCGTGCAGCACTTCCAGCACCTGCGCGAGCCCGAGCCCGAAGCGGCCGTCGGCGCGCAGCACCTGGTCCAGCTTCGCCACCATGATCCGGGAGTGCCCGAGGTACAGCTCCCGGCCGTAGATCTCGCTGACCGCGGCGCGGGTCGTCTCGTCGGGCAGCGCCACGGAGAACCGGTCCGGCCGCTTCGCCGATTCCAGCGCCTCCCGGGCCTGCGCCCAGAACTCGCGCAGCACCTCGCCGCCCCATTCGGCGCGGACCTGCTCGCGGACCTGCGCGGACACCTCAGCCATCGGTGCGCTCCATGTCCCGACCGTCCCACGTGGTGTGGGTGCAGGCGATGCCGTGCCCGCTGCGCGGCCGCAGCACGTCGTAGATGTGCATCTTGGGGATCTTCGGCGACACGCCCCACCCGCTGGGCCAGGTGATCAGCCAGTCCATGTCCAGGTCCACCAGCAGCCCGAGCATCCGCGCGATCGTCGGGTCGTCGAGCCGCTCGAACGCCTCGTCCAGCAGCACCAGCCGCAGCGGTCCGCGCCCGCCGGAGGACACGCTCACCGCGTCGTAGAACGCGGCGGCCGCGGCGAACAGCGTCACGTAGGAGATCAGCCGCGTCTCGCCGGAGGACAGCTGCCGCAGCCGGCGCACCCGCGGTTTGCCCTCGGGGCCGGTGTCGCGGACGCGCACGGTGAACGCGAACCAGGAGCGGTAGTCCAGCGCCCGGGACAGGATCTCCGCGTAGCCGCCGGAGGCGCTGTCCCGCTCGGCCTCGATGAGGTCGGTGAACACCTTGCGCAGCAACGAGTCCTGGTCGTCGCTGCGGTCGGCGAACGGGGTGCGCACCAGGTCGACGGCCTGCTTGATGTCGTCGCCCAGCGACGGCGCCGGTTCCCACTCCAGCTGGACGTGCACGCCCTGGCTGGAGCGGGCGCCGTCGAGGACCTCGTTCATCCGCTTGCACAGGTCTTCGGCCACCGTCACCTGGCCGCGGAGCCGTTCGGCGAGGTCGCGGATCAGGTAGTCGGCGAAGATCGACCGGTAGCGCTCGTTGAGGAATCCGCGCTGCTCGGCGAGGCGTTCGGCGACGCGGCGGGCGGCGTCGGCGACCGGCTGCGGGCCTTCTTCGCCGGTGACGGTGACGGTGAGCAGGCCCTGCTGGTCGCCCGCGGCGATGTCGTAGCCGCCGCTGAGCGACTGCTGCAACGCCTGGAACCGGTTGAGCACGGCCGTTTCGCCCGCGGTCTTGCGGTCGCCCGCGGCGGCGAGCAGCTCTGCGGCCTCGGCCGGGTCCTCGGGCGGGGCCACGTCCCTGGCGGCCTCGGGGTCCCTGGCGGCCTCGGCATCTCCGTCGGCCTCGGCGGGCACCACTTCGGCCGCGGCCCATACGCCGGGCACCCGCAGCGCGGCGGTGAACGCGGTGGACGCGGTCTCGGCGTCGGATTCGCGACCGGCGAGCTGGGCGTGCTTGGACTCCTGCTGGGTCTCCAGCCGCACCACCTGCTCGCGGGCGGTGCTGATCCGTTCGCGCGCGGCGGGCAGGTCCTCGCGCAGCCGGGCGCGTTCCCGCTCCAGTTCGCCGACCTTCCCGGAGATCTCCTGCGCCTGCCCGCCGACGGCGTCGTTGAGCTCGGTGAGCCCGGCGGCCTGCTCGGTGTGCGCGGTGCAGCGCTGTTCGGCCTGCGCTTCGGCTTCCATCCGGTCGGCGACCGCGGCGTCGTGGTGCAGCGCGATGTCGCGCAGGTCGGCCAGCGTCGCCAGGCACCGCGTTTCGAGCACCTCGTGCAGCGCGTCGATGGCGTTGCGGGCGTCGGTCGCGGCCCGGTTGGCCTGCTCCAGCGCCTGCGTCTCCGGCGGCAGGTCCGCTTCGCCCGCGGCGCGCACCAGTTCGGCGCGGGTCGCCTGCCAGCGCTGGTCGGTCTCGTCGAGCTCGCCGCGGGCCTGCTTGGCGTGCCGGTCGGCGTCCTCGGCGGCGTCGGTGGCGGTGGCGACCTGGGCGTGCGCGGTCACCAGGTCGGCGTCGTCGGGGAAGGACTCGAGGTGCCGTTCGAGCGCATCGCCGTGCTCGGTGGCCTCGCGGTGCCGCTTCTCCACGTCGCCGATCTGCTCGCGCAGCGCGGCGAGCTGCTCCTCCAGCTCGGCGATGCGCCGGGCGCGGGACTCCTCGCGGGCACCCGCGCCCACGTACTCGGCGGAGTCCTTGTGCCACGTCCCGGCGAGCACGCCGGCGCGCCAGCGGCCCGCGGTGTCCACCGACAGGCCCTGGGAGCCCACTGTGGACACTGAGGCGAGCAGGGCGGCGACGTGCTCCGCGGGCACCGGGCAGCCCGGCTCCGGCGCGGGCACCAGCAACTCCGCCAGCGTCCCCGCCGACCCCGCCTCGCCCGGCGCCGCCAGCACGTCCTCGAAACCGGCGACGGTGCCCTGCGCGGACACCCACGCGTTGAGCAGCCCGCTCGCCTGCAGCGCGGCCTCCAGCCCGGCCCGCTGCGCGTCGTCCAGGGACGGCTGGAAGTCCACCAGCCGGTAGAACGCGCGCCCGTCCTGCTCGGTGCGCTCCGCGGTCGCCCAGTCCGGGCGGGCCGGGGTGCGCTCGACGCCGGACCGCAGCTCGGTGAGCTCCTGCTCACCGGTGCGGACCTGGGCGCGCACCTCGCCGAGTTCCTGCTCCACCGCGGAGATCCGCTGCCGCGCCTCCTGCAGCCGCGGCCGCGCCCACTGCCGCGCGCGTTCCTGCGCGGCGCGCGCCGCGGACCGGTCCGCCAGCAGCCGCTCGGCCGCGGGCGGCTCCGGCACCGGATCGTCCACGATGGACTCCGGGTGCTCGGAACCCCAGCGCTGCGCCCGCTGCCGCCACTCCGCAGCGGCCTCCTGCAACCGCTGCTGCGCCTGGTTGCGCCTGCCCACGGACTCGGTGGCGATCAGCTGCGCCTGCCGCGCCTGCTGCTGCAGCTTGCCGACCTGCTCGCGCTGCCGGTCCAGCTCCACCGCCTGCTGGTGCAGCGTCAACGTCCACGCGCCGCGGCGCTGCGCCTCCGCGCTCGCCTGCGCGGCCCGGTCGGCGACGGTGCGGAACCGGCGCGCCAGGTCGTCGGTGTCCACTTCGGGGGCGCTGCGCCGGTCCACCTCCAGCAGTTCCGCATCCGGTTCCGGCGCGGCCCGCACCCGTTCCGGGACGCTGACCGGCTCCGCCTTCGGCACCTCCGGCGGGCGCGGCACCAGGTTCCCGTCCAGGCCCGCCGCGGCCAGCTGCCGGTTCGCGCGCTGCGCCGCCTGCTCCGCGGATTCCGCGTCGCCCACCAGCCTGCGCAGCGTGCCCAGCACCGACTCCGCCGACCGCTCCTCCTGCGCGCGGTGCCGGGCCGCGGTCTCCAGCGCCGCCACGGCCGCCGATCGCGCGCCCTCCACGACGCGTTCGCGGTCCCGCAGGTTCTGCAGCTCCGCGTACGCCGGGTGCGAGCGCAGCGCCTCGATGCTCGACTCCAGCGTGCCCTCGCGCTGCTCCAGTTCGGCGACGGTGCGCTGCGCGGTGTCCCGCTCCTCGCGGTGCGCGGTGACCTGCCGGTCCAGCTTGGCGAGCTCCTTGCGCAGCACCGCCAGCCGGTCCTGCGCCGAGCGCATCGACTCGGCCCGCTCCCGCAGCGCCCCCAGCGCGTAACCCGAGTAGGTCGACAGGAACGCGCCCAGCGCCTTGTCCGCGCCGGTCAGCCGGACGATGTTCTCCCGGATCGACTCCAGGTCGTCGAACGAGCTCGCCAGCCGCTCGATCAGCGCCGGTTCCAGCGGCGGCAGCGCGTCGGAGAGGATCTGCTCCAGCTGCCCCTCCAGCACCTTCAGGCCCACGTCCGGGTTCCGCAGCGTGCGCTGCAGGTGCAGCAGGTCGCCGTAGCGCGCCGCGGGCACCCCGTAGACCTGCGCCGCGACCTTCGCGCGGAAGCCCTGGTCGTCGAGCACGCAGTCCGCGCCCAGCAGGTCCCGCAGCTGCGCGGGCCCCAGCGGCACCCGCTCCGGGCCCACCAGGTGCAGGTTGATCCCCACCCGCCGCGAAGTGACGAACCGCCACGAGTCGCTGACCGCCTGCGAGGTCTTCGACGCCTTCACCCCGACCCCGCAGGTGAGGAATTCCTCGCCGCCGTCGGGGGACTCGCGGCGCAGCTCCACCCACGCGTAGCCGATCCGGTTCGGCCCGCCCGGGTACTCGTCCAGCATCAGCCGCCGGATGCTGACCGTGTCGAAGCCCTTCGAACCCAGCTGCCGCAGATCCCCGTCCAGGCACAGCGGCAGCAGCAGCTCCAGCGTCCGGGACTTCCCGGAACCGTTGGTGCCCTGGAAGATCGCCCGCCCGCCGGAGAGGTCGAAGGTGTGCTCGGCGTACTGCCAGATGTTCACGATGCCGCCGCGGTGCAGCCGCCAGCGGTGCACCGGACCCGCGGAGAGCGTCGCGTCACCCGGGTGGGGGGCGGTGGCGTCCACCGCTGCGGTCGCGTCGTCGGGGCTCACCGTGCACCGTCCTCTTCCAGGTCGTCGAACAGGGACAGGCCCGGCGGTTCCGGGGCCGGCGGGGGTTCCGGTTCCCGGCCGGGCGCGGGCGTCGCGTCGGGCTCCGGCAGCCACCGGTGTGCGGCCGGGCTCAGCCACCAGGTGAGCCCGCCATGATCCTCCCCGGTGGTGGCGGTGCCGTCAGCGGCCTCGCCGCGCAGCACCCCGAGGCGGCGCAGCAGGTCGGCGACCGAGCGGACCAGCTCCGCCGGTTCCTCGGTGGCCTGCCGGGACCACGCGGCCGGGTAGGACTCGACCAGCTCCGCGCACACCTCGGCGAGCTGCTCCTCGGTCACCGGGTGCCTGCCGTCGGACTCGCGGGGCTCGCCGAGCTCCAGCAGCCGCGGCAGCGCCAGCAGCGCCACCCGGGCCACCGTGCCGGTACCGGGGAACGGCGTGTCGGTCAGGTAGTCCTCCGGGTCGCTGACCACGACGCCCTCGGAGCGGACCTCGGTGACCAGGCCGAAGAACCGCTCCAGCAGGCGGGATTCCACGCCGAAGTTCTTCAGCAGCCACTCGCGCTGCTCGGCGGGCAGGTCGGCGTAGAGCACCACCGGGTCCTCCACCAGCCGCCGCCGCACCACGTGCTCGACGCTGCGCGGCCCGGCCTGCGCCGCGGCCGCCACCAGCTCGTCCGGGCCGTCCGCGGCACCGATCGGGCCCGCGGGCAGCTGGCCGAGCAGGTCGGTGTCGATGGTGATCAGCGCTTCGGCGGTGGAGTCGGTGGCGGTGACGGTGCCCTCGGTCTCGCTGATCACGCCGAGCGCCACCAGGTGCCGCAGCGCCGCGGTCAGCGCCCGCCGGTCCGCCGGATCGTCCACCACCGGCACGCCCGCCTCCACCGCGGCGCCGCGCACGTCGGTGACCAGCCGGGACAGCAGCACCTGCCGCCCGATGCCGGTGAGGGTGGCCAGCGTCAGCGCCAGGTAGGCGTAGCCGCGCGGCGTCAGCGAGGGCTCGCCGCGGGTGGCGTCCGCGCCCGGCCCGGACTTGTACAGCCGCGCGAACCGGCGCTCCACCACCAGCCGGTAGCCCAGCAGCGCCGAGAACACCTCGTGCAGCGCCGCCCGCTGCCGGTAGATCATCGGCAGCAGGTCGCCGTCCGGCGTGCCCTCCCGCAGCAGCGGGCGGCGCAGCAGCGCCCGCGCGCAGCGCACCACGTTCGAGGCGTCGATGGACGACAGCTCGTCGAAGGTCTTCGTCGCCGCCGTCATCGGGTCGCCTCCGCCGGGATCGCGCCGTCGCCGTGCACGTCGAGCACCGCGTCGTTGAGGGTCAGCGCGCCCGCGCTGCTGCGGATGCGGGTGTGCGTGCCCGGTTCGGGCCGCACCGTGACCCGGAGCCGGTGCACCGGGTCGAGGGCGGTGCCCGGGTCGTCGGCGCTGTCGCGCTGCGCCATCGCCAGCGTCAGCAGCTCGCACAGCACGTCCAGCGCCTCCCCGGACAGCCGGGTCTCGGCGAGCGACCCGCCCGCGGCGGCGAGTTCGGCCACGGCCCGGCCGCGCCGCGCGTCCTCCGCGCGGGCTTCGGCGAGCAGCGTCTCCTCGGTCATCGGATCGTCCAGCACCCGCGAGGTGCGGCCGCGCGCCCCGCGATCACCGCGGCTGCGCACGCTCACCACCACGTCCTGCACCGGGCCGTCCCGCCACGGCACGTCGTGGTTGTCGCTGTCGTAGTCCGGCGCGGGCAGCAGGTGCCGTGCCGAGTGCAGCCCGAACGCGGCCGCGTACAGCCGGTGCGCCTCGTGCGGTTCGGCCTCGTCGAACCAGCGGGCCAGCTTCAGCAGCTCCCCGCGACGCCCCGGCAGCAGCCCGCCGCCGGAGGTCGCCCGCTTCACGCTCGCCAGCAGCGAGCCGATGGCGCGCGCCGTCGCCTCGCGCAGCGCCGCGACCTGGCTGGGCCTGCCGGGGGCGTCCACGAACCAGTCGGTGAGCTCCTGCCAGTCCGCGGCGGTCCGCCCGCGCGCCCGCTCCACGTCGGTGCCCAGCTGGTCGGCCGGTCCCAGCAGCCGCAGCAGCTCGGTGCGCGGCCCGGCCAGCCCGGCCAGCGAGCCCGCGATGGTCTCGGTGTGCCGCAGCACGTCCTCCACGACCATCTGGATGTACTCGACCAGCAGGTTGCGGAACCCGGAGATCTCGTCCGGCGCCAGGTGGTGGCGGGTGACGATCTCGCCGAGGTAGGCGTAGAAGTCGCGGACGGTGGCGGCGAGCTCGGCGTGCTGCAGGAACACGGTGGTGACGTGCTCGGCGAGCCGTTCCCTGGTCTGCCGGGCGCGCTTCGAACCGGGTTCGCGGTGCTCGGCGGTGAGCGCGGCGGACAGCGCCGAGCCGATCTCGCCGAGGCCGCGTTCGATGGCGGGCAGCAGTTCGCGGGACACCTCGCGGGCGCCTTCGGGGACGCGCAGCAGCGCGTCGATGTCCCGCTGCACCCGGACGGCGAGCTTGCTGACCTGGTAGCGGACGCTGCCGTGCTGGAACTCGGCGATGCTGGCCGCGATCGTCTCCCGGCGGCCCAGCACCAGGTTCCCCCAGCTGCGCAGCTGCTTGAGCCGCTCCACCACGGTGTCCACATCGGACTCGCCGGGGTCGATGCGGCCCTCGCGCTCGGCGGCGGCCAGCGCGGCGGTCACCTCGCCGATCGACAGGTCGGCGAGCAGCGTCGAGGTGAACAATCGCATGATCGCCAGGTAGGTGCGGTGCTCGCGCGCGCTCAGGTAGGCGAACAGCCGCAACCGCTGCTGGTCCGCCCGAACGTCGTCCGGTGCCTGCGCGGGGGCGGGGGACTCGGCTTCGGTGCCCGCCACCCCCGCGCGCAGCACGTCAGCTTCGTGATCCGGGGCCGTCACGGTCGGCCACGATAACCCGTGGCACCGGTACTCCCGGTCAAGAGCCCGGTGAACCGCTCACCCTGCGTGCGTGCCGCCCGCCGCGGCGGCCCGCATCGGCTGTAGCGTTCTGTGCTGCCCGGGCGGGCGGACGAAGCGCCGGTCGGGGGAACGAAGGGGGAGACTCGGCGGTGAGAGCGGGACGAGCGGTCGGATTGCTACTCGGAGTCGCGGCGGACGCTGCACTCGGTGACCCACGGCGGGGTCATCCCGTCGCCGGGTTCGGTCGCCTCGCGCAGACCGCGGAACGGGTGCTGCACCGCGACGAGCGCGCCGCGGGCGTGCTCTACAGCGGCCTGCTCGTCGGCGGGACCGCCGCACTGGGCGTGCTCGCCGACCGCGCCGCGCGCCGCGGCGGCCCGGCCGCGGAAGCCGCGGTGACGGCGCTGGCGACCTGGGCGGTGCTCGGCGGCGCCTCGCTGGCCGACGAGGGCACCGCGATGGGCAGGCTGCTCGACGCCGGTGACCTGGACGGCGCCCGCGGGCGCCTCGCGCACCTGTGCGGGCGGGAAGCGGCGCACCTCGACGAGCAGGGCCTCGCCAGGGCGACCGTCGAATCGCTCGCGGAGAACACCTCCGACGCCGTGGTCGCCCCGCTGGTGTGGGGCGCGGTCTTCGGGGTTCCCGGCCTGCTCGGCTACCGCGCGGCGAACACCCTGGACGCGATGGTGGGCCACCGCAGCCCGCACTACCTGCGGTTCGGCTGGGCCTCGGCGCGGCTGGACGACGCGCTGAACCTGGGGCCCGCGCGGCTGGCCGCGGTGCTGACCGCGCTGTGCGCGCCCGTCGTCGGCGGTTCCGCCGGTGGGGCCTGGCGCACCTGGCGGCGGGACGCCTCCGCGCACCCGAGCCCGAACGCCGGGCAGATCGAGGCCGCGTTCGCGGGCGCGCTGCAGATCCGCCTCGGCGGGCGCACCGTCTACGGCCACACCACCGAGCAGCGGCCGATCATGGGGGAGGGCCGCACCGCCGACGCGGGCGACGTGCGGCGCAGCGTGGAGCTGTCCCGGGTGATCGGCTCGGTCACCGGCGCGCTGGCCGCGGTCGCGGTCGTCGCGTTCGGCGTCCGCCGCGGCTGATCACTCGCCGGTGCCGGCCCGCTCGCGTTCGCGGCGCTCGTCCTCGGCGACGGCCTCGGCGACGGACATCTTCCGCGGCTTCCGCGCCCCGCCCGCGGTGGCGTCCTCGGGCGGCCGCAGCTCCGCGTAGATCAGGTAGCCGATGGCGGCCAGCGCCATCACGCCGAACGAGATCCACTGCAGCGCGTACGAGAAGTACGGGCCCGCCGACAGCTGCGGCAGCGGCAGCGCGCCCAGCGTCCCCGGCTGGTCCTCCACCAGCGCGAAGTAGCCGGGGCGCAGCGCCACCCCGGTGCCCGCGCCGACGACGTGCGAGTCCACCGAGTAGGTCCAGCGGTGCCCCTGCCGGTCGAACAGCGGCCGGTGCTCCTGGTCCCGCTCGTCCATCCGGACCCGCGCGGTGATCGTGACCTGCCCGGTGGGCGCCGGGTCGTAGTCCGGCGCGTCGGTGCCGACCGGGCGCAGGAAGCCGCGGTCGACCAGCAGCGTCTCGCCGGTGGTGGTGCGGAACGGGGTGAGCACCTCGATCGCGGGCTCGCCCTGCACGGACCGCAGCCAGGCCAGCGTCTCCGCCTCCGGCAGGTACGAGCCGGTGGCGGTGATCTTGGTCCACTCGGTGTCCGGCCCGGGCGCGGCGCCGCCCGGCAGCACCTCGTCCAGCGGTTCCGGATCGGCCGTGAACGAGTGGGTGATGGCCGCGTTGCGCGCCTGGGTCTCGTCGTCGCGGCCGAACTGCCAGGGCGCGAGGAGCGTGAAGCACAACGTCGCGAACAGCACGACCAGCAGGATCAACCCGATCCAGCCGGGGCGGAGCAGGAACTTCAGGCGCACCCCACCACGGTAGGCCGCGCGGCCGGGCGCGTGCCGCCCGCCCCCGTCACAGTGCGCCACGGCACACCAGGTCAACGCGCCGGGGCGGGAGCCGTCCCCGGGTGCCGATCAGGAGAGGGCGGCGCGGGCCGCGGCGACCGCCTGCCGCGCGTAGCCGCCGCCGAAGAGCACCGCGTGCACCAGCAGCGGGAACAGCTGGTGCACGCCCACCCGCTCCCGCCAACCCTCGGCCAGCGGCCGCACCTCCTGGTAGGCGGCCAGCACCCGCTCCAGGTGCGGGCAGCCGAACAGCGCCAGCATCGCCAGGTCGGTCTCCCGGTGCCCGCCGTGCCCGGCCGGGTCGATCAGCCAGGCGCGGTGCCCGTCCCAGTGCACGTTGCCCGCCCACAGATCGCCGTGCAGCCGTGACGGCGGCTCGTCGGCGCCCTCCAGCCCGGGCAGCCGCTCGCAGACGCGGTCGACCAGCGCGGCCGCCTCGCCGCCGAGCAGCCCGGCGTCCACGGCACCGCGCAGGTACGGACGCACCCGCAGGTCGGCGTAGAACTCGGGCCAGTCCGGACGCGGCTCGTCGCGCATCGGCGCGAGCCCGATCCAGGCGTCGGCGGGTCCGCCGGGCGGCGGGGCGCCGTGCGCGGCGGCGCCGGTGGCGTGCAGCCCGGCCAGGCCGCGGCCGAGCTCCTCCGCGGCGGCGGCCGTCGGAGATCCGGAGCCGAGGTGCTCGGTGACCAGGTGCCGCTCGGTGCTGCCGAGCACGGCGGGCACCGGCACCATCCCGGGTTCGGCGAGCCACGCCAGCGAGGCGGCCTCCGCGGCGACCGCTCCCGGCATCCCGTCCGGGTTGGTCTTCACGAACACCTCGCGGCCGTCGGCGAGCCGCACCGATCGCGCGTCGCCCGCGTCCCCGCCGCCGAGCGCCCGCACCGACACCGCCTCGACGCCGGTGCAGCGGAACACCACATCCTCGATCTCGCCCATGGGAACTGCCCTTCGAACTCGTGTCGCGTAGTGCTCGGGTGGCGGAACCTCAGCTGCTTCCCCGCTGCGGGATCGTTTTCACCGGTGGCCTCCGCCACAGGAGAAAACGCTGTCCTCGCGAGGAAGCAGCTGAGAACCCGCTGCTGGTCCTGCTGCGTGCGTGGTTTCTGCTCAGCGGCTTCGCCGCTGACAGGAAACCGGCCCGCCGGGCAGGTTTCAGCGACGGGCAGTCAGCCGTGTTCCCCGGCTGCGGGACCGCTCCGCCACCGCTACGGGAGCGGTGCCGGACCCGCCGCGCAACTCCGACGACCGGATCAGCCGTTCTCGCGGGTCCAGTCGAGCAGCTCGGGCATCGCGGCCTCGATCATGGCGAGCACGTCCTCGAAGCCGCGGTCGCCGCCGAAGTACGGGTCGGGCACTTCGGCGCCGTCGGCGGCGGCCGGGTCGAAGGAGCGCAGCAGCCGGGCTCGCTCCGGATCGTCCAGCGAGTCCCGCAGCACGCGCAGGTGCCCGGCGTCCATCGCGAGCAGCAGGTCGGCGTCCAGGTGCTCGTCGCCGAGCTGCGCGGCGACGTGCTCGGTGGGGTAGCCGTGGTCGGCGAGGACCTTGAGCGTCCGCGGGTCGGCGCCCTCGCCGACGTGCCACGGCCCGGTTCCGGCGCTGCTGACCTCGACCTGGTCCTCGAGGCCCGCGCGGCGGGCGTGCTCGCGGAAGACCACCGCCGCCATCGGCGATCGGCAGATGTTCCCGGTGCAGATGAACGAGATGTGCACGTGCGGCTCCTTGCGCGACTACCGGGCGTCGACCCGCCCGGCCAACGACCGTACGGGGCGCCGCGGCGGCCGCGGGAATCGGCGCCGGTGATCATCTACCGGTCGTTAGACTGCTGCCGATGACGAGCGGGGACGAGCGGGCGCTGCTGCGCCACCACGGCGATGTGGACGCCGAGCCGGGATTGCTCGACTTCGCGGTGAACGTCCGGCTGGAACGCCCGCCGCGCTGGCTGCGCGAGCACCTGACCGCCGCGCTGGACGACCTGGGCCGCTACCCGTCCGCCGCCGACGACCTCGCGGCCCGCACCGCCGTCGCGCAGCGGCACCGCCGGGATCCGGCCGAGGTGCTGCTGCTGTCGGGCGCCGCGGAGCTCTTCGCGCTGCTGCCCGGGCTGCGCCCGGCGCTGGCCGCGGTGGTGCACCCGTCGTTCACCGAGCCGGAGTTCGCGCTGCGCGCCGCGGACGTGCCGGTGCGGCGGGTGCTGCTGGAGGACCACCGGCTGGACCCGGCGCTGGTGCCGGACGAGGCGGACCTGGTGGTGCTGGGCAACCCGACGAACCCCACCTCGGTGCTGCACCCGGCCGCGACGATCCGGGAGCTGGCCCGCCCCGGCCGGCTGGTCGTGGTCGACGAGGCGTTCTGCGACGCGGTGCCGGGCGAACCGGAATCCCTTGCGGCGCAACGGGTTTCAGGCGTGCTGGTGGTGCGCAGCCTGACCAAGACGTGGGCGCTGCCGGGCCTGCGCGCCGGGTACGCGCTGGGGGAGCCGGAGCTGCTGGCGCGGCTGGCCGCCCCGCGCCCGCACTGGCCGCTGGGCACCCTCGCGCTGGCGGCGATCACCGCCTGCTGCGCCCCGCAGGCCGTCGCCGAGGCCGAGCGCGCCGCCGTGGAGATCGCCGAGACCAGGGACCGGTTCGCCGCCGACCTGGCCGAGGTGCCGGGCGTCGCGGTCGCCGGACCGGCCCGCGGGCCGTTCCTGCTGCTGGAAGTCCACAATGGCGAGAAGGTGCGCGCCGCGTTGCGCGAGCGCGGCATCGCGGTGCGGCGCGGCGACACCTTCCCCGGTCTGGGGCCGGACCACCTGCGGGTGGCGGTGCGCGATGCGGCGCGCAACGCGGTGCTGGTCCGGGCGCTGCGCGAACTTCTCGGATAGTGCGAAGACCGAACCAAGGGGTGCGATTCGGATGACCGTGCGGATTCAGGACGTCGTGGAGTCGTTGGAGGCCGCGTACCCGCCGGAGCTCGCCGAGAGCTGGGACGCGGTCGGGCTGGTGTGCGGGGACCCGCAGTCGGTGGTGCAGCGGGTGTTGTTCTGCGTCGACCCCGTCGAGTCCACTGTGGACGAGGCGGTGGACTTCGGTGCGCAGCTGCTCGTCTCGCACCACCCGCTGCTGCTGCGCGGCGTGCACGGGGTTCCCGCCGACGACCCGAAGGGGCGGCTGGTGCACCGGCTGATCCGCGCGGGCATCGGGCTGTACTGCGCGCACACCAACGCCGACACCGCCACCATCGGTGTCTCCGACGCGCTGGCCGAGGCGATCGGTCTCGACGTCACCGGCCCGCTCGCCCCGCACGCCGCGGGCTCCGCGACCGGGCTCGGCCGCATCGGCACGCTGCCCGAACCGGAACCGTTCAGCCGCTTCGTGCGGCGCGTCGCCGAGAACCTGCCCACCACCGCGTGGGGCGTGCGCGGCGCGGGCGACCCGGACCGGGAGATCCGCACCGTCGCGGTGTGCGGCGGCGCCGGGGACTCGCAGCTCGGCACCGCCCAGGACGCCGGGGTCGACGCCTACGTGACCGCCGACCTGCGGCATCACCCCGCCGGGGAGCACCTGGCGCGCGGCGGCCTGCCGGGCGCCCAGGTGCCCGCCCTGGTGGACGTGGCGCACTGGGCGAGCGAGTGGCCGTGGTGCCAGCAGGCTGCCGACGTCGTCGGCGCGGCCCTACCGGATACTGTCGAGGTTCTCGTCTCCACACGCCGGACCGACCCGTGGACCGCTCACGCCGCCGGCCCGGCCCCCGACTCTGGGAGGACTCCCGCGTGAAAGCCGACCCCGCCGTGCAGCGCAGGTTGCTCGACTTGGCGGAGGTGGACGCCGAGCTCAACCGCGTCAACCACCGCCGCCGCACGCTGCCCGAACTCGAGGAGATCGGCCAGCGCGAACGCGAACTGCAAGCCCAGCGGGACTCGCTGGTGGCCGCGCAGACCTCGTTCGGAGACATCGACCGGGACGCCAAGCGCCTCGAAGGCGAAGTCGACCAGGTGCGCAAGCGCGAGGACCGCGACCGCAAGCTGATGGAGTCCGGCGGCAGCGCCAAGCAGCTGGAGGACCTCCAGCACGAGCTGCAGACCCTCGCCCGTCGCCAGGGCAACCTGGAGGACGAGCTCCTCGAGGTCATGGAGCAGCGCGAAGCGCTCGAATCCGACGTGGCGCGCGCCCGCACCGGGGTCGAGGAGGCCGAGCAGCGCCTCGCCGACGTGCAGCACCGCCGCGACGAGGCGATGACGGACCTGGACACCGCCGAGGCCAAGCGCACCGTCGAGCGCCAATCCGTGGCCGGGACGCTGCCGGAACCGCTGCTGGCCCTCTACGACCGGATCCGCGAGTCCAAGGGCGTCGGCGTCGGCCCGCTGCAGGGCAACCGCTGCGGGGCCTGCCGCATCGAGCTCGACCGCTCCAAGCTCGCCGAGCTGCGCGACACCGCCGCCGACGACGTGGTCCGCTGCGAGGAGTGCGGCGCCATCCTGGTGCGCACCAAGGACTCCTGATGCGCGTCGTCGTCGAAGCCGACGGCGGTTCCCGGGGCAACCCGGGGCCCGCCGGCAGCGGAGCGGTGGTGCGCGACACCGGTGGGTCGGTGCTCGCCGAGCGGTCGAAGTGGCTCGGCGTCGCCACCAACAACGTCGCCGAGTACCAGGGCCTGCTCGCCGGGCTGCGCGCCGCCGCCGAGCTCGGCGCCGACGACGTCGCGGTGCGGATGGACTCGAAGCTGGTCGTCGAGCAGCTCTCCGGCCGGTGGAAGATCAAGCACGAAGCGCTGCGGGCCCTGGCGGAGGAGGCGAAGGAGCTCGTCGCCGGGTTCACCTCGGTCACCTTCGACTGGATCCCGCGGGCGGAGAACGCGCACGCGGACCGGCTGGCGAACGCGGCGATGGACGACCGCGCGGACGGGGGCTCCGACGCGCCACAGGCGGGCGGCGGCGCGGAGTCCGGTGCCGCGGGGGAGCCCGGCACCACTCAGGAACCCGGCACCACCCGGCAGCCCGCCGAGGAGTCCGGCACCACCACGCAGGACCGCACCCGCCCGTCCGGCTGGAACGGCGCCGTCGGCTCGCCCACGAAGATCCTGCTGGTGCGGCACGGCCAGACCGCGATGTCGGTGGACCGCCGCTACTCGGGCCGCGGCGACGTGCCGCTGACCGAGCTGGGGGAGCGGCAGGCGCAGGCCGCCGCCGCCCGGCTCGCGGGCATGGACGGCGTCCCCGGGGCTCCGGTGCTCGCGTCCCCGCTCGGCCGCACCCGGCAGACCGCCGAGGCCGTCGCCGCCGCCACCGGTTCCGAGCTGACCTTCCACGACGGGCTGCTCGAAACCGACTTCGGCGGCTGGGAGGGCCTCACCTTCACCGAGGCCGCCGCGGAGTTCCCGGAGCTGCACCGCAGCTGGCTGGGCGATTCCACCGTCGAACCGCCCGGCGGGGAGAGCCTCGAAGCCGTCTTCGAACGGGTCGGCGCGGTGCTCGACGAGATCCTGGACCGCTACGCGGGGCGCACCGTCGTGGTGGTCAGCCACGTCACCCCGATCAAGGCGATGCTGCGGCTCGGGCTGGACGTGGGGCCGTCGCTGTACTACCGGCTGCACCTGGACCTGGCTTCGCTGTCGATCGTGGAGTTCTACCCGGACGACAACGCCTCGGTCCGCCTGGTCAACGACATCTCGCACCTCTGAGCCCCGGCCCGGCGGCCGGGCCCCATCGCAGACCGCGGCCGGACCGCCTGCCCTCGGGCCGCCTGCCCTCGGACCGCGGCCGGACCGCGCAGGTTCAGGCCGCGGCCGGGACGGTCGCGAGATCCGCGGCGAAGCCGGTGAGGGCGCCGGTGAGGCGGCTCGCGGCGCGGGCGTCCCAGTCCCAGCCGTCGCCGGTGCCCGCGAGCCACTTGTCGAACAGGAAGCACGCCGGTGCCACCCGCAGCGCCCCGTGATCGGTGAGCAGCCGCCGCACCGCGTAGTCCGCGGCCCCCGACTGGGCCTGCGTGGACCCGAGGCACACCGGCTGCACCGGCCGCTCGCCCGCGGGCGGCATCACGTCCAGCCAGGCCCGCAGCAGCGGGCTCCCGGACACCTCGTAGGTCGGGGTGATCAGCGCGATCCCGTCCGCGCGGTCCAGCAGCCGCCGCGACCAGCGCAGCGCCGGGGCGTCCGCACGCCCGGCCAGCAGCGCCGATTCCGGCAGCAGTTCCAGCGGCAGCCGCCGCACCCGCAGCCCGGCGCCGCGCAGCACCTCCGCGGTGGCGCGGTGCAGTTCCGCTGCGCGCGAACGGGAATGGGGGCTGGCGGCGACGGTGACGACGGTGCGCATCGGGAGTTCTTCCTGCGTGCGGCCGGGAGTCCGGCCGGAACGGGCGTGGCGGCGATCGTTCAGCAGGCGGAACAGCGCGCGGTGCCGACGCGGGCGAAGTCCACGTAGCGGCGGCGGATCAGCCGGGCACCGGTCATGCGAGAAGTAGAGCAACGCCCGCGAATCCGGTCAATCCGGTTCCACCGGACGGGAAACCCGAACGGGCGGGAAGAGGGGGTGGAGGAGTCGGCCTGTAAGCCGGATCCTGTTCCCGGCGATCTCGCGATCGTCCGGTCGGCGACCATCCATCTCGGCCTGCCGTCGCCGGCAGGCTCCAGCGGCCTACCCGCAGGCTCGGGCGGGCAGCCCTCGATCACCTGCGCAGACGCCGTGGCGTCCTCTTGGCCTTGCTCCGGGTGGGGTTTACCTAGCCGCCCCGGTCACCCGGGGCGCTGGTGGTCTCTTACACCACCGTTTCACCCTTACCCGTCCGGCGAACCGGTCGGGCGGTCTGTTCTCTGTGGCACTGTCCCGCGGGTCTCCCCGGGTTGCCGTTAGCAACCACCCTGCCCTGTGGAGTCCGGACTTTCCTCGACGCGGTTGCCCGCGACGCGGCCGCCCGGCCGACTCATCCACCGGTTCCAGTCTAGCGATCGCGGGTGCGGGCCCGACGGCGCCCGGTCTGCGGGAACCCGGGCATTTCCGGCGCCGCGGAACCGGGTCGCTGGTCACTGCCCGTGGACCGACCTGATCGCGGCCGTGACCGGTGGAGCCGCTACGCTGGATGCAGTCAAGATCACGTCCGGGTGGCGGGCGACGGTCTCGTCGACCGATGTCCGGTGATCGGGTTCCGGTGCACCGCAGCAGGGTGTGCCGAATTCCACTGACCGGCCGTTTCGTGCACGGTCCGTGAGGAAGGGGCTCGCAACAGGGTGAACGATCCGCGGTTCCCGATCCGGCGCGTGCTCGCTTCCCGCACCACCGCGCGCACTGCTCCATCCGAGTCGAGCCCGATCGGCCCATTCGGTGACTGAGCCGGTGTGCCGACGTCATCTGTGGTGCTCGATCGACCACTACTGCTGGTGACCATGACATGTTCTACTCGTACCGTCCCGCCGGGAAGATCCGGCCGGCCGACGTACCCGCCCGACGACCCTTCACGCACTCAGGGGTAACAAGATGACCGCCATGTCGCTGGAAACGTTGGCGCACGTGCACGTGCTCGCCGCGCTCGACCCGTTGGCGCAGCAGACTGGTCTCGGGACCGAAGGCATCCGCGGCTGGATCCTGAACAACCTGCTGCCACTCCTGCTGCTCGCGGTCGCCCTGCTGCTGTTGTGGCTCGGTGGCGGCAAGGGCGACAACGCCGGTGTCATGCGCCGCGTGATGGGCGTGTTCGTGGCGCTGGCGCTGATCGGATTCGCGGTCACCGGTGCGGGCGTGGACATCGGCACGTTCATCGCCGGCCTGTTCAGCACCAACGGGTGATCAGCCGTGCGGATCCGCACCGATGACGAGGTCTACCGCGTCGACGCCGTGTGGCTCGGCCCGCCCAAGGCGACGTTCCCGTGGCGGGCGCGCTACGTGGCCTGGGGCGTGGGGACCGTCGTGTTCCTGCTGGTGCTCGCGGTCGAACGCCGGATGAACATCGGCTTCGGCCTGTTCTCCACCGGCTGGGCGGCCGTCATCACCATCCTGGTTACGCGGATCGTGTGTTCCAGGATCACCCACGAACGGCCGCTGGGAGCGGTGATGGTGATGTGGTTGCGTGAGCTCACCGCGCCGCGGGAACGCACCACCGGCAGCGGCGGCGCGGCAGGCGCCGCCCGGCTCAAGGTGCGCGCCGAGCGGCCACGCCCCAAGCAGAAGCAGTCCGGACGAGCGAAGAAGTCCACCCGGCGAGGCCGGGCGGCCCCCACCCGGCGGACCCGGCGCACCAGCCGGGGCCAGCAGGGAACCCAGCCCACCGGCGGTGCTAACCGGCAGGTCCGCCGCCCCAGGAAGTCCGCGGAACGGACCCGGTCCGCAGGCGGGCGCGCGCGTAGCAAGGAGGTTCGCGGTGTTCGGTCGCCGTCGAGGCGGTGAGCGCCAGGCCGCAGGGCCCGGCGCACCCCAGCGCGCCCCGCAGGGCAGGAGCGGGGCGCGGGGCAAGGCGAAGCGGCAGGACCGCAGGCTCCCCGACGAGCAGTCGTTGCCGAGCTACACGCCCTCCATCGCCGCCCGGTCCATCGACGGGCACCTGCTGCGCACCGGCCAGGACGTGTTCGCCTGGTACCGGCTGTCCCCGCAGCGCTGGTCGTTCCGCTCCGACTCGCAGCGCCAGGACCTGATCGCCGCCATCGCGGGCCAGTACGCCGAGCTGCAGGGCCGCTGGATGCACCTGCGCGTCACCAGCCGCCCGTACCCGATCCGGATGTGGGCGGAGGCGCACGTGCACAACGCGCGCGGCGCCCTGCCGGACGTGCCCGGTGCGCTGAGCTTCGACGACTACATGGTCGGCGAGCAGCAGCAGCTGATGGGCCGCTCGATGGCGGAGAAGGAGGTCTACCTCGGCGTCCAGGTGCAGACCCGGAACGTGGTGGACCGCGCCGTGGAGCGCGCCGCTCCGCTGCTGCGCCGGGTGTTCCCGGAAGCGGTGGACGCCGAGCTGGTCGCGCTGGACAGCGAGATCGAGCACCTGGACCAGGTGATCGGTTCCGCGGGTCTGGACGGCCGCCCGGTGACCGCGGAGGAGATCTCCTGGCTGATGCACCGGTCCTGCTCGCTGGGCCTGCCCGCGCCGCGGAACCTGCCCGCGGTGCCGGGCGCCGAGTGGGAGCCGGAGGACCTGGCGTCGTTCACCGACGCCGCCGACATGTACCAGGAGCCGTACTCGCCGACCGCCACCGTGCGCGGCCGCACCGGTTCCAACGCGGGCATCACCCGGCACGTCGCGGTGCTGACGGTGGGGCAGACGCACGGCCTGCAGATCCCGGAGATCGACGACCCGTGGATCCAGCACTCCGACCGGCTCCCCGCACCCGTGGAGTGGTCGGCGCGGATCTACGTCCGCCGCCCGGAGGACGTGGGCGGTGAGCTGCAGCGCCAGATGAACAAGGTGCGCTCGCAGGTCCGGCACTACACCGAGGAGCACGGCCTGGAGCCGCCGACCTCGCTGTCCCGCCAGGCGGGCCGGGTGCTGGAGATCGACGACGAGATGAGCACCGGCTTCACCGCGCTCGCCACCCGGGTCCGCTCGTGGTGGCGGCTGGCGGTGTCCGGTCCGACGGAGCGGGACGCGCTGCGGCTCGCCCAGCAGATCCTGGACCTGTACAAGCCGAAGGTCGCCATCGAGCACCCCGAGGCGCAGTACGCGATGGCCCGCGAGTTCATCCCCGGCGAGCAGCTGGCCTCCGGCGCCTACATGCGGCGCGGTTCGGTGGTCTGGGCGGCGTCCTCGGTGCCGCAGGCGACCGCGGAGGTCGGGGACCGCCGCGGCGTCCTGCTCGGCGAGACCTGCACGGCGACGCGGCGCCCGGTGGCCTGGGATCCGTGGATGGCGCAGGAGGTCCGCGACGCCTCGGGCCTGACCGCGATGGTCGCCGGGCTCGGTGGCGGCAAGTCGTTCCTCGGCGGCGGCACCGTCTACAAGACGTTGCGGGCCGGGGCGCACTGGACGCTGCTGGACCCGTCGGGTCCGCTGGCGGAGCTGTGCAAGTTGCCGGAGCTGCGGCCGTACGCGCGGCCGATCAACCTGCTCAACGCCCAGCCCGGCATCCTCAACCCGTACCGGGTGGTGGCGGAGCCGCAGCTGGAGCACTTCGTCGACGAGGACGACCCGGAGCGCAGCTGGCGGCGCGAACGCGCCCTGTCGGCGGCGACCCGCCGCCGGCTGGTGCTGGACGTGCTCACCGGCCTGCTGCCCTACGAGGTGGCGCGGCTGCCGCAGACCCGGATCGTGCTGCTGCGCGCGGTGCGCGCCGTCGGCGGCCGCCCGGACGCGCACCCGGGCATGGTGTTCGAGGCGCTGCGCCGCGACGCCTCCGAGCACCACGAGCACGCGGTGGTCGTCGCCGACTTCCTCGACGAGATCCGGGAGCGCATGTCGCTGCTGATCCCCGAGGCCGACGCCGACCCGTACTCGGAGACCCGCGAGGACCGGCTGACGGTGCTCACGATGGCCGGGCTGACGCTGCCGAAGGACGGCGTCGGCCGCGAGCACTGGACCGACGCCGAGGCGCTCGGCGTGGAGATGCTGAACCTGGCCGCGTGGCTGACCCAGCGCTCCGTCTACGAGCGGCCGAAGAACGAGCGCAAGGGCGTCTGGATCGACGAGGCGTTCTTCCTGTCCGAGGTGCCGACGGGCCGGGTGCTGATGAACCGGTTCGCCCGAGATTCCCGGAAGTGGAACGTCCGCGTGCTGCTGTCCAGCCAGATCCCGGCGGACTTCCTGCGGATCCAGGGCTTCGTGTCGCTGCTGGACTCGGTGTTCGTCGGCAGGCTCGACGACGACCAGGCCCAGTCGGACGCGCTGCGGCTGCTGAAGGTCCCGGTGGGCGCCGGCTACGAGCAGGTCGTCTCGGCGCTGGGCCGCAAGCCCGGCCCGGCGCGCAACAGCACCGAGCGGGACCGGGCGCCGCGGCAGTTCATCTTCGGCGACGGCGCGGGCGGCGTGGAGCGCATCCGCATCGACTTCGGCGGCCCGCACCTGGAGCACCTGCGTGAGGCGTTGGACACCACCCCGGCGAGCGCGGAGTCCGAACAGGACCTGCGGGCGCTGCCCGGTGCGGAGAGCGCGGCGAACTCGGACACCCCGCCGCTGCCGTCGCCACCGCACGTGCCCGAGGACGACTACGCCGACGACATCGAGGGCTTCGACGAGTTCGAGCTCGAATCGGTCGGCATCGGATCGGGCGAGGAACGCATCGACGGCACCGAGCGCGCGCAGCAGCGGCCCGGTCAAGGCGGAGACGAAGTGCGGTGAGCGCGCTGGTCGCGCCCACGATCATGGCGGCGGTGATCGTGGCGGTGGTGTGGGCCGCGAAACGAGTGCTGTCCCGGCGGCGCCTGGCGGAGCGCGCCCGCGGCCGCCGCTCGGCGGTGCTGCTGGTGGGCGCGCTCGTGGCGATCCAGGCGCTGATCGGGGCCCCGGCCTCGGCGCAGAGCCTGGACTGCTCGGAGCCGCCGAGCCCGGAGCGGCCCGGTTCCGGCATGGTCGGCGCGATCGACCCGGCTCCGCTGGGCTCCGGTCAGCCGGGCACCGCCTACGACGAGGTCGGCTACGCGGGCCTGGTGTGGCACACCTACGGGCTCGGCTGCGGCCCGCAGGGCGTGATGAACCCGAACGCGCTGGTCGACACCTGGCTGGGCAACGAGCTGTTCAACATCTCGAAGAACCTGGTGGGCGCGACCAACGGGCTGCACTACGCGCTGCTCAACGGCGAGCTGATGGGCCCGCTGGACGACCTGATCGCCACCGGCACGGTCGCGCTGTACGACAGCGTGTTCACGCCGTGGTTCGGGGTGGCGGCGCTCGTGCTGGCGGTGCTGCTGTTCCGCTACATCTGGCAGGGCGACCTGGCTTCGATCGGCAAGCGCACCATGTGGGCGCTGGCCGGGTTGTGGTTCGCCTCCGCCACCTACCTCACCCCGATGATCTACACGCACGCGCTGGACGAAGTGGTGATCACCGGCACGTCGGCGGTGCAGGCCGGGTTCCTCCAGCAGGTCGGGGTGGACGAGGCGAACACGCTGCCGACGGTGCTGCACCACCAGGTGATCTACCGGAACTGGCTGCGCGGCGAGTTCGGCTCGCCGGACACCCCGCAGGCCGAGCGGTACGGCCGCGAGCTGCTGCGGGCCCAGGCGTGGACGAAGCAGGAAGTGGCGGCCGGCGCGGACGCGGGCCCGTCGACGCCGAAGGAGACGGCGTTCACCAACGTCGCCGGGCAGCTCAGCTCGACCAGCGCCTACGGCTACTTCCAGGGCAAGGACGGCAGCCGCGTCGGCGCGGCGATGCTGTCGGTGGTGCAGAGCCTCTCGTTCGCCTCGTTCCAGCTGATGGCGAAGGCCGCGATCCTGCTGGCGCAGGTCCTGCTGCGGGTGCTGATCCTGGCCGGGCCGCTGATCGGCCTGGTGGCGCTGCTGAACCACCAGATCCTGCGCGCCGTGGGCCGCGTGGGCGGCGCGGCGATGTTGAACGTGCTGGTGATCTCGGCGATGGCCGGGCTGCACACCTGGGTGCTGGCGTGGATCTTCAACCCGCTGCGCGGTTTCCCGGTGTTGACGCAGATCCTGCTGGCCGGGCTGGTGACGATCGTGTTCATCATGCTCGGCAAACCGGTCCGCCGGATGGGGCAGATGGTGCAGCTCTCGATCGGCGGTTCCGGCGGCGTGGCGCAGCCCCGCGGCGTGTTCGGCCGGTTCCGCGGCCGCAGGCCCGCCGACGATCCGAGCGGCGACTTCTGGGAGCAGGTGCGCGAGTCCGATCCGGACGCGCCGCCGCCGGACCCGGCCGGGCAGCGCGGCAGGCGCCAGACCCGTCCGGAGGCCGACCACCAGACGATGTCCGTGACCGCGCAGCGGCTGGACCGGCAGGGCGGCCCGTGGGCGGCGCTGCCCGGCAGCGGTTCCCCGACCGGTGGCGGCGCGGTGTCGCCCGCGCTGCCCGCGTCCGGTCCCGCCGAGTCCCGGCGCCCCGGCGGCCCGGCGGCGGCGCTGCCGGAGGGCAGGCCGAGCCGCGTCGTGGACACCGCGCCCGTCGCGGACGCCTCCTGGGACCGGCGGGAGGAGCCGGTGCTGGTGCCGTCCCGCGCGGACAGCTCCCCGATCCCGGCGCAGGCGGAGCCGACCGCGCCGCGCCGCGCCGACATGGAAGTGGTCGCGGGCAAGCCGGTGTACGTGGTGTACCGGCCGTCCCGGGGCTTGGAGGTGGCCGATGGGGATTGATGATCGGCCGCGACCGGTGATTCGACAGCTGCAGCGGGCCGGGCGGGCGCGAACCCGACCGGCCGGGTGAAGGGGTACGGGCCATGCCGATCCGGACGCATCGGGGACGCGCCGCGGTCTACCGGAGGCTGTGGGGCTGGCCGCTGCGCTCGCCCAAGCACCTGGTGACCGCGGTGATCGTGCTGGCGGCCGTCGCCACCGCGGTCGGGCTCATGCTGCC
Source organism: Saccharopolyspora sp. MMCC62 (assembly GCF_057736575.1). Classification (NCBI taxonomy): domain Bacteria; kingdom Bacillati; phylum Actinomycetota; class Actinomycetes; order Pseudonocardiales; family Pseudonocardiaceae; genus Saccharopolyspora; species Saccharopolyspora sp. MMCC62. The sequence goes on along the minus strand of NZ_JBYKCM010000005.1, from coordinate 25,215 downwards.
GGAGCCGCCGCCGGCGCGGAACTACCGCTACCAGCCGGACGGCACCGAGCAGCAGCAGGCCGCCCCGGCACCCCCGAGCCCGACGCCCGCGCCGCCGCGGATCTCGGTGCCGAACACGCCGCCCGCGCCGGTCCCGCCCGATCCGGCGGGGCTGCGCGTGGTGGAGGCGTGGGGCGCCAAGTGGGCGACGCACCCGCCGGGCACGCCCGCCGGGAAGTGGGTGGAGTCGCTGCGGCCCTACACGACCGACGAGTTCATCACGGTGATGACCTCGGTGGATCCGGCGAACGTGCCGTCGACCCGGATCACCGGGCCCGCGGTGTCGTTGAGCTCCACCGCGAACTCGATCGCGGCCCGGCTGCCCACCGACGCCGGGGACATCGAGGTCGACGTGATGCGAACCGAACAGGGATGGCGCGTTTCCGGCTACAACAAGGTGAGCTGACATGCGGAAGTTCTTGGTCCTCGTCGTGGTGCTGTCCGGCTTCGCCGGGCTGGTCGGGCTGGGCGCGTTCGTGGTCGTGCTCTCCGGCATGCAGGGCGGTCAGAGCTGGTCGGAGTGCAGTTCGGGGCTCGGCCCGTCCGGGGACGGTGCGGGCCGCGGGGAGCGCGACGCGGGCGGCCTCGACCAGGAGTCGGTGCTGATCGCCAAGGAGATCATCAAGGTCGGCCAGCAGCGGAAGCTGCCGCCGCGGGCCTGGCAGATCGCGATCCAGGCGGGCAAGACCGAGTCGAACCTGTCGAACCTGACCCACGGCGACCGGGACTCGCTGGGCATCTTCCAGATGCGGCCGTCGATGGGCTGGGGCAGCGTCGCGCAGGTCACGAACGTCGAGTACCAGATCAACAAGTTCTACGACGTGCTGCTGGAGGTGCCGGGCTGGGAGCAGCTGCAGCCGGGCACCGCGGCGCAGCGCGTGGAGCGCTCCGCCTACCCGCTGCGCTACCACGAGTGGGAGCCGATGGCGGCGCACCTGGTCAGCGTCGAGGGCAACGTGGCCGGGTTCAGCGGCTGCGAGAACCTGCCGGCGGCCGGGGTGCTGGCCACCAAGGCGATCAGCTTCGCCGACCAGCAGGTCGGCAAGCCGTACGTGTGGGGCGCGGCGGGTCCGGACTCGTTCGACTGCTCCGGGCTGACGCAGATGGCTTGGAAGGAGTCCGGGGTGACCATCCCGAAGTACTCCCGCTCGCAGTACGCGGAGGGCGGCGCGCACATCCCGCTGAACCAGGCCCAGCCCGGTGACCTCGTGTTCTGGGGCGCGGGCCGGGAACCGGGGGCGATCCACCACGTGGCGCTGTACCTGGGCGACGACCAGGTGCTGCACGCGCCGCAGCCGGGTGAGTCGGTGGAGCGCACCGAGCTGTGGGACGGCGGGGAGCTGCTGCCGATGGTGGTGCGCCCGGCCGCGGACGAACCGGCCCCGGCCGCGCAGCCCACGATCCAGCCCGCTCCGGGCGGCGAGCAGCCCGCGGTCCCGGAGACGGGACCCGGCGGGCAACCGGGCCAGACTCCGGTGCGGCAGCCGGTGTAGCGGCCCCGGAGCATCCGGGTCAGCAGCACGCGCGGTGACGGTTCGCTCGCGCTGCGACACGATCTCCGGGATGGTTCGGACCGCTGATCGTGGCGGTCCGCTGTGGCAATCTTGGTCGCGGGCCGTTCGTCGGCCCGCTCCGGCGGCGCGCGGGTCCGCGGCCCGCTCCGCCGCGTGCGGGACGAGCACCGCCGAGCGGTGCGAGTCCCGCGGTGTGTCCTACTCCGGGAGGAAGCATGTTCACCCCAGACCCCATTCCGAGGCGTTCGGCACCTCCGGCGTCCAGCACGCCGCTGGGCGACTACCTCTCCCGCGCGGGGCACGGGGTCGACGCCGGGTACGCGGTGCTGCCGCGCTCGCTGGCGGAATCGATGCCGCTGCCGTGGCAGCAGCACATGCGCCACCTGCTCGCCGAGTTCCACCAGGCCTTCGGGCACCTGCAATGGCCGGTGTACCGGGTGGTGCCGTCGCGGTACGAGCGGCTGGTGGACCTGGACGACGACCAGCTCGCCGAGGTCGGCTGCACCGTGGAGGTCGGCGACAGCGGTGAGCTGGAGTACCGGCTGCGCGACGGCCGCCGCATCGAGAACCCCGAGAGCAGGCAGGTCCTGGTGTCCTGCCTGGACCCGATCCCACCGCGGCAGCACCCGGGCGGCCCGCCGCCCGGACGGCCGCCCGGCCCGCCGCCCGCGCCGGGCGCTCCACCGCCTCCTGCGTGGTGAGCGCGGCGGGTGCGCCGTCCGGAGGCGTGACACGGAGCGGTCCCGCGTGCGAGGCTCGACGCATGGCCCGAGATGGTTGGTACTTCTGCCTGAAGCATCAGCAGGTCGAGCCCGCCGCGGGATGCCGCGCCGCCGACCGGCTGGGGCCGTACGCGGACCGTGCCGCCGCCGAGCACGCGCTCGAGCTGGCGCAGGAGCGCACCGAGGCCGCCGACGAAGCCGATCGCCGCTGGTCCGAGGGGGACTGAACTCCGATGGCGACGGCGGCGCGGGCACCACGTGGTGGTACCGATGCCGACGCAGCCCCCGACCGCGGTTCCGGCCGCACCCCGCGGCCGCGCCGTTCCGCCGACGGATGTGATTTCTCCGCCGTCCGCACCGATTTCGGCCTGCCCACCGAGTTCCCCACCGCCGCGCTCGGCGAGGTGGAGCAGAGCGTCGCGCAACCCCTGTTCGAGGCCGACCGGGTCGACGCCACCGAGCTCCCGCTGGTCACGGTGGATCCGGTGGGCGCCAAGGACCTGGACCAAGCGGTGCTGCTGGCCCGCCGCGGCACCGGTTTCCGCGTGCAGTACGCGATCGCCGACGTGGCCGCCTTCGTCCGCCCCGGCGGGGCGCTGGACGCGGAGGTGCGCCGCCGCGGCCAGACGCTGTACCTGCCGGACGGGAACGTGCCGCTGCACCCGACGCTGTTATCGGAGGGCGCGGCGAGCCTGCTGCCCGACCAGGTGCGGGCGGCGGTGCTGTGGACGATCGACCTGGATGCCGACGGGGTGGCGACCTCCGCGCAGGTCCGGCGGGCCTGGGTGCGGTCGGTCGCGCAGCTGGACTACGAGGCGGTGCAGCGGTCGCTGCGGGCCGGGGTCGCGCACCCGGCGATCGAGCTGCTGCCGGTGGTGGGCCGGTTGCGCCGCGAGCAGGCGGTGCGGCGCGGTGCCATCGAACTGGGGTTGCCGGAGCAGCAGGTGGAGTCGGACGGCGCGGGCGGCTGGCGGGTCGCGTTGCGGCCGCGGCTGGTCGTGGAGGAGTGGAACGCGGAGATCTCCCTGCTCACCGGCATGTGCGCGGCGGAGATGATGCTGGACGCCGGGGTCGGGATCTTGCGCACGGTGCCCGATCCGGAGCCGCCGACGGTGGCGGCGCTGCGCCGGTCCGCGGCCCGGCTGGGCGTGGAGTGGCCGGAGGACCTGCCGCCCGCCGAGGCGCTGGCCGGGCTGGACCCGGTGCGGCCGGAGGCGTTGGCGGTGCACGTGGCGGCCACGCGGTTGCTGCGCGGCGCCGGGTACACGTCGTTCGACGCGGGGCCGCCGCCGAAACCGCGGCACGCGGGGATCGGTGCGGCCTACGCGCACGTGACGGCGCCGCTGCGGCGACTGGTGGACCGCTACGGCGCGGAGGTGTGCCTGGCGGTGAGTTCGGGTTCGCCGGTGCCGGAGTGGGTGCGGGAGGCGCTGCCCGCGCTGCCGTCGGCGATGGGCTCCTCGGACCGGGTGGCGACGCAGGTGGAGCGGGCGTGCCTCGCGCAGGCGCAGGCGTGGTCGCTGGCCGGCCGGGTGGGGTCGGTGTTCCCGGCGACGGTGCTGCGGACCGGGTCCGGCGACGGCGAGGTGTTCATCCCCGAGCCGCCGGTGATCGCGCGCTGCGCGGGCGAGGACCTCACCGAGGGCCAGCGCATCCGGGTCCGCCTCACCGAGGCCGATCCGCATCGGCGCGAGGTCACCTTCACCACCGCCTGATCGGTCGGTCCTCCCCATCCCTTCGCGTGCGGCCGGTGCTGCTCGGGTACTGGGGGAGGAGACGGCCTCACCTAGATCCACTTCCCGGGGGTAGTGCGAACGGGTGAGATCGGGTTCGAGAGGGTGGACTCGTTCAGTGGGCATGAGCACAGCGGGTCCGTCTAGCGCCGGGTCCGCCGGATGCGGATCGTGGAAGGGCAGCGTCGCAAGGTGACAACGAGGAGGCCCGTCGTGGCTGAGGTGCGCGAGATGACCGTCGGTGTGCTCGGGGGCACCGGCGCCCAGGGCAGGGGGCTGGCGATCAGGTGGGCCGCGGCGGGCCTGCACGTGGTGATCGGTTCGCGCAAGGCCGAGCGGGCCCAGGACGCCGCGCGCGAGATCGCCGAGATCTCCGGCGGCCGCGTCGACGGTGCCGACAACGCGGCCTGCGCCGCGGCCGCCGACATCGTGCTGGCCGCGCTGCCGTGGGACGCGCACGCCGACACCTTGGCCGCGTTGCGCGAACCCCTCGCCGGCAAGATCGTCGTCGATTGCGTGAACCCGCTCGGCTTCGACAAGCAGGGGCCGTTCGCGCTGGACGTGCCGGAGGGCAGCGCAGCGCAGCAGGCCGCCGCGCTGCTGCCGGATTCGCGGGTGACCGCCGCGTTCCACCACGTCTCGGCGGTCACCCTGGCGGACCTGTCGGTGGACCACGTCGACCTGGACGTGCTGGTGCTCGGCGACGACCGGGAGGCCACCGACGTGGTGCGCGGGCTCGCCGACGTGATCCCCGGGGTGCGCGGTCTCTTCGGCGGCCGGTTGCGCAACGCCCACCAGGTGGAGGCGCTGACCGCGAACCTCATCGCGATCAACCGCCGCTACAAGGCGCACGCCGGGCTCCGCATCACCGACGTGTGAGCGGCGGACCGCGCGGCAACCCGGTGCGCAGGGGGTGAGTGGCGATGGCGGAGCAACCGGCCCAGCTGCCGTCGGAGGCGGCGAACTGGACCGATGACGAGCGGGAGCGGGCGAGCCAGCTGCTCGACGGCCGCGCCACCGTCGTCAACGTCCGCAAGAGCGGGCCGCACCGGCACCTGCTGCCGTGGCTGGAGCGGGAGGGCCTGCTGACGTACGTGGGCCATTCCGGTCCGCGCCACTCGTGGCCGGCGTCCGACTTCGCGAGCCCGTTCGTCAAGGAGGCCAAGCACGACCGGGCGGCGATGGTGCAGCACTACGAGCAGTGGCTCGACGAGCAACCGGAGCTGCTCCAGCGCCTGCACGAGGGCGAGCTGAACGGCCGCGCGCTGGGCTGCTGGTGCGCCCCGGAGCAGTGCCACGCCGACGTCCTGGCCCACCGCGCGCACTGAGTGAACGGACCGTTCGTCCAGTAGAGCTGGATGAACGGTCCGTTCACTCGGGGTAGAGGTTCGTGCACGACCGGTCGTGCGGCGACGTGGGTGAACGGACCGCCCGTCCGATAGGGCTGGGCGAACGGTCCGTTCACTCCGAAAAGAAGTTCGTGCACGACCGGTCTTGTGGGGTGAACGGACCGCCCGTCCGATAGAGCTGGATGAACGGTCCGTTCACTCCGAACCGTGGCTAGTTGAAGGAGTGCTCCGCCGCCGGGAACGACCCGCCGCGGACCTCGTCGGCGAAGCGGCTCGCGGCGTCGGCGAGGGTGCCGCCGAGGTCGGCGTACCGCTTGACGAACCGCGCGGTGCGCCCGGTGTTCATCCCGGCCATGTCGGTCCACACCAGCACTTGCGCGTCGGTGTCGGGTCCGGCGCCGATGCCGACGGTGGGGATGTCGAGCTCGGCGGTGACCTGCTTGGCGGCGTCGGCGGGCACCATTTCGAGCACGACGGCGAACGCGCCGGCCTCTTGCAGCGCGCGGGCGTCGGCGAGCAGTTCGGCGGCTTGGTCGCCGCGCCCCTGCACCCGGTAGCCGCCGAGCCCGTGTTCGCTCTGCGGCGTGAACCCGAGGTGCCCCATGACGGGGATGCCTGCGGAGACGAGCGCTTCGACCTGGGCGGCGTAGCGCTTGCCGCCTTCGAGCTTGATGGCGTGCGCGCGCCCTTCCTTCATGAACCGGGCCGCGGTGCCGAGCGCTTGTTCGGGGGAGGCCTGGTAGGAGCCGAACGGCAGGTCGGCGACGACGAGCGCGTGTTCGGTGGCGCCGGTGACGGCGCGGACCAGCGGCAGCAGTTCGTCGACGGTCACCGGTAGCGAGGACTCGTAGCCGTAGACGTTGTTGGCCGCCGAGTCGCCGACCAGGAGCACGGGAATCCCGGCCTGGTCGAAGATCCGCGCGGTGTACATGTCGTAGGAGGTGAGCATCGGCCAGCTCTCGCCGCGCTCCTTGAGCTGTTGCAGGTGGTGGATGCGGACGCGGCGCCGGGCGGGGGTACTCCCGTACGGGGCGGCTGTCTCTCCTGAGGTGGGCTGCGGTGCAGCGTTCATCTTCGACCGTCCTTCTTCCTCAAGGCCCGCGCTGCGGGTCCCTGGGCGTTCTGCGACGTCTTGCGCCAGCCAGGGTCGCACGTGCGGGGGTGCGGGGAGGAGAGCCGGACGATGCAAGTCACAGCCGTGACCGGCGCCGATGATCATTGATGCAAGTTCTGGTTGCAATGGGCGGGCGATTCGGCGCGGGAGGGGTGTTCCGGGCGAGATTGGCGAACGGGTGTGTGCATCGATGCATCCTCGTTGCGCTCTGCGGCTCAAGTAGTCGCAACCGACCGCAGCAGCCAGCGGGATCGGCACCCACCTTCGGCGGAGTGCGTTGCGCTCTCCGGGTCAAGTCAAGATCATCTACTGGACCTGTTCCCGTTGTCCTGCCTAGCCTGATCGGGTTTGCATTGCATCACAGAGGGAGCAGCATGACCGCGGCCGAACAAGCTCCAGACATCTTGTCCCCGGATTTCGCCCTGGATCCCAACCCGTCGTACCAGGTGCTGCGAGATGACTTCCCGCTGCTGTGGCACGAACCGACCCAGAGCTACATCATCTCCCGCTACGCGGACGTGAAGCGCGCCTTCCGCGAGCCGGTGTTCACCACTCAGAATTACGACTGGCAGCTGGAACCGGTGCACGGGCGCACGATCCTGCAGCTGGACGGCCGGGAGCACGCGGTGCGCCGCGCGCTGGTGGCGCCTGCGTTCCGGGGCAGCGAGCTGCAGGAGAAGTTCCTGCCGGTGATCCAGCGCAACTCGCGCGCGCTGATCGACGAGTTCCGCGGCACCGGCCGAGCCGACCTGGTCGCGGACTACGCGACGAAGTTCCCGATCAGGGTGATCGCCGACATGCTGGGCCTGGCCGAGCAGGACCGGGGACGTTTCCAGGGCTGGTACACGTCGATCATCGCGTTCCTGGGGAACCTGAGCCAGGACCCGGACGTGGTGGAGGCGGGCATGCGGACCCGCGCCGAGTTCGCCGAGTACATGATCCCGGTGATCCAGGAACGCCGGGAGAACCTGGGCGACGACCTGCTCTCGACGCTGTGCACCGCCGAGATCGACGGCACGAAGATGAGCGACGAGGACATCAAGGCGTTCTGCAGCCTGCTGCTCGCGGCGGGCGGCGAGACCACGGACAAGGCGATCGCCGCGATGTTCCTGAACCTGCTGCGGCACCCGGACCAGCTGGCGGCGGTGCGGGAGAACCGCGAGCTGATCCCGCAGGCGTTCGCCGAGACGCTGCGCTTCTCCCCGCCGGTCCACATGATCATGCGGCAGCCCGCGGAGGACGTGGAGCTCAGCGGCGGGGTGGTGCCGAAGGGCAGCACGCTCACCTGCTTGATCGGCGCGGCGAACCGCGACGCGGAGCACTACGCGAACCCGGAGCGCTTCGACGTGTTCCGCGAGGACCTGCCCGCCCGCACCGCGTTCACCGCCGCGGCCGACCACCTGTCCTTCGCGCTGGGCAGGCACTTCTGCGTGGGCGCGCTGCTGGCGAAGTCGGAGATCGAGGTCGGCATCAACGACCTGCTGGACGCGATGCCGGACGCGCGGCTGGCCCCGGGGTTCGACCCGCCGGAGCAGGGCGTGTTCACCCGCGGTCCGGAGTCGGTCCCGGTCGTCTTCACCCCCGCCTGATCCGCGGCCGCGGAACAGTCGAATGGCCCACCCACCCGGACTTCCCGGGCCGATGGGCCATTCACCTGCCGACACCCGCACTCCGGATCGAACGGCGTCGTGCGAGGTTCTCCCCGCCGACCGCCCGCCTTCGAACTCGTGCGGAGGCCGCGGTCGTTCCGCACCGGCGGCGAAGCCGCCGAACAGTGCCCACCCGATCAGCGAGCCCACCCGCGGGTTCTCAGCGGTCTTCTCGCGAGGACGGCGTTTTCTCCTGTGGCTCTGAGCCACCGGCGAAAACGATCCCGCAGCGAGAAGACCGCTGAGGTTCCGCCACCCGAGTGCCGCGTGGCAGAAGTCGAGCAACGAGCGGTCAGGCGCTGACCGTGTAGCTGGGGCTGAACTGGACCGGCAGCGCCGCGAGCCCCCGCATCCACACCGACGGCAGCCACACCAGCGCGTCGGGGTTGGCGGCCAGCACCACGTCCGGCAGCCGGTCCAGCAGCACTTCGATGGCGATGCGCGAGATCACCGCGCCGATCTCCGGCCCGGGGTGCGGGCAGCCGTGCTCGCCGTGCCCGAAGGACATGTGCGCGTTGTTGCCGATGGAGTCGGAGTAGGCGTCCGGCCGCACCTGCGGGTCGGTGTTGGCGGCGGCGAAGCCGAGCACCAGCATGTCCCCGGTGTGGATGCGCTGTCCGCCGAGCTCGGTCTCCCGGGAGGCGAAGCGGCCGATGAAGTTCTGGGTGGGGGTGTCCTCCCAGAGCACTTCGTTGAGCGCCTGCCCGACGGACCGCCTGCCGCCGGAGAGGGTCACGGCGAACCGCTCGTCGGTGAGCATCAGCCGGATCGCGTTGCCGATCCAGTAGGCGACGGGCTGCTGCGCGGCGGTGAGCACCACCAGCAGGTCCTGCAGGATCTCTTCTTCGGTCATGCCCGCCGGGTGCACCAGCAGCCGGGACGGCAGGTCGGCGCCGGGGTTCTCCTGCTTGCGCTTGACGAGCCGCTGCATCCGGTCCTGGATGCGCTGGTAGGCGCCGACGCCGTCGTCGCTGGCGACGGTGTCGGTGAGGTCCTGCATGAGCGCCCCGGCCTCGTCGTCGCCGAGGCCGAACAGCCGGGCCATGACGCGCAGCGGCATCGGGTGCGCGAACTGGGCCATCAGGTCGGCTTCGCCGCCGCCCGCGAACGCGTCGATGAGGTCGTCGGCGATCTGCTCGCAGATGGTGCGCAGCTCGAACTGGTCGACGGCTTCGAGGCATTCGCCGATGGCGCCGGTGCGGCGGCGGTGCTCGTCGCCTTCGGTGAACATCAGCGAGGGCTGGTAGCCGACGAACGCCATCAGGCCCCAGTTCTCCGGCACCTTGTCCCAGGCGTTCCAGCGCCGGGTGTCGCGGGCGAACAGTTCGGGGTTGTTCTCCACCTGGTGGATTTCGCGGTAGCCGAGCACGAGCCACGCGGGCACGTCGCCTTCGAGGCGCACGGGCGCGACGGGCCCGTAGTCGTTGCGCATCTGCCGGTACAGCTGCGACGGGTTCTGCTGGAACCGGGGTCCGTGCAGGGCGATGGGTTCGCGCCCGACCGGGCAGCCGCTGGGGCTGGGGTCGGTCGTGGGCCAGATGTCTGGGTCGGTCATGGGATTGAAGCTCCCGGGTTTCCGTTCGGACAGGGAGTGGCCTGATCTCCGGTGCACGACCGGGCCTGGTCCGGTCGGTCGAGGTCGGATCACCGGATGTCGTCAGGTGACGTCGGCCCGGCTCGGCTCGCACGGCGGTCGGCCGTTGCCGACGACGGATGACGGCATCCTCGGTCTTGCCGCGGCCGGTGGACGTCGGCGATCCACCGGTCGCGCCGGTTCAGGCGGGGACGGCGCGGCTCGGGCCGGGGCCGCGCCCCTGCTGCGGCGCCTTCGGACCCCACCGGGACGCCCCCGCCCCGCCGGTGCGGTGGGCACCGCGAGCCGGCGGGAGGGGCACGGCCGGGCCGTGACCGGCGGGCCGCCGCCGGTACGGCCCTGCCGAGGCCTCGGTGCACCGCGTTCCGCGCGGCACGCCGGTTCGGTGCGGCGCGGCGCGGTGCGACCGGCCGGGTTCGGCCGGTGTCATGGCCGGGCCCCCGCGGGGGCGGTGGCCAGGGCGTAGAGGTGGTTGACCAGTTCGATCAGCACCTTCTTGCTGGAGGCCCGGTCCCGCGCGTCGCAGTCGATCAGCGGGATGTGCGGGGGCAGCGACAGCGCGTCGCGCACCGCTTCGAGCTCGTGGTCCTGCTCCCCGAAGTTGTTGCGCGCCACGATGAACGGCATCCCGTGGTGCTCCAGCCGGTCGATCGCGTACCAGGAGTCCTCCAGCCGCCGGGTGTCGACGAGCACGACGGCCCCCAGCGTTCCGGAGAACAACCGGTCCCACAGGAACCAGAACCGCTGCTGCCCGGGGGCGCCGAACAGGTACAGCACCCGTTCGGCGTCCAGGCTGATGCGGCCGAAGTCGAACGCGACCGTGGTGGTGGTCTTGTCCCGCACCGCGGTGGAGTCGTCGATGCCCAGGCTCGCCTGGGTCATGGTCTCCTCGGTGCTCAGCGGCCGGATCTCGCTGACCGAGCGCACCATGGTGGTCTTGCCGACCCCGAAGCCGCCGACGATGACGATCTTGAGCCCGTCGCTGGCGGTGCTGCGCAGCGGCCGGCTCGTGGGGTCAGAGGTTGTGGAGTCCAACGAGAACCTGCTTCAAGACGTCGGGATCGGGGAGCTGCGCCTGCTTGCGGTTCGCCGGCGCGGAACTGGGATGGCGTGCGGTGATCCGGTTGGTGTCGAGCAGGTCGCAGAGCAGGATCTTCACCACTCCGACGGGCATGCTCAGGTGGGAGGAGATCTCCACGACCGCCATCGGCTGCTTGCACATCTGCAGGATGCGGATGTGCTCGGACTGCATGCCGGGAGTCGGGTCGCACTCGCTGACGATGAGCGTGACCAGGTCCAGCGACTCTTCGTTCGCGCTGCTGCGTCCCCCGGTCACGGTGTAGAGCCGGTCCGGATCTTCGTTGTGGAGGGGCCGCCAGCTCATGACAACCCGCTCGGCTGGGCCTGGCGCGGCGGAGCGCTGAGGTAGTCGCCGATCTGCTCGACGAGCTCGTTCATGTTGTGCCCGATGACGCCGACGTCGGCTTCCTCGTCGGCGAGCACGGCGAGGTGCGCGCCTTCACCGGCTTCGACGATGAACAGCAGGCCGCCGTGGAACTCGGTCATGGACTGCCGGACGCCGCCGCTGCCATCGCCGAATTCGACGGAGGCGCCGTAGGAGAGGCTCTGGATGCCGGAGGCGATCGCGGAGAGCTGGTCGGCCTGGTCGTTGCTGAGACCGGGGGAGTGGCAGACCTTCAGGCCGTCCTTGGACAGCACGAGCGCGTGCTTGGCCCCTGGAGTGCGTCCCAGCAGGTTCTCCAGCAACCAGTCGAGGTTGTGGTCGTTGTTCATCGAGATGTCGGGGTTCTCGGCGTGGCCGGTCGCCCCTGCCTCCATTCCTTCTGTCGTCGTCGGTTCGGTCAGCGCGCGTCGTCGGACTGCGAGCCGTCGCTGGGCCGGCTCGCTTGCCGGAACGCGCCGAACCGGGCGCCCGCGTTCGGCCGGGGCCGGGTCGGGGCGGGTTTCTGGGGGGTCTCGTCCTCGGGTCCTGCCGCGAGGGACGGTGCCGCGGCCGCGAGCGTTTCGCCGCGGCGGCGCTTGGGCAGGTTCTGCACGGTCGGCTCCCGTCGGTCGGCGGTGTCGGCGGTGCGGGTGCCCGAGCCGACGTCCTGCCGCGGCAGGGTGCCGGTGGCGGTGGTGGTGCCGCCGCTGGGCACGGAGCTCAGCTGCGCGGGCTGCTGGGTGACGCCGACGCTGCGGCTGGGCAGCGTGATCTCCTCCTGCTTGCGCGGCTGGGTGATCAGCTTGCGCGGGATCATCACGACGACCCCGGTGCCGCCGCGCGAGGACGGGCGGAACGAGACGGTGAGCCCGTGCTTCCGGGCGAGGCAGCCGACGACGGCGAGGCCGAGGCGGGTGCCGTTGAGCTTGGTGAGGTCGAGCGGTTCGGAGCCGACGGCGTGCACGGCGCGCTTCATCGCCGCTTCGCTCATCACGAGGCCGCCGTCCTCGATGGTGACGATGACGCCGGAGTGCACCTCTTCGACGTAGACGTGCGCGAGTTCGGACGGCGGGGAGAAGCTGGTGGCGTTGTCCATCAGCTCGGCCAGCGCGTGCATGACGCCTTCGGCGGCGTACCCGACGATGGCGATGGTGCTGGTCGAGTGCAGCCGGACCCGCTTGTAGGCGGCGATGCGGCCGACCGAGCCGCGCAGGATGCTCTCCATCTTGATGGGCTTGGTCCAGCGGCGGCCGGAGCGGGCGCCGGTGAGGACCGCGATGCTGTCGGCGAGGCGACCGGCCTGCGCGGTGGTGTGGTCGAGTTCGAGCAGGTCGCCGAGCACGGATTCGTCGTGCCGCTCCTCCATCTCGCGGAGGCTGGCGAGCATGTTCGTGGACAGCGCCTGCATCCGGCCCGCGGCGTTGGCGCACGCGAGCATCGCGGCGGCGCGGGAGCGCTCCCCGTTGCCGATCTCCTGGCCGAGGGCGCGCAGGATGCGCTGGTGGGTGGGGTTGCGGGGGTGGTCGATCTCGCTGAGCGCGGTGTCCACCGACGATCCGGAGCGCAGCCGGGTGACCAGCGCGGGCAGCGTCTCATCGGCGAGCTTGGCGGTGGCGCCGTCGGCCTTCTCCGCGCGGGTGCGGTAGAAGTTCGCGTTCTGCATGCCCCAGCTGGCCATGGCGCACGCGATGCTGATGACGGCGGCGGCGATGCCGGTGCTCCAGGCGATCGGCAGCCGCGCGGATTCCGGGCTCGCTAACGCGACCCAGGTGCTCAGCCCAGCGGTGACGACCCCGGAGATCAGCAGTACCAGCAGGGATCGGGCCAGGTGGCGGCGCTTGGCCGCGGATTGGGTGTAGGTGGGTGCTGACATCAATCAGGTCCTCGTCGCGGTCGGTGGCTCTGGCCTGCGCACCGCGGGCCCTCGGCGGTGCGGTGGGGGAGCGCAGCGCGGGTGGCGAGCCGGGTTCGCCCCCGGCAGCCCCTGGTCCGGCTTGCTCGGTGAAATCCCGCGGATCTCCCCTGGGCTCGCGATGCTACTCACTCTCCGGGGCGTGAAAACACCGGTAGGTGATCTCCGCTGGTGGAGTGCGTGTCCGAGCCGCGGTGTGCCTGGTCGGGGCGGGTTCTGGTCGGTCGGATTCGTCGTTCGGGCCTTTTCGGTTCCGTTTTCGGGGTTCAGCCGATCCACGGTTCTGCTATCCGTTCGTACGTTCCGTCGTGCGTCCGCAGGTGCAGCCACTGGTTCACGAACTCCTGGAAGTCCACGTCGCCGCGCGGCAGCGCATAGGCCTTCTCGGCGAAGGTGAACGGGCGGTCGGGGTGCACCGCGCACAGTTCGGGGTGTTGCCTGGCCTGCCATTTGGTCTCGGAACCATCAGTGATCATGAGATCGGCTCGGCCGTTGCGGATCTGTTCGAAAATCGTGTTGTTGTCGGGGTGCGGCACGATCTCCGCGCGGTGCAACTTCTCGCGGGCGAACTTTTCGTTGGTCCCGCCCGGGTTCACGACCACGCGAACTCCGGGCCGGTCGATCTGCTCGGTCGTCTGGAATCGCGCCGCGTTCTCGCAGCGGGTGATCGGAGTTTTGCCGTCGACCGCGTACGGCTCGGTGAAGAACACCTCGCGGGCGCGGTCCAGGGTGATGGAGACGCCGCCGACCGCGATGTCGCACCGCTGCCGGAAGTCCTCGTTCAGCGTCGACCAGGTGGTGCCGACGAAGGTGGCGCGCACGTGCAGCGATGCGGCCAGGTCGCGCGCCATGTCGACGTCGATGCCGCTCCAGCCGCCGGCCTCGTCCCGGTAGGTGAAGGGCCGGTAGTCGCCGGTGCTGCACACCCGCAGCTCGCCGCGCTCGGCGACCTCGTCCAACCTGGACCGGTCCGATGTGGACCGGACCGCGCCGGGCGTGGGGGCGGCGTTCTCCGGCGCACCGCCCGAATCCGCACCGCCCGAATCCGCGCAGCCCGCGCCGAAAGCGCCGGTCAGCGCCACCAATGCGATGGCGGACGCCGATTTTCTCCACCCCATGCAAGCCCTCCTGGCGGTCGTGCCCGTGCGGCTCGTGCGGGGAGACTATCGGAATCACTGCCCCATTCGTCCACCAAGATCGGTCCAGTGGGTCGTTCACCGGTTGCTCCACTTCCCGCAACCGGTGCGTCCCATCGCGTTCCTACCGCGGTAGGCGGTCCAGGAAATCGCGCCACACCCGGAAGTTGAAACTGAGACGATCACCGGCCGGGTCCTTGGAATCCCTGATGTCGATCCCGTGCCCGGTGATCCGCGCCTCGACGCAATTGTTGTTGTGCGGGCCGCTGTAGCTGCTCGTGAACCAGCCGGTGTCGCGGTCGCCGCTCATCGCTTGAGCCGGCCTAAGAATCCCCGCCACGCATCAGCGCCGAAGCTGAGGTGTCCGGCTTCTCGATCCTTGGAGTCGCGGATGTCGATGCGCCCAGCGATGATCCGCGCCTCGACGCAGCTGTTGTTGTGCGGGCCGCTGTAGCTGCTCGTGAACCAACCGGACGCGGCATGGTCAGTGCTCATCGTGAAGTTCCTCCGCTCGTGCCCTGATGAAGTTCTGCGACTCCGTCGGCCCGAGAGCGACGGCCCGGAGCTGGTCGAAAGCGCGGATGCAGAACTGGACGTCTTCGTCATCGGTGATGTACACGCCGCCGCCCACCAAGGTTGGCTGGTGCACGATGTCTGAGGCAAGCCCGTCGAACCGGAGCAATTCCAGTGGAGCTCCGAGCAATGGATGGTCCATGATGGACAGAGGGGCTACCTGGATCACCAGGTGCGGAAGCCTCTCGGTCAGGTCGATCAGGTGCGCGAGCTGCTCGTGCAGGATCTTCGGCGAACCGATGGGGCGACGCAGCGCGGCCTCGCCGACCACGAACCACAGGTGCGGGGGACGTTCGCGGGTCAGCAGCAGTTGCCGCGTCAGGCGGAAGCTGACCCGTTCTTCGGCGTCCTCCTCGCTCGTTCCCAGTGCTTCAGCCCGGTTCACCCGCATCATCGCCCGGATGTAGTCCTCGGTCTGGAGGAGTCCTGGGATGAGTTCGCTGTCCGAGTAGTAGATCTCGGTCGCGTCCTGCTCGTGGTCGCTGAGCCTGCGGAACGCTCCCGGCAGGTTGTCGGAGTACGTCCGGCGCGGCAGCCGTTGCCGGGCGGCCTTCGCCAGTTCGGCGATCTGCGCGCGGCGTTCGTCAGGGGCGCCGTAGTGCCGCAGCAGCGCGTCCAGTTCCAGCATCTTGATCGAGCGTTGTCCGCGTTCGAGCCTGCTGACCAGGCTGGTGTCGCATTCGATGACCTCGGCTGCGTCCTTCTGGCTGAGTCCGGCGGCGACCCGCAGGTCGCGGAGTTCCGCGCCGAGCTGCCTGCGTCCGATCGTCGCGCGCGTCGATCCCATCGACCCGTCCTTCCCGGTGAAAGCGAAAGATCACCCAACGGAGACCTAGGTGAGTCACCTATGACTATTTACTATCGGTGCTCTGATCGGCACGGAGAGTGTTCGATCGTTCGCAGCCTAAACCTCGCAGAAGGACGTGATCCCAGTGCGTGCCTGCTACTCGCTCATGCAGCTCACCAGCCCGGAAGAGGGCCTGGACGTGCTCGTCGAGCACGACGTCGACCCGGCGTCGGGCGACGTGACCGCACTGCTGGAAGGGCTCCAGGTGTGGGCGGTGCGCGAGCTGATCGCGCAGCACTGCCCGTTCGGGCTCTACGTCGCCGAGTTCGCCACCTACGACGCCGACGGCGCGCAGCAGGCGTTCCTCCGCGAGCTCTCCCTGATCTGGGACGGCACCGAACTCCTCGCCGTGCACATCAACCACGGCCCGTCCCCGGCGAGGTCCCTCGGCGCGGTCATCTCCGGGTGAACGGCCCACCGGCCCGGCGCGGCGGGGCGAACGGGCCGGTCACCCGGTGACGTTCCGGCAGGGAGCGGGGCGCGTCAGGGGCGGCTCTCCCGCCAGCGGTTCGTGATCGGCAGGCGCCGGTCCCGGCCGAACGCCTTCAGCGTGATCTTGGTGCCCGGCGGGTACTGACGGCGCTTGTACTCCGCCCGGTCCACCATCCGGATCACCCGCTCCACCAGGTCCGCGTCGAACCCGTCCGCCACCAGGTCCGAGTAGTCCCGGTCGCCCTCCACGTAGCCGTCCAGCACCGCGTCCAGCACGTCGTACGGCGGCAGCGAGTCCTGGTCGGTCTGGTCCGGGCGCAGCTCCGCCGACGGTTCCTTGCTGATCGAGTTCTCCGGGATCGGCGGCACCTCGCCCCGCTTCTCCGCCTCCGCGTTGCGCCACTTCGCCAGCTCCCACACCACCGTCTTCGGCACGTCCTTGATCGGCGCGAAACCGCCCACCGCATCGCCGTAGATCGTGGAGTAGCCGACCGCCAGCTCCGTCTTGTTCCCCGGCGCCAGCACCAGGTGCCCGTGCTGGTTCGACATCGCCATCAACGTGACGCCCCGGCAGCGGGCCTGCACGTTCTCCTCCGCCAGCCCCGTCAACCCCAGCGGGCCCACGAACGCCGACACCATGTCCGCCACCGCGATCTCCTGGAAGTGGCAGCCCAACCGGCGCGCCAGCTCCGCCGCGTCCGACCGCGAGTGCTCCGAGGAGTACTCCGACGGCATCGCCACCCCGTGCAGCGCGTCCGGCCCCAGCGCGTCCGCCGCCAGCGCCGCGCACAGCGCCGAGTCGATCCCACCGGAGAAGCCGAACGTCACCGCGCCGAACCCGTTCTTGTGCACGTAGTCCCGCAATCCGGTGACCAGCGCCGACCAGATCTCGGCGAGCTCCGGCAGCGGCTCGGCCGGGGGAGGCGCGGGCAGCGGCTCGTACGGCGCCAGCGGCTCCGGCTGCAGCACCGTGCGCGTCACGTCGAACGCGGGCAGCCGCAACCGGCCCTCCGGCTCCGGCACCGTCGTCGACGTGTGCCCGCCCGCGGGCAGGTCCACGTCCAGCACCAGCAGGTGCTCGGTGAACTGCGGTGCGCGCGCCAGCAGCTCGCCGTCGACGCCCACCACCATCGAATCGCCGTCGAAGACCAGGTCGTCCTGCGCGCCCACCATGTTCACGTAGGCGATCGGCGCCCCCGCCTCCGCGGCCCGGCGGGCCACCAGCGGCATCCGCACGTCGTCCTTCGAGCGCTCGTACGGCGAGGAGTTCACGCACACCACCAGGTCCACGCCCACCTCGCCGAGCGCCGCCACCGGGCCACCGTTCTGCCAGATGTCCTCGCAGATCACCAGGCCCACGTCCAGCCCGTGCAGCTTCACGATCGGCAGGTCGAAGCCCGGCGCGAAGTAGCGGGCCTCGTCGAACACGCCGTAGTTCGGCAGGTGGTACTTGTCGTAGGTCGCCACCACCTCGCCGCCGTAGAGCAGCGACGCCGAGTTCCGCAGGCCCTCGTCATCCCGGTCCAGGTGCCCCACCACGACCAGCGCGTCCCCGCACCCGGCCTCCCGCAGGTTCACCGCCAGCGCGTCCACCGCCGCCCGGTTCGCCGCCGCGAACGACTTGCGCAGCGCCAAGTCCTCCACCGGGTACCCGGCGAGGACCGTCTCCGGGAAGGCCACCACGTGGGCGCCCTCCTGGACCGCTGTGCGCGTCCAATCGAGGACCATGGCCGTGTTCCCGGCGATGTCCCCGACCGTCGCGTTGACCTGGGCTAGAGCGAGACGCAACTGCGGCATGAACGTCATCTTCGCGCACCCGGTGGAGCTGGACCCACCGCCCGTGACGAACTCGACTCCGAACGCGTGACACCATCCCCTGAATGAGTCGCCTGCTGACCGCCATCTGCGCGCTGTTGCTGCTCAGCGGTGCCGCCGCCTGCTCCACCACGCCGAGCGCCCCCGTGCTGGAGCCGCACGCCGAACGCAGCGGCCCCGCCGGACCCGTGCCCGCCGGGCTGGAGCGGTACTACGGCCAGCAGCTCGACTGGGGCCCGTGCGCCGACTACGCGACCAGCAGCGCCGACCGCACCGCCTTCCAGGACCGCACCCTCGAATGCGCCCGGTTGCAGGTGCCGCTCGACTACGCCCACCCCGACGGCAAGCAGATCAGCATCGGGGTGCTGCGCAAGCCCGCCACCGAGCCCGACCAGCGGATCGGCTCGCTGCTGATGAACCCCGGCGGGCCCGGCGCCTCCGGGATGAGCGCCGCGGCGAGCCTCGGCCCCGCGCTGCAGAACACCGAACTCGGCACCCGCTTCGACCAGGTCGGCTTCGACCCGCGCGGCATCGGCGCCAGCGAACCCGCCGTCCGCTGCCTCACCGACCAGGAGTGGGACGCCGACCGGCTCGACTCCGACGACGACCCCTCGCCCGAGGGCACCGCCGAGACCGAACGGGAAGTCCGCGAGTACTCCGGCAAGTGCGCGCAGCGCACCGGCACCGACGTGCTCGCCCGGGTCGGCACCAGCGACGTGGTGCAGGACGTGGACGTGCTGCGCTCCGCGCTCGGCGACCCGAAGCTCACCTACCTCGGCTACTCCTACGGCACCCGCATCGGCTCCGCCTACGCCGAGCGCTACCCCGGCAACGTGCGCGCCATGATCCTCGACGGCGCCATCGACCCGAACCAGGACGCCATCGACGAGCAGGTGCAGCAGGGCGCCGGGTTCCAGCAGGCCTTCGACTCGTTCGCCCGCTGGTGCACCGAACGCCGCGATTGCGCCCTCGGCCCCGACCCGTCCCGGGCCACCGCGAACTTCCAGCGGCTCGCCCGGCCGCTGCTGGCGGAACCGGTCGCCGCCGGGGACCGGAAGCTGTCCTACACCGACGCCACCACCGCCGTCATCCAGGCGCTGTACGCGCAGAACATGTGGCCCGCGCTCAACACCGGCCTCGAAGAGCTCGCCCAGGGCCGCGGCACCCTGCTGCTCACCCTCGCCGACTCCTACTACGGGCGCGACGCCGACGGCACCTACAGCAACATCACCGACGCGTTCAACGCGGTGCGCTGCGTCGACGACAAGCGCGTCACCGACCGCGAGGTGCTGCGCGAAGCCGACCGCCGCTACCGCGAAGCGGCCCCGTTCCTCGACGACGGGATGCCCGCCAACAGCGCGATGGACATGTGCTCCTTCTGGCCCGTGCCCGTCACCGGCGACACCGAACAGCCCCGGGTGAGCGGGCTGCCGCCGCTGCTGGTCATCTCCACCACCGGCGACCCCGCCACGCCCTACGACGCGGGCGTGCGCCTCGCCGAAGCGCTGCGCGCCCGGCTGCTCACCTTCGAAGGCACCCAGCACACCGCGTTCCTGCAGGGCACCAGCTGCGTCGACCAGGCCGGGATCGACTACCTCACCGACCTCGAACTGCCCGCCGAAGGCACCCGCTGCACGTGATCACCACCACCGGCGTCCCGCGGACCGGACGGTAACCAGGACTCAACACGCACGGTCCCGCACCGCGCCCGGCGCAGGAATTAGGCTGCGGGCATGAACCGCCAGCAGGAGTTCGTGCTCCGCACCCTGGAGGAACGTGACATCCGCTTCGTGCGGCTGTGGTTCACCGACGTCCTCGGCATCCTCAAATCGGTGGCGATCTCGCCCGCCGAGCTCGAAGGGGCCTTCAGCGAGGGCATCGGGTTCGACGGCTCCGCCATCGAAGGGTTCTCGCGCATCTACGAGTCGGACATGATCGCCAAGCCGGACCCGGCGACCTTCCAGGTGCTGCCCTGGGAGACGCCGGACGGCGAGCACTACTCGGCCCGCATGTTCTGCGACATCGCCATGCCCGACGGATCCCCGTGCTGGGCCGATCCGCGGCACGTGCTGCGCCGCACCCTGTCCAAGGCCACCGAAGCCGGCTTCACCTGCTACGTGCACCCCGAGATCGAGTTCTTCCTGCTGAAGAACCTGCCCACCACCGGCGTCGAACCCGAGCCCGCCGACTCCGGCGGTTACTTCGACCAGGCCAGCCACGACGCGGCCCCGCACTTCCGGCGCAACGCCATCGAAACGCTCGAGGCGATGGGCATCTCCGTCGAGTTCAGCCACCACGAGGGCGCCCCCGGCCAGCAGGAGATCGACCTGCGCTACGCCGACGCCCTCACCATGGCCGACAACGTGATGACCTTCCGGTACACCGTCAAGGAGGTCGCGCTCATGCAGGGCGTGCACGCCTCCTTCATGCCGAAGCCGTTCACCGCGCAGCCCGGCTCCGGGATGCACACCCACTTCAGCCTGTTCGAAGGCGACCAGAACGCCTTCTACCACCCGGAGAACCCCTACGAGCTCTCCGACACCGGGCGCGCGTTCGTCGCGGGCATCCTCACCCACGCGCGCGAGATCAGCGCCGTCACCAACCAGTGGGTGAACTCCTACAAGCGGCTCATCGTCGGCGGCGAAGCACCGACCGCCGTGTGCTGGGGGCACGCGAACCGCTCCGCGCTGGTGCGGGTGCCGATGTACTCGCCCGGCAAGTCCTCCTCGCGGCGCGTCGAGGTCCGCAGCCTCGATTCGGCCTGCAACCCGTACCTGGCCTACGCGGTGATCCTCGCCGCCGGCCTGCGCGGCATCGAGAAGGGCTACGAGCTGCCGCCCGCCACCGAGGACGACGTGTGGTCGTTGACCGAGGGCGAGCGCAAGGCCGCCGGGTACGCCAGCCTCCCGCAGAACCTCAACGACGCGCTCACCGAGATGGAGACGTCCGAGCTGGTCGCCGAAACCCTCGGCGAGCACGTCTTCGACTTCTTCCTCCGCAACAAGCGCAACGAGTGGGACGGGTACCGCAGCCGCGTCACGCCCTACGAGCTGCAGAGCCTGATGCCGATGCTGTGACCGGCGCCGGACCCCCTGTGACCGGACTCAAGCCGATCTCGTGGGGTCAGGCCGTGGGCAGCCGGAGGGCGGGGCGATAGGTTCGCCCCCGTGACTGATTCGCAGGCGCAGCCCGAGCCCTCCGGCGCCCCCGACGCCGAAGCCACCGCCGACCTGTTGGAGCACCGGACCGACGAACCGGAGTGGCCGGCCGAGCACCACGACGACCGCGACGGCGGAGCCCCCGAAGCCGCTGGTGGCACGGACTTCGACGCCGAGCAGGCCACCCTGATCGGCTGCACCGTCGCCGGACCCGGCCAGCTGCCCGCGGCCCGGGTGCTGCGCGAATCGTTCCTGCAGCACCACCCCGGCGCCCGCTTCGTGGTGCTGCCCGTCGGTGGTGCCGCGCCCGGCGGCGACGTGGTCACGCCCGGGCGGATCGGCGTCGACGACGACGAGTTCGCCCGCCTCGCCGTCGCCTGCACCGGTGACCAGCTCCGCGCCGTGCTCCGGCCCCGGCTGCTGCAGCACCTGCTGGCGACCGGCGCGACGGTGCTCTACCTCGAACCGTCGGTGCAGATCTTCAACGAGTTCGACGACCTGCTGCGCGAACTCACCCCCGACCGGCCGGTGGCGCTGGTGCCGCGCGTGCTGCGCACCCTCTACGCCGACGGGTTCCGGCCCAGCGCCACCGACCTCGTCGAATCCGGGCCGTTCGACCCGAGCGTGCTCGGCGTGCGGCCCGGTGGCGAGGACTTCCTCACCGCGTGGGCCGAGCAGGTCCGCGCCGATCCGAGCGTCGGGATGCTCCTGGACGGCGCGCCCGCGCTCGTCGACCACCACGTGCTGCGCGATCCGGGCGTCGGGCTGTCGGTGTGGAACGCGGCGCAGCGCGAACTCATCCCCACCGGCGACGGCGGGCACGCGGTGGACGGCGCGCTGCTGCGCAGCATCCACTTCGACGGGTTCCAGCCGCAGCGGCCGTGGCTGCTGTCCACCCACTACGCCGACCGGCCGCGGGTGCTGCTGTCCGAGCACCCGGTGCTCGCCGGGCTGTGCGCGGCCTACCGCAACGCGCTCGTCGAAGCCGGCTACACCCGCGAGCAGCCGCACCCCTACGACGCGCTGCCCGACGGCACTCCGCTGCCCGATGCGCTGCGCCGCGACTACCTCGACGCCTGGCAGCGCGGCACCGCCCCCACCAGCCCGTTCGCGCCCGGCGGCGGACCCGCCGACTTCCTCGGCTGGGCCTGCGAACCCGCCGACGACCGGCAGCGCGCCGCGGGCGGTTCCCGGTGGACCGCCGCGGTGTGGGCCGACGACCCGGTGCTGCGCGCCGACCACCCCGACCCGTTCGGCGCGGACGCCGCCGGGTTCCGCGAGTGGTGCGCCGGTGTCGGCGTCGCCAGCGGGCGGGTGCCCGCCGCGGCCCTCGGCGACCGCGGCGACGGCGCGCGCTCCACGCTCGTCGACCAGCTCGGCGTCGCCGTCCTCGGCACCGGTCGCACCGCCGACCTGGTCCGCGCGGCCGTGCGCGCCTCCGGGTTGCCATCGGCGGACACGCCGTACTACCCGGTGGTGCTGCGCTGCGAACCCGGGCTCGCCGTGCCGACCGGGCGACACCTGATCGACGTGCAGCCGGACGGCACCGACCCGGGCGATGCCGTCGAGGCCTGGGTGCTCTCCGAAGCCGCCCGCCAAGCCGCGCGCCGGGCCGGTGGGCCCACCACCCGCGTCGTCGCGCTCCCGCTGCTCGACCCCGGCCCGGTGGACCTGCCCACCCGCAAGGCCGCGCGCGCCCGCCACGGGCTGTCCGAGGAATTCGTCATCGGCGCGTTCGCCGACCACTCCGACGAACGCCGGGACAACGTGCTGGGCCTGGTCACCGCGTTCTTCGCGGCCTTCCCGGAACGGGAGGACGCGCACCTGCTCATCGCCGTCACCGGCGCCGCCGCGCACCCGGAAGCCGCCGAACGGCTCCGCCTCGCCACCGCCGCCGATCCCCGGGTGCACCTCGTCGAGGACGAGATGGACACCGATGGGCTGCTCGCCGCCGCCGACTGCGTCGCCTCGCTGCACCGGCCCGCGGGCGGCGACCGGTACGCGCTGCGGCTGCTGGAGGTCGCCGCGCACGGGGTGCCGGTGCTGGCCGCCGACCACGGCGCCGTCACCGAACTCCTCGGGTCCGCGGGCGCGACCCTGGTGCCCTGCCAGGGCCAGGGCGAACCGGACGTGGAAGCCGCCGCCGACGCGCTGCGCACCGCCGCCGACGACCCCGCGGCCGTCACGGCCGCCGGACAGCGCGCCCGCGACCACCTGCTCGCCCAGCACAGCGTCAACCACGCCGCCGAGCGGCTCCGCGGGCACGTCGAGCACGCCTACCGGAACTGGCGCACCAAGTGGGCCAAGGACCGGCACGGCGACCTCGACGACCCGCTGCACCCGCTGCTGGTCGCCCGGCACGCCCTGCACCGGGCGCCGGACGTCGGCGCGGGCGGCCGGAACTCGGTCGCGCCCGCGCTGCGCAAGGCGGTGCTGCGGGTGCTCAGCCACTACGACGACCACATCCGCGACGTGCTGCGCTCGATGGTCGACGGCGTCGAGCAGACCGCGGCGGAGCTGCTGCGCCGCCAGTACGACGCCGACGGGGGAGGGGAGGAGCTGGACCAGTTCCGCACCGAGCTCGGCCGCGTCGACCAGCGCCACGACCAGCTCGACGAACGCCTCACCAGCATCGACGACGGCATGGTGCGGGCCCGCGCGGACCTCGCCGACCAGCACCGCAGGCTCCGCGCGCTGGAGGGCGGTTCCACCGGCGGCGCCGGTGGGCAGGACGACCTGGTGGCGCAGCGCCTCGACAGCCTCACCACCGCGGTCGAACGCACCCTGGACCGGATCGACGTGCTGGAGAAGGAACGCGAAGCCGCCAGGGAACAGGAGCTGGAGACCACGCTGCGCTCCGCGACCAGCGACGCGGCCTACGCGCTGCACCGCACCGACGTGCTGCAGCGCATCCTGCTGCGCGAGCACGAGCGCAACACCGGTGCCGCCGACGGCACCAGCACCCCGGTGCTCTGCGACGCGGGCCTGCTGCGGCTGCCCTCGGACGACAGCCTGATGCTGCCGTGGCTGTCCTCGCACGCGACCTGGGACGCGGAGACCTCGGCGCTGATCGATTCGCTGCTCGAACCGGACGGGGTGTTCCTCGACGTCGGCGCCTACGTCGGCTACCAGGCGGTGCGGGTGCTGAGCAGGCTCGGCAACAGCGGCGCCGTGATCGCCGTCGAACCCAGCGCCGCCGGCCGGGCGCTGCTGCAGCGCAACGTCGAGGTGAACGTGCCCGCGGCCTGGGGCCAGCGCCTCATCACCGTCGAAGCCGCCGCGTGGGACGCGCCGGGCGAGCTGGCCGCCGAGCCCTCCCTGGGCGGCGGTGTCGTGGTGCGCCCGGTCGAGGAGTCCGACCCGGCCGAGGACCGGGTGCCCGGCGTCCGGCTGGACAAGGAGCTGGAAGGCACCGCGACGCTGCACGACATGACCCTGTCGGTGGTGCACGTCGACGTCGGCTCCCGCGTGCACCGGGTGCTCGGCGGCCTGGTCCGGCTGCTGCGGCGGGATCGCCCGTCGATCATCTGCTCGTTCACCCCGTCCGGCATCGCCGAACTCGGCGACGATCCGGCGACGGCGCTGCGCGAATTCGGGACCTGGGGCTACGAGCTCGTCCCGGTCGGCCGCACCACCGCGGTGTCGGCGTCCGAACTGCTCGAAGCGATCGAAGCCGCGAGCGCCACGAGCACGGTCAAGCTCTGGCTGCGCCCGAAGGGGAAGTCATGACTCTCCTCCGAAGGTGAATGTCAAGGGTCTGACCAGGCGATTTGACATTCACGGAGAGTGTGCGTAACTTTCTCTTCGTCGCACGGCAAGCCGGACGGAACAGGACGCAAGAGCCTGGCGGGGACGGCGAAGGTGGCGGCGCCCGGGGGTCGACCTCGGAAGCGCGCACCGAACGGGACGAGCGGGTTTGACACCGCGAAGCGGACCGGGTAACGTACGACAGTCGCTTGAGAACGAGAGGCGCTCCTTCGAGGAGCGGGTCACGGCTCAGCAGTGAAAAACTCCAGAACAGGTCGACGATTCGGCCGGCCGGGGATGCGGGAAACCGCGGAAACGCGAAAGTGACCCCCCCTGAAACGGCCGAAAACGAGCCTGCTAGAGTTTGAAACATCGCAAGAACGGAAGACGAAAGAGTGACTCCCCGGAGTTCGCGGCCCTGAAATTGGGGTTGTGGG